>NZ_RQES01000019.1:300000-596270 GCF_004769405.1 Leptospira selangorensis
TTCCGATAATTGCAATTTTACGAGAAGACATTGGGAAAGTCTCCCGCATATAACCGGATTTGGCAAGAAAAAGGTTTTAGAAAGAGCTGAGTGCTGCGCGGATAAAGCTTGTGACAGGGGCTTGCTCGCGGGTATCTTCCAGACCTTCTCTCAGTTCTCGTAGAACAATCTGTGCATCCGTCAATACGGTATTCACATTCGTATGAAGATCGTCCCTGTTAATTAACCTGCCTAAGGTCCCATCTCCGCTATTGATCTTAGTAGTGATATCCGCTACGTTAGAGAAAGTTTTTCGTATATCTCCTCTATTTTCTGCGATCAATTCGGAAAGAGAAACAAGTGGATCCTGTAGTACTCTTCCTTTTAAAGAAGCAGCCCCGGATTTATAATCCACAACTTGGAAGGTCCTTGGAGCACCTTTACCTTCTTCCGTAGATTCGGAAGTCCCTGGATCTATAGAAATCACTCGCCCGGAAAGTAAACTTTCGTTACGTATTGCAATATCATAATTTTCGTACAAACGTACAGGTTCTTTTAGAAGAATAGTAACTTCGACCCTTGTGGCGACTCCCACTTCTCCAGCGGGAAGTACTGCTCCATTTTCATCTATTTGGATGAGTCGAATATTGGAAACATAACCGAATGGAACGCCTTGGACGGTGACCTTGTTTCCTACCTTGATCCCTTCTGAGTTTTTGAAATTGATCTTTAGGAATTCTCCCCTTTTTTGAACGGGGCCACCTTCTGTCATAACGGTAAAATAACCTACGACGACCAAGGCGACGGAAAAGATAGCACCTACTAAAAGATAACGAAAGGATTTCATTTAGGATCCAAAACTCTTACTATATATATCGGACTTTTTATCCAGAATATTCTCCTAGGACCCAGGTTTCAATTCTTAGTTTCCAGAATCATTGGTCCCTTTGTGTGCCCGTTGATAAACTGACGGATAAATTCGTTTGGAGAATTCTGCACTTCTTCCGGAGTTCCCGTAAATAATACCTGTCCACCGTAAAAAAATGAAATGCGGTCGGCTATCATGTATGCACTGGACATATCATGAGTGACCACCACTTGAGCCGCACCGGTCTCCTTTTTGATCCGAATAATCAACTCGTTGATTACGTTCGACATAACTGGATCCAGACCGGATGTAGGCTCATCATATAAAATGATTTCAGGATTGGAAGCGATCGCTCTTGCAAGACCGGCTCTCTTCTTCATACCGCCCGAGATATCATTCGGAAAATTGTCTTTTGCCACCGTCATATCCACTAACCTAAGTTTTTCGGCGACGATCCGCTGGATCTCATCTTCAGGATATAATTTATGCTCTCTCAAGGGGAGTGCAACGTTATCAAAAACAGTCATCCAGTTGATAAGTGCTCCGGACTGGAATAGAACACCCATTTTAGAACGGATCCTTTCTCTTTCCGGAATTTCTGCGCCTGAAATTTTTTCTCCGAAGATCTTACATTCTCCTGCATCCGGATCTAATAGACCTGTGATATGTTTTAAGGTGACTGACTTTCCAGTTCCGGAAGGTCCAAGTACAACCAAGGTCTCTCCTTTTTTTACTTGGAGATTCATTCCTTTTAGGATCTTTCTCTGGCCGAAAGCCTTATGCAGATTAATTAGTTCAATTGCGTATTCTTCCATGACTTATTGCCTGTAAAAGATCGCTGTGATCACATAACCAAAAAAGATAACCATCAAGAAAGAAGTTACCACTGATTCTCGGGTGGCTCTACCGACTCCGATCGCTCCACCTGAAGTCCTCAAACCATGAGAACAAGAAATTGCCGAAATGATCAGGCCGAATACGTAACCTTTGAATAAACCGGTGTAAAGATCTTTTAGACCGGGAATTGAAGTGATCCTTTCATTCACGTCTTGGAAATACACAATATATTCGATTCCCAATTGGAAATGACCTACGATTGCGCCGCCTAAAATTCCTAAGATGCTGGAATATACGCAGAGGACCGGAACCATTAAAGAAAAACCTAATACTCTCGGAAATACCAGAAATCGAACCGGGTCAATCGACATCACTTCCAGAGCGTCAATTTCTTCCGAAACTTTCATGGTTCCGATTTCAGCAGCGATAGCCGAACCTATGGAAGCAGCTAAGATCAATGCAGTCATAAAAGGGGACATTTCTCGAGTGAGAGTGATTGTAAGAAGAAGTCCGATCTGGCCTTCCGCTCCGAAATCTTTTAGGCCAAGTCCTGTGTTTAATGTAAGAAGCATCCCTGTAAAAACAGCTACTACAGAAACTACGAATAAACTTCCAACACCTGCGATAAACATTTGGTCTAAAATTTCTTTCCGTTTTTCGACGGTAAATCTTAGGTTTAAAAAAGTTTCCGCGATCAGAACGATCGTGTAACCTGCGGCATAAAGAGTATCGTTCGCTTTTTCTTTAAAGGTATCCAACATTTCGATTAGAGCCTAATCCACCAAAAAATCTGCACAGTGGTCTTATCCTTGTTTTTTTCTAATCCGAATAGACCGTATAAAAATTGATAAGATGTTTTTTCCGGAGTAGAGCTGTATTCCACGAGCAATGGCACATGGATATGCAGTTCTTCTTCGTTCCATCTCTGGGTATAAAGCCTCATTAAAAAAGAGAGCCTTTTTTCTCCGTTGGATAATTTTTGATACTCAATAATAGACCAGACCGGATCCCAGATCCTTTCCACAAGTTCGGATTTTATAGGAAATAAAGAAAGAAGATTCCAAGTCAGGTTACCTTCTCTGTCTTCATGCCAACGAAATAGAGGCCAGAGTTTATAGTAATTTTCTTCTCTTCCCCATTGAACGTAAGTCCTATTCGTTCTCCACCAAAATGGGATAAAGTAGGTTTCGGAAGATTTGATATGATAACTATCGGTGCTCAAGCGAAAATAAAATGGAGTGAAAAATCTGGTCTCCTTATACGCGAATCTATAATATCCGTAAAAAGGAAATAAAATTAACTTTCTGTAATCTTCGTCGTCGTTTTGACCATATTGAAAAAAGAAAAATAGAATATTCAGATCTTTTTCGTGAGTTCTTTTATCATACCCGTAAGAAAACAAAGAACCGAAAATAGGGAACCAAAGAAATGCCCTGGCTTTCATATTTCCGAATTCGGAATCCTTGGCAAGATATAAGGGCCAAAACATTTTATAAGTAAAAGGTTCCCTTTTATCTTCGTTGTTACTTCCCCATTGTATAAAAGGCCAAAGGATGGAATAACGTTCGTATTTTCCCTTATGGATCTTATGAGAATAGAAAGGTAGGATCCTTAGATCGTTTCTGACTTCGGAACCTCCCCACATGATGAGAGGCCATAAGATCCCATGAGCATTATAATTTTTGTATTTCCAATTCGAATAAAGTGGGAAGAGAGTGAAGTTCAACTCCGAATAACTTGCCTTTCCTCTGAGCCTTCCGAAGAAAGGGAAAAATCCAAAATAGGATTCCCTAGCAGTTTCTCCTTTTCCCCAAATCAGAAATGGAGAAAGAGTATCCTCATCCCAGCCTAGATCATCATGATAGGTCTCTGTTCCGGTAATAAAAAATAAAAAGCTCCAGACCCTCCAATAATCAGTCTTTTCGGAATAGTAGATGGGGAATAAAAATGTATCATATCTATAATTGGATTTAGTTTCTTTATAAGTGGAGAAGAACGGTCTGAAGATCTGTTCTTCTTCTCCCAATCTTTTTTCGGATTGGTATAAGAACCAAAATTGTTTGTATTCGGAAGGATAAGGAGAAACCGGTTTGAAAGGGTATTCCGAAAATAGACTTTCCGTACAAACTAGGAAGAAAAGGATCAGTACTAGATTCTTATTTATCATTCTTCCCGGAAAATCCTAAACAACAGGGGATTAGATCATTGAAAATTGCAGTTTTATTCGGCGGAACTTCCACAGAACACGAAATTTCCCTGCGCACAGGCACTTTCATAAGTAAAACTTTGTCTTCCATGGGACATTCGGTCAAACCCATTCTCATTTCCAGAGATGGTAGATGGGTCATCCCTAAAGAGTATCGACCCGAGTTTCCGGAAGGAAATTCCAAAAATCCTGAAGAGTATCTAAAAGAATTCGAGGAACTGCATTCTACTAACGCTGGAATATTCTCTTCTTTAGATTGTGATGTTGCATTTTTAGGATTACATGGAACTAGCGGAGAAGACGGTTCCGTCCAAGGATTTTTAAAAGTTCTAGGAATCCCATTCACAGGATCAGATGTAAAAGCATCTGCACTTGCAATGGATAAGATCAGAGCAAACCGGTTATTCCAACTTGCCGGAATGTCTGTAGCTCCATTTTGGGAATTGAGAAAAAAAGAATATTCTGAAAATCCGACTTCGGTCGAAAATTCAGGTTTAGAATATCCGCTTTTTCTAAAACCTGTGGAAGGCGGTTCCAGTTTTCATACATTTAGGATAGAAGGACCCGAAGATCTTCGTAAAAGATTACCTGAATTTTTCGATGCGGAAGAACATGCGATCTTACAAAAATTCTTAAAAGGAACGGAAGTTTCCTGCGGAGTTTGGGAAAAGAAAGAAGGTTCTAAAAGAATATTAGAAGCGCTTCCTCCAACTGAGATCATTCCAGGTGGAGAATTTTTCGATGTAGAATCCAAATACAAACCCGGACTTTCCCAAGAGATCACTCCGGCTCGTTTACCTGAAAAGATCATTTCTAAGATCCAAGAACAATCCATTCTCGCTCATAAAACACTTGGATGTGAAGGATATTCTAGAACTGATTTTATAATCGTAGGAGAAACTCCATTCGTTCTGGAAACAAATACGTTACCCGGAATGACAGAGACAAGTCTTATCCCTCAACAAGCAAAAGCAGCTGGGATTCCGATCCAAACATTATACCAGTCTTTGATCGACCAGGCTTTAGAAAGAGCAGGGAAGGTGCCCGTAGGTTAAATTGGCCTTAGGTCGCGCGTGTAGGAACTCCTACATTTTAACGAATCTGAAATAAAGCCAACTTTGCAAAAAAGTTAGGACTGAATTTCACCTGTTTCAGATCAGTGAAGAATGCTCTATCTTCGACAGTGAAACCTCGAATATCGCAGAACTCTTGGAAATCTAAAACGGATAAAAAGTGTAGATTGGGTGTATTGAACCAACGATAAGGAAGAAGATCCGTAACAGGAGTTTTTCCCTGGAATAAAATCCTAAAACGAACTTCCCAATATCCAAAATTCGGAAAAACGATGATCACTCGTTTCGCGATCCTTAAACATTCCTTAATAATATCTCCCGGATGTCTAGTCTCTTGGATGGTCTGGTTTAAGATCACATAATCAAAACGTTTATCTTCGTGATGGCTTAAACCTTCGTCGATATCCCCATGGTGAACGTATACACCTTTGCGGATACATTCAACAATAGCATCTTCGTCCTTCTCGATGCCTTGTCCTCTAATCCCTTTTTGTTTTAGAAGATAGAGAAGGTCTCCGTTACCGCAACCAAGGTCCAAAACTCTAGAGCCTGGTGAGATCGTATCCAGAATATAAGCGAAGTCCGGTCTTTCTCTCAAAGTAGTACTACTTAAGATCTTAGAATCTATCATTCATTCACCGGCATATTTAGAAAACCTCGGATCACATCCTCTTGCCTTTGGTTCGGAAGAAGAAAACTATCATGACCTTCATTCGTAGTTAGCTCTACATAAAAGACTCTTTTGTCGGAGGCTTCTAAACTTTTTACAATTTCTCTAGATTGAGAAGGAGGGTAGAGCCAATCAGAACTATAGGAAACCACTAAAAATCTACATTGAGCAGGACTAAGTGCCTTAGTAAGTTCCTGGCCTTTTCCCAAGCTAAAATGATCCAAAGCCTTTGTCACATAGATATAAGAATTCGCATCAAAACGATCTACGAAACTTTCTCCCTGATAGATTAGATAACTTCCGACCGCGAAATCAGAATTTAGTAGGTTTCCAATAGGCGGTTTCCTGCCGAATTTTTCTCTCATCTTATGATCAGAAAGATAAGTGATATGGCCCATCATCCTTGCTAAAGCAAGACCTTTTCTAGGAGTTGCACTGTCTTCGTACAGTCCATTATTCCAATTCGGATCGGAAAGAATTGCCTGCCTTCCCACTTCATTAAAAGCGATCTGCATTGCGGAATGTTCTGCAGAAGAGGCGAGAATTATACAATTTTCTAAAACATCCGGATAAGAAATGCTCCATTGTAAAGCCTGCATTCCACCCATAGAACCGCCGGCTACACAGAGTAATCTTTGGATACCGAAAGATTCTACCAAAAGTTTTTGAGCAGCTACCATATCCTTGATGGAAACGAAAGGAAAGCTGGAACCATAAGGTTTTCCGCTAACAGGATTGATACTCATAGGCCCGGAAGAACCCTTACATCCGCCGATCACATTAGATGATATTACGAAATATTGATTTGTATCAAATGCTTTGCCCGGGCCGATATATTCATCCCACCAACCTGGACGTTTTTCTGATTCGGAATGAAAACCCGCAGCATGAGCGTCGCCCGAAAGTGCATGGCAGATTAGTATTGCATTGTCCTTATTTGGAGAAAGTGTTCCGTAGGTTTCATAAGCAACTACGGTGGGGGAAAGAATGGAACCGTTGTCCAGGCGTAGATCTCCCAGCACTGCGGTTTTTGGTTCGACTATGCCGATGGATTGATTCGATCCCATGATTTAAGTTCCAAATAACTAAGCCACTTTCCTTTTTCAGACGATCCCAAGCAAGCTTAGGAAAGTAAAAAGAGAAAGTGGCCGATTATTAGACGATTTTTTGGACGGAGTCGGAAGTCACACCTTTTTCAGTGCTTCGTCCAGGTCCGTAATAATATCGTCTATATGTTCTAGACCAACTGAGAGTCTGATAAACTCCGGAGTCACACCTGCAGCCAATTGTTCTTCCGGACTCAACTGTTGGTGAGTAGTGGAAGCCGGATGGATAGCAAGTGATTTTGCATCTCCTACGTTTGCAAGCAAGGAGAATAATTCCAGGCCATCTATCAACTTCTTAGCTTCCGGAATTCCACCTTTCACTCCGAATCCTATGATCGCTCCGAATAATCCTCTGGTATGATATTTTTTAGCCAGAGCATAGTTTTTGTCGGAAGGAAGACCAGGGTAGTTCACCCAAGACACCTTAGGATGTTTAGAAAGATATTCCGCAACTTTCAGAGCATTTTGAGAATGTTGTGTGATTCTCAAAGGCAAAGTTTCAATACCTTGCAGGATATTAAACGCGTTAAAAGGAGAAATTGCAGGTCCTAAATCCCTTAAACCTTGGACACGAGCCTTGATGATGAACGCAATATTTACTCCGCCAAACGGTTCGAATTTACCGAAAACATCCCAGAATTTTAGGCCATGATAACTTGGATCCGGCTCTGTGAAGTTCTTAAATTTACCGTTCCCCCAATTGAATTTACCTGAATCCACGATGATTCCACCGATGGAAGTTCCGTGACCTCCTAAAAACTTGGTCAAGGAGTGAACTACCACGTCCGCACCAAAATCGATAGGACGGATCAGATAAGGAGAAGGTAGGGTATTGTCGATTACAAGAGGAACTCCTGCATCATGAGCAACTTTTGCAACCGCTTCGATATCCAAAGTATCCAATTTAGGATTTCCTAAGGTTTCGGCAAAGATGGCTCTAGTCTTATCATTGATCGCTTTTTTGAAATTTTCAGGATTGGACTGGTCCACAAAATGAACTTTGATCCCGAGTTTAGGGAAAGTATAGTGAAGAAGGTTATAAGTCCCACCATAAAGGGAAGAAGACGCTACGATTTCTTGTCCAGCTTCTACTATATTCAAAAGTGCTAATGTTTCTGCGGACTGACCGGAAGCAGTCGCAAGAGCTGCTACTCCGCCTTCTAATGCTGCAACTCTTTGTTCTAAAACATCAGTAGTCGGGTTACCGATCCTGGTATAAATATTACCGAATTCCTGGAGACCGAATAGCCTCGCTGCATGATCTGTGTCCTTAAAAACATAGGACGTAGTTTGGTAGATAGGGACTGCCCTGGATGTGGTAGTTGGATCCGGGGCCTGTCCTCCGTGAAGAACGATTGTTTCTGGTTTATAGTTTCTTGCCATCGCTAGGGCTCCTTTTTACTGAGCGTAGAAATTTGCTCCACAATGTCCATCTAAAATTTAATAAATAGGATAAAATAATCGCTATAGCGAACAATATGGATTTCAGAACTAAACTGAAAATTCTTTCTAAAATTCATCCCTTAAGAAGTGAAATTCAGTAAATTCTGGAAAATATTTTCTAAAATACGAGAAATGTTCCTGTTTTATTGGTTTTTCAACGCAAGGTTCTGGTAGAATCGGTAAGTCATTTAGATTCCACGTATGTAATACGATACTAGTGGTACTATTTTTGGATGAATTGAAATACGGTCCCCGGAATATTCCGGCTCAAATATGAAATTAAACTTTTTGAATTTAATTAAAAGATCTCTAATACTTCCTGGAATTATCCTTCTCTCACTTTATCTAATACCGGGAGAAGAACTTGAAGCACAACTCTGGATGCCTCCGGGAAGACAGTTCATGCAGCCTCCTGATCCATTCACATTCGATGCAGGGGTGAACAAGTTTAATAACGACTATTATCTATATCTTGCTCCTACCTTAAATTTGAATTTCGGTGGAGAATTCGGATTATCTCTTACGGCTCCGATGAACTTTCTCGCCTATGACCAGGATCCAAAGGACCCAACCTTAAAGGTAGGAAGTATCCGTAAAATCGACTATGACCAGAAAAGCGATTATCTCAGGCTCATTAATAATATTTGGTACGGGACCTACGGACTTTATAAACCTGGGGAGACAACCTTCTCCTTTTATGCCGGAAAACTTTTTGATGGATATATAGGTCATGGAACAATCGTAAACCGTTATGTGAACAACCAAAGGATAGACATTTATAATGTGGGTCTTATGGCTGATTTTAATAATGATTATGGAGGAGTGCAGGTATTCACAAACTCGGTTTATACACATGAGATTGGTGCTGCTCGAGGATATGTCCGTCCATTTGCAATCGCATTCAAATTATTTGATCTATTTACCGGCAGATCCCAGTTATTCGGGATGTTGCAGCTTGGACAAGGAAACGTAGCAGACGAAGCCGGTAGAAAAAAAGTTTATGAAGAAGCTGGAGTAGATCCGGAAGACAGAGAGAAATACAGGGCTTTGGTGGAAGATCAAAAGACTCACCAAATGAAAGAAGAAATGATCCCGATCGAGAAAAAACCCGAATCTCGTAAGGAAAAGTTAAAAGAGTTCTTCAATCAGGATAATTTCGCAAATAGATTCTCTATCGGATATACGACTGCTTTCGATACAAAAGCACCAACACAACTTTCATTTGATACAACTGGTCGTTTACGTTTGGATTCTAATAATAATCCACTCGTAGAACAGTCTGAAAAATTAGTCATCCAAGGTATGGATGCCGAATACAAACTGATTAGCTCAAAGTATGTGGAGATCACTCCATACTACGATGTAAACACGATCAAAATATTGAATTCTAAAGGAACTCATACGGGCGCAATGTTCCGCTTCGGTGGAAAAGATATCTACGCAAAGATTAAACCTGAATATAGGAATATGGATGCGAACTATATTCCTATGTATTTCGATAGCTTTTATGAATTAGAAAGATATCAGGCTAATGTGAACTCCCAGCTTCCAATGACGAAATTGGAAGCTGCTAAACTAATGGATCCGGATGCTGCAAGACTGAAAGGTTATTTCACTTCAGTCGTATTAAGTTTTTACAGGATTTCCCTGGAAGCTAACTATGAAAATTATTCCGGACCGAATAATTCTAGGATATTCGTAGGTTTATATTTCCCGATCGGTTCATTATTCATGATCTCCGGTTATTATACGCGTAAAAACTTTGATCAAAATAAAGACGCATTCAAGGTAGATGATAATTCAGTAGGAGCAATTGAAGCTGCTCTTAATCTGGGATTCATTTCGATCAGAGTCCAGGATATTCGTAGATGGGTGTACGATAGCACCTCGAATAGTTTCGTGGCGCAGGACGAGCAGAAGGTCCTATTTTCTAACTCTTTGTCCTTCTAACACGAGGCAAGGAGTTTTCCCATTGGGAAAGGAAGAAGGACACAGCTTGTTCCGATCTCAAAACGGAAGAAGAAAGCCTGACTCCTGAAATATTCGATTTTCTGAACACTTCCAATTCTTTTTTTGTCCAGCCAGGTTCGGGGCCTACCAATATAGAATATTCTTTTTCCTCCAAAGGAAGACTTTCTTGGATAAATTTTCCTTTTTTATCCAAGTAGAAAAATTTACGGGAAGAAGATACTATTTCCGAGATCGATCCCTTCTTCTCGAAACTTGTTTTTTGGCCTGGTGGAACAAATCCAAGTTCTAATTTAGGTAGAAAAACATTACCACCTTGTTCCATTCCAAGGATCAGTTTTTCTTTTATATTCTCTTCTTTCCATACGGGGGAGGTGAGGTATTCGGTTCTAGAAAGTGTAGCAAGTCTGAATTCCAAGGATTGTACACCCCAGACACCCGCAAGTTCTAAGATCTTTTCCACAGTGGGGGGTCTTTGGACGGAAACGATTAGATGAATACCGGGACTTCTTCTTTTAGGTTTAATAATGGGAGTATATGATCCTAAAATTTCCCGAGAAGATATATTTATAATTTTAAAAAATCCTAAACTCTCATTTAGGAGACCTGCTTTGATCTTATTTCCTTCTTTTTTTTGTAAAACTTTTAGAATATGAATGATCCGATCCGGATTGATGATCTTGAATTCCCCAGAATTTGTTTTCTGAGAGGGATCCAATATTAGATAATTCATAAGTTTAAATTTCTACTTGAGGGGCCTTATCATCTTCTTCATTAGGAGTAGGAACAGAAGGTTCCTGCGTCTCAGGCTGGTTCCAATTAGGAACTGAGTCATTCCAGTTTTGAGAAGAAAAGAAACAGGCTCTTGCGACCCCGATCAGGATCAGAATGAATAGAATATATTTTGCGAGTAGGGGGCCGAATCCTGTACGATTCGGATCATCATTATAATTTTCGAATGATTGAATACGTTCTCCTGGATTTTGCCAACCGTAGGATCTATTTCGACTGAATCTGGATTTGATGGATTCGAATTTGCCTTCTAAAAAACGAAAAAATCCCCGTGCTGAACGGGGACTCTGGGTTCCGGAGTCTCCTCCGGGGAGATCGTATCTTCCGCCTCTAAAACTGGCCGGGTCTTCCGGATCAAAAACGAAAGAATGATAACATCTAGGACACCGAACAGTCAGTCTTCCCAAATCCATGGGAATCCTGAGTTCAGTGCCGCAGGAAGAACAAGGAAGAATATACCGCACTTAGCTTAGTATTTCAGGGATTCCTTGAGCGTGTTTACGTTCTCTTTGTAGTTCTCATTACCCAATTGGTCATTATAATCGAAAATTTTGGTAAACAATCTGTCGAATGAATCCAAATGTTTAATGTAGAAAGTCTTTTTGAAAGAGTTACGGATAGGGTGGGTCTTAGTGTTCTCTACGTTAGCAAGAACATATTTACCAACACCTTTTTCACTAGGAGTTTCAGGGCGACCACCTTCAGGATAACCGTTCTTTTGATAGAATAGTTCGATCTTATCGTTATGTCCTGGTTGATCATTTGGAGCCCTGTCGATGATCTCGGAAACCGATTTATCTTCGATTAGGAAGTTGTTTTTATAAACTTTGCTTATAATTTTGCTAATTTTACGAGGAGGTTCCATTCTAGGATCGGGATCATTAGTGTTCGGTCCTTCGAAGTAGATTTCCATATATTTGGAAAGTCCACCTTGAACGATCTTACCTTGTCCTCTTTCCTCGTCCTTAATGAAATCGTAAACTTCTACGCGGATACAGTTGTTTGCTGCATCTTCTTGTGCGTTGCTATTAGCAGGCACACATTCGTCGTTGTTTGCTTTTCCTTTGAAAAGAACAGTGCGGAATGGAAGAATACGCACTTTCATTTTCATGAGTACGGTATGACGTTTCAGTCTTTCGTTTAGAGCGGATGCTCTTTGATCCAGACCTTTTTCAGTATCCAAAATGGCAGCACCTACTTGGCCGTCTTCCTTCTTTTGGGCTTGGTTGTCTTGAGCGTTGAGTATGCCTGCGATTGAAAAAATTGCCAGGCAAAATGCGATTTTGCGTTTCATTGTACCCTATTTCCTTGGTCTCTTCTGCGTTTGGGTTTCCCGAAAGTCGAGAATACCCTGTCTCTAGTATCGGTAAAATAGACTCCCGATTAAATCCAAGACTTACATTTTCGCACCGAAAACTTTTATTTTCCGGATTTTGAACTGGTTTCCAGATACAGTTCATAGGGGGGAGGAGTCGGTTTCAATCCTTTTTCAATCAGATTGGCCGCCCATCTTCTTTCTACAAAATCGCAGAAATCCCTTAAATCCCGTCCAGAATGCGATCCTAATCGTTGTGAAATTGTTAAACGCTCTGAATCCTGTAAATGTTTAGCATAATTTCCTAATATCGCAGCTCTTTCTTTTTCGTTTGGAAGGGGGAAGAATACGGATCTGTCGAATCTGGAGACTAAAGCCTTATCCAAGTCCTGTTTTCTGTTTGTGGCACCTAAGGTGATTGATTTTTGTCCCCCTTCGAAACCATCCAATTTTCGTAATAATACGGATAGAATGTTCCGGGTGGCCTCGAATAGACCGTCGTCCCTGGATCCAGCCAAAGAATCTATTTCGTCCAAAAATAAAAGGCAGGAAGGGAATAGGGAAGCCACGTCGAAGACATAAGCCATGTTCTGAGCGCTTTCCCCATAATATTTACTTAAAATAGATTCCACAGGCACATAGATAAGAGGGATCTCCGTCATGCAGGAAATCACTTTTGCCATGGTGGTTTTTCCGACCCCTGGTTCTCCTTCTAAAAGAATTGCCCTTGGTTTTGTTCTACCCGGGAACTTTCGAGTGAGTTTGGAAAGTTCTTCTAGAGTTTCAGGAGATTTTAAAGGAAGTATAATGGATTCTAATATTTGTCTTTTGACGTCTTCGTAACCTGCTATGGTTTCGAATGTCATCCAGTCTCCCTTCTTCTTTGCTTCTATCGGATCGAATACATCGATTCCTAGTCTGAGCAGAAGTTCCTTTGGATTTTGGACGGACTCTTGTTTGGAAAGTCTGAGATATTTAAATAGGTCTATTGCGGAAAAAACTTCCTCTCTATGGAAATCTCCCTTTTTAGTGATCTCTATCTTGCTTTGGTTCCTTCCTGAATAGAAACGGAACTTTGCATTGTCTAAAATGTTTTTGGTCTCGAATAGATTCTCATTCAATGCTTGGAGACAAACATATCCAGGTTCGAACGTATGGATCCTTAGATTTTCTATATGATTTCGAACGATTTGGATACAGTCCAAAAGTTGGCTTTTGTCTGCGCCTGGGATTGGAAATTCTATCCTAAGATCTTTTTTATCGGGCACAAATGCAGGAAGTTCGGAATCCTTAACTCCTAGACCTTTGAGCTCCGAATAAAGCAGGTTTTTAGCCTGGGTAAAATCCAGAATATTTCCGGAATTTCGAGGGGGCACACTGGTCAAATCTTCAGGTTTCATTCATTCTTCCCTAGAATTTCTCTTGTATAATCTTTCGGTTCTGTCGAAGAATTTAGAAAGAACCTTTGGAGGCAAGTCCTAATGGGTGAAGGCTCCCTTTCACAAGACGATATAGACGCATTACTAACCGGGTCCAGTCCGGGAGGTGGGGGCGGTGGCTCGGCTGATTTTAATCTGAGCGGAGAATTGGATTCACTATTAGGAGATTCCGGCGGTGGAGCAGGCTCTTCTACTTCTCCGGCATCTGGAGGCGCCCCATCTTTCGCGGATATTGCCGCGGCTTTGGGACCTTCTTCTACCCCAGCTCCTCCGAAAGCAAGTGCTCGCTCTAGTTCTGTTTCTTCCAATACTGCAAATTTAAATCTATTATTAGATGTAAATGTGGCTCTTACTGTGGAATTAGGTAGGACCAATATGTACATTAAAGATGTCCTAGGTCTGAATGAAGGTGCAGTTGTAGAATTAGACAATGCAGTCGGCGAAGACTTAGATATTTTAGCAAACGGCAAACTGGTTGGAAAAGGAAAACTGGTTTTATTGGATGATTATTACGGGATTCGAATTACCGAGATAGTAGATCCATCTAGAAGAATGCTCTAAGGTGAATGTTCGTATCCGGAGATGAACTCCGGATACGATGATCGTCTTAAACTTTTTTGTCCTCGCTTCCGAGTACTGATTTCATCACGGATTTAAAATTAGATAGGTTTAATGGAAGAACAAGTTCTGTTCCATCTTGTCCTAATTTTTCCACCTCTTTGATAAATCTCTGAGCAATCCTGAGTTTGACTGCTTCTTTTCCACCTTTTGTTTTGATAGAAGCTGCAAGTAGCTCGATACCTTTTGCAGTAGCAGTGGCAATAGATTCAATTTCTGCAGCTTGTCCTTCTGCCTCATTGATCCTTTTTTGTTTTTCACCTTCAGACTTATTGATCGCTTCTTCTTTAATACCTAAAGAGCGGTTGATCCTAGAATCTCTATCTCCTTCCGAAAGAGAGATCTGAGCCTTCTTGGTGATCTGTGCTTTTTTCTCCCTTTCCATTGCTTCAATGATAGATTTAGGAGGAGCGATGTTCACGATCTCATAACGATTCACTCTAACTCCCCAAGGTTCTCCTGCTTGGTCCAAAACCTCTAGGATCTTACTATTGATCACTTCTCTGGTCTCGAATGTAGTATCCAGATCCATGGTTCCAATGATCGCTCTCATAGTAGTTTGCACGAGTTGGGTAACTGCGAATCTATAATCTTCTATCCCGTAACTTGCTTTCTGAGGATCAAGAACTCTTAGATAAAGAATTCCATCCATCTCCACCTTAACATTGTCTTTAGTAATACAAGTTTGAGGAGGAACATCTATCGCTTGCTCTTTTAAAGTATGATAGTAAGCATCATAATCTATAAAAGGAATGAGAATATGAAACCCTGCATGAAGGGTTCTGCTGTATTTTCCGAGTCTTTCTACAATGATACATTCCTGAGCAGAAACAATTCTCAAAGAACGATATAACTTATAGGCAAGGTAGAGTAGAAATCCGAGCCAGAATATCCATAAAAATACTGAAACAAACATATTAAGTATTACTCCTTCTCTGAATCCAGTCCCGGGAATTTGTTGGTCACCTTGGAGATTCCTTCAAAGAAACCGACTACGTTTGCCATTTCCGTAGGAAGAACAGTGGTTTTAGCTTTTTCTAAAATGATACCTAAACCTGAAAGATAATCCTCTGTGATCTGAAGATTGACTGCTTCTGATCCGCCTTCATTTCCACTGGCTTCTGCGATCATATGGATCCCTTTTGCTTTGGCTTTAGCAATGAATTCAATCTCCTTAGCTTTACCTTCTGCCTCGTTTACCTTCTTGATCTTTTCACCTTCAGAGAGGTTGATCGCTTCTTGTCTTTCACCCATAGAGCGATTGATCCTAGATGCTTTTTCTCCTTCTGATATGGTGATCTCAGCACGTTTTACACGTTCTGCCTTTACTTGTTCTTCCATCTCATGAAGGATCTCTTTAGGTGGAGAAATATTTTTGATCTCGTAACGAGTTACCTTGATTCCCCAAGGATCTGTTGCCTCATCCAAAGCTCGAACCACGTTGGCGTTGATATCATCTCTTTCAGAGAATGTATGATCCAATACCAATTTACCAATCTCGGAACGAAGAGTGGTTTGGGCTAGCTGGATCGTTGCGTTTCTAAAGTTCTCGATCTCATAAGAAGCTTTATAAGCATCCATGACCCTTATATACAGAATACCATCCACCAAAATGGAAACGTTATCCTTGGTGATACAAGTCTGAGGAGGAATATCGATAGCGATTTCCTTTAAGAGCTGTTTGTATCTGATCTGATCTATGATCGGAATGAGAAAATGAAAACCTGCGCCGAATGCTCCACGGAACACTCCCAGCCTTTCCACTACAAAACTATACGTTTGGGGAACGACGATACAGGTTTTCATAATGAGGTAGATTGCTGCTATAACGATTAGCGTAAAAAATAGAAATGGGTCCATTTTGTCTGTTTCTAACTCCTATTCAAAAATGATTATATTTCAGGAAGCTCGATCGGCTCCACAACGAACGTAAGGTTTTCTCTCTCCAATATTCTAGCTCTTTTTCCGGCCGGAATACGTTTGGATTTGCTGATCGCATCCCATTCCGTGCCTTGGAATACGACCCTACCACCTTTCCTTTCTACAAGAATATCTTTGGAAACTAGAACGATCCTTCCCGGACCTTCTTCCGGATTCAGAGTGGCTGTTTCAGAAGAAGAAGGGAAAAATTTTCTAAGAAAATTTCCTCCTGTCCAGATTAGAATTCCTGAAAGTCCCGCCCATATGATTGCTTGGGTCCAAAATCCACTTTCATAAAAATAGGAAATACTTCCTACGATTGTTGCAGATAGACCTAGAAAGAATACGAAGGTTCCAGGGACAAAAAGTTCCGCCACCATGAGAATGATCCCGGAGGCGATCCAAAGATAAGAAAGGTTATGTCCGTCTTGCAAAAAGTCCATGGTTTTAGGTAGAAGAAAGGGGAAAAATTCTATTTTCAAAAACATTCCCGTCCATATTCTTAGCGGGAAGTGATGAGAAAAATTTGGATTCGTCTCGGAATTGGACTACTAGTCTTATTCCTTGTTCTACAGTTAATCCCCGTACAACCTCCGTTGGGAAAGAATGCTAATGAAATCAAAACGGAAGAACGCGTCAAAAAGATTTTTCGAAAGTCTTGTTATGACTGCCATTCGGATCTAGTAGAATGGCCTTGGTATTCTAAGGTTTTTCCGGTTTCTTTATATATCTCTCATCATATAGAAGAAGGCCGGGAAGAATTAAATTTTTCCGAATGGGAAAGCTTAAAACAGGAAAAAAAGGCGGATCTGGCGGAAGAAATATTAGAAGAAGTGGAAGAAGGTCATATGCCTCCCAAGGATTATATTTTCTTACATTCTAATTCTAAACTGGATCAAGAAGAAATAGAGATCCTAAAAGACTGGCTCCAAACATTTGCGGAAAATCAATAAAGGCATCTGTCATTTTAATGAACACATCTGAGGACAAGAACTCTAAACTTTGGGGAGGAAGATTTAAAGAAAAAGCTTCTTCCATTATGGAAAGGATAGGAGAATCCATTTCTTTCGACCAAAAATTGTACAAAGAAGATCTAGAAGGAAGTAGGGCTCATGCCAAGATGCTTGCAAAGATGGGCATCTTAAACTCTACAGAATTAAAAGACATACTAGATGGATTAAATCAGGTAGAAGAAGAAATAGAATCCGGAAATTTCAAATTCAGTTCCGAGTTGGAAGATATTCACATGCATGTGGAATCCAGACTCACGGAATTGAAAGGAGAAGTTGGAAAAAAATTACATACAGCCAGATCTAGAAATGACCAAGTCTCACAAGACACAAGGCTCTATGTAAGAAATCGGATCCAAGAAATTTTAGTTCGTTTAGATTCTCTAAGAGGCGCGCTTTACGAACAAGCCTCTAAAAATATAGATACGATCATTCCAGGTTATACTCATTTACAAGTTGCACAACCGATCAGAGCCTCTCACTTTTTATTAACCTATTTTTGGATGTTCACCCGTGATTTGGAATTTTTCGAATTCGCCAAGAAGACCGCAAACATTCTAGTACTCGGCTCCGGTGCTATGGCTGGAGTGAATTACCAAAACGATAGGGAATTTTTGGCCTCTGAGTTAAAAGTAGATTCTATTTCTCCAAATAGCATGGACGCTGTTTCGAATCGGGATCATTTACTTCAGTTTTTATTCGCCGCAGTACAGACAATGTCTCATGCGTCTCGTTTTTGCGAGGATATAGTTCTATATTCCTCCCAGGAATTCGGTCTTGTAAAACTGCCTGATTCTTTAACTACGGGATCTTCTATCATGCCCCAGAAAAAAAATCCGGATATCGCGGAACTGATCCGTGGAAAATCTGCGAGGGTTGCGGGTAATTTAAATCATCTCATCGGGCTTTTAAAGGGATTGCCTCTTACTTATAATCGTGATTTACAAGAAGACAAGTTAGCCGTTTTTGATGCTGTGGAAACTGTTTTACTCAGCCTAGAAGGTTTAGAAGCAATGGTTTCCGAAATGCAATTCAGACCGGAAAGGGGAGAAAGATCCCTGAAGGAAGGATTTGCTACGGCTACTGATTTGGCTGACTATCTAGTGGGAGAGAAAAAAGTCCCATTTAGAACTGCACATGAACTTGTAGGAAGACTTGTATCCGAATGTGTGGAAAGAAAAGAGAATTTATTCACAATCTCAGAAGAGGTTCGAAAAGGAATTTCTCCTTATTTTATTGGAGAAGAATATTCCAAGGCAGTAAGTCTGGAACTTTCTACTGACAAAAAATCTAGCTATGGCGGAACTTCTAGATCCAGACAGTTAGAACAATTGGAACTCGCGAAACAATCTATCAACTCAATCCAAAGGAATACGAAATGAATTATCCGAATGTAAAATCGAATTCTAAGCCCGGAATTTTAGGTGCCTTAGCATGGTTTACGATTTTATTATTTTCTTTTGCCTGTAAGGCAAACCCATATGCGGAACAAAGATATGTTCCGGAAGCATATAGCCCTGTCGAGGTAGTCGTTAGAAAAGAGGAAAAACCTCGTGTGGCTCTTCCTGAAAAGCCTGCCATCTATGCTTTAATAGAAACTACCCAGGGAAATATGCTTTTTGAACTGTATGATAAGGATGCTTCCAAAACAGTTCAAAACTTTATCGACCTTGCACAAGGGGAGAAAGAATTCACTCTTAGAAATGGACAACCTCAGAAAAGACCGTTCTATGATGGATTAACTTTTCATAGAGTGATCGAAGGTTTTATGATCCAAGGTGGATGTCCTTATGGAGATGGATCCGGAACTCCAGGATACAGATTTGCTGATGAGATCAATGCCGCAAGTTTGGGTTTAGACCAGGCTAAAATCGGGCAGTCACAATATTATACCGGTTACCTTTACAGATACATCGGTGGAGAACTTGGAATTCGCAGCCAAAGAGAAGCGGACGAAAGAAGAGAAGAGCTCGAAAGCAATTTAGAAAAGGCCAAAAATCTTTCCGTTATGGAAATCCTCTACAGACTAGGATATCGTTATAATAACGTAGTCAAAAGTAAGAAGGCGATCAAAGGCGCATTGGCAATGGCAAATGCAGGACCGAATACGAACGGTTCTCAGTTTTTCATCAACCAAGTAGACACTCCTCATTTGGACGGATTACACACTGTTTTCGGACAGATCGTCCAAGGCGCTGATATAGTAGATAAGATCATCGCTTCCGGGAACGGCAAAACTACAATTCGCAAAGTGTCCATCTACGATAAGAGGGCAAAATAATGAGCGCTTCCCTGGACCAAAATCCTATTTTTCTTTCGGTGGCCCGAGAGATACAGGGCTCTGGCTCCACGGGAAGAATATTAGAAAAACTTTCCGGATTGCAGGTGGACGACTCTCGAGGTGGAGAAATGTTCCCTGAGATCCGGAGCAAAAAAGACACTTCTTGGGATTTCCGCTCAGTAGTTTCTCTAGTCCGCCTCATCCAACAAAACAGGCAGTCCGTCAGCCATTCCTACGAAGAAGCAATGGCTCGGTACAGTAAGGTAAACAACCTAACTGCAAAACGAAAAGCAAACGAAGAAGAAGTCAGACTCAAACAAACTCTTACCGACTATATCCTCAAAATAGAATCCAATTTCGAAAAGAATGATAGGGCGGATGAATCTATCTTAAAAGAGATCACAAGATTTTTTGATAGTCTGGAATCCGCAGAAAAACTCTCAGAAGCCAATATTGCTAGTCTGAACTTATCTCCCAAATCGGTGGCTCAAATAGACCCAATTCTGGAAAAATACGAGGAATGTTACCAGGAATACAGTAAACTCAAGCCTGTACTTGGCAGATTGATCCGGATTGCAGACTATATTATAGAAGACGCAGAAGCCTAAAAAGGCCCTGTTTCCTTCATAATTTTCCCGTATTTTTTAGTAGGTTTTGTCTCTTTTTGCCGAAATCTAAAAGAGGACCATAGATTTTGCGTCCACACGGACTGAAATTTTAGAATGAAACAAATTCTGATCATACTAATTCTTCTGAATACATTCAGCTTGGGATCTTATCCAAACAGGAATGCAAGGGGAGAAGTTTCCGAAAATTATATCCAAGCCCAAGGCATCGTGGATATCAAACTTCCTAAAATGCAATTCCGAGAAAAGGAACCGATCTCCGCAGTACTTTCCGTTCGGAACACAGGGAACGAGGTCCTGCGAATTTTCCCTTATGGGAAAGATCTACGTTCTTTCCAAGTAATCGTAAGAGATGAAGACGGAAGAACCGTTACAAGAATAGAAGAAGAAAGAAAACAGGATCCGGTTTTACGAAGAAGGAGCAAAGTTGAGAACCTTGTAGGTGATGAGGTCAAAGAGATCATTCTTCATAAAGATGAGACATTCTCAAAAGAGATCCGAATTGATCATCTATACGAGTTGGAGCCTGGTAAAAAATATTTCGTAACCGCTTACTTCTATCCAAATATTTCGGAATATGGGGACCATTTTGTAAGATCGGAAAGCCATCCTTATTTTAGTGTAGAAGAGCGTAAAAAAGATTGGGTTCTTCCTGGAGTTCCTTACCAGGATCCTGCAACAGACGGACTCGAACCGGAAGAAGTGATCCATCTATTCTTAGGCGCTGAAAAAAAGAAAAACTGGAAGCTCCATTTTAAATGGATCCATTTCCCGGAATACATACAAGCATACGACAGATTTGCCAGAGATTGGCAACAGTCAGAAGAAGCCGAAAAGGATTTTGTTCTGGAAGAATTCAGAAATTATCTGGCGGAAAATAGATCAGGTATGTTACAATACTATAAGATCTTGGGAACGGAGAAGGTGAATTCAAATCTTTCCAAAGTAAGAGTCGCTGTGGAAAGAAGAGTGAATAAAGTCCCTGTCCGATACGAATACGAATTTACTTTAAGAAGAATGCCGGAAGAAAACGGAATGTTTTGGAAAGTGGCTAATCTATTAGCGAAGGTAAGAAAATGACCGAAATTTTATCCCAAGACGAGATAGACGCATTATTAAACGCGATCTCCAGTGGAGAGGTAGCGGAAGATGAGTATTCTTCCGTTGGGGAACAGAAGAAGGTCAAAATTTACGACTTCAAACGTCCCGACAAATTTTCCAAAGACCAGATCCGTACTCTTCAGATGATGCACGAGACATTTGCTCGTTTGGCGACCACCGGACTTTCTGCTCAGCTCCGAGCTTTAGTTCACGTTCACGTAGCCGCAGTGGATCAGTTAACTTACGAAGAATTTATTCGTTCTATTCCGAACCCGACCACACTTGCTGTGATCAATATGGACCCGCTTAGGGGTTCCGCAATTTTAGAAATAGATCCTTCTATTTCATTTACGATCATTGACCGTCTTTTCGGTGGTAAAGGAGAGACTGCAAAGATCTCCCGAGAACTTTCAGAGATAGAGATGAGCGTAATGGAAGGGATTATCGTTCGTATCTTAGGGAATATGAGAGAGGCGTGGTCCACAGTGATCGACCTTAGGCCTCGTCTGGGGAATATCGAAACAAACCCTCAGTTCGCTCAGGTTGTGCCTCCGAACGACATGGTGGTTTTGATCAACTTAGAGACCAAAATCGGCGAGGTAGAAGGTCTTACCAACCTTTGTATTCCGTATATCACAATCGAACCTATCATTAATAAACTGTCCGCTCAGTACTGGTATTCCTCTATCCGTAAGGGTGAATTGGATGAGAACAGGGCGATCATCCAAGAACGTTTGGATCAGGTGCAAATCCCCGTGATTGCGGAAGTTGGTTCAGTAGATATATCTATTTTGGATTTTATGAACCTAACTGTAGGTGATGTTGTTAAATTAGAAAACACCACTACCAGATCCGATATGCTTGTGAAAGTAGGGGAACGTAAGAAGTTCAAATGTCTTCCAGGACGAGTTGGAAATAGGCTTGCTATCCAAATCGGAGATCGAGTAGAAGATATTCCGGATGAATTACTTGGTTCTACTAGATCGGAACAAGAATACTGAGGAAACAAGCTCTAACAAAAACTTTTGGTCCAGATCATGAGTTTTTCACAAGGCACAAAAAAAGCGGGAAAAATTCCCGCTTTTGTTTTTTATAGAATATAGGAATCGGAAAACGATTACTTTCTCCAGTGAATACATTCACCGGGACATTCATCCATTTCTTTCTGAACTGTTTTCCAATCTTCCTCAGGGATCTGAGCTTGATTTACACTCTCTCCTCCGATATGAGTCTCGGAAGTATCGTTATCGTCCATTTGAAAGTACTTAGGTAGATTGTCTGCACACTGGTTGCAAGAAGTACAGTTGTCCTTATCTACATAGGCTATTTTGCTCATTCTGTCACTCCTTTGGAACTTAATAGTTCTTCGATTTGGCGGTCTAGGGCTACAATTTCTAGACTAGGGCTATGGCGCAATACCTTTTCGTTTCAGATTCCGCCACTGATTGCCAGTCTCAATGGGTTTAAGGCCTTATATCAATTAGACAAGATACTTCCAGAATAATTCGAAGGCCCGGAGTAAAAATGTGGACGGAAATTTCTTTCATCGATATTCTTCTCAAACCTTATTCCAAGGGAGAATCAGAACTAAATGAAACGGATTGCCATAACCTTCTTTCTGGCCCTCAGCATTGTATTTGTAGATTGTAAGAAAGCCAAAGAAGATCTCCAAGGTGGAGTGATCACATTCACCAAGGGAACAGTAAAAATTTTTGATAAGGCCGGAAAAGAGAAAGCGGTATCCATGGATACATTCCTTTTACCGGAAGATAAGATAGAAACCGGAAAGGATTCTTATGCGGACCTTCAATTGACTGAGGGAGTTCTTGTTAGGATCAAAGAAAACACAAGCCTAACTCTGAAGAAAATTTTTATCGATTCCGCAAATGGGGAAACCTTTGCAGATATGGGCCTAACCAAGGGAAAAATTTTCACCAAGGTTGCGGGTAAACTTACAAAAACTTCCAAGTTCACCGTTTCTACTCCTACAGTCGTAGCTTCCGTTAGAGGAACTGAGTTCATCGTAGAAGAATCGGGCAAAGGAACAAGCACTAGAGTTTCCGACGGATCAGTGGAAGTTGCTGACGCCGATAATCCGGAAAGCCAAGCTATTGCGGACGCAGGAGAAAACGTTAGTTCAAACGGCGATACATTCAAAGAGCAACCTCTAACAGAGGACGAAGCACAAGAGTTAAAAGACGATTCTGCTACTATCCAATCCATTACGGAAGAACAAAGAGCTCGTATCCAAGAGATCCTAAAAGATTTCCAAGAGAATAAGGCTCGAATCCTCCAAGGTTTGGAAGAACAAAAACAAAGAAATAGAGAACTGATCGAAGGCGCAAAAGAAGAAAATCGTAAACTTCTAGAAGAAGCTAAGAGCGCTGGAAAAGAAGAAAAAGAAGCCATCCAAAAGGCAGGCAAAGAAGAGAAAGAAAAAGTAAAATCTTCTATGGATGATGCCAAGAAAGAATTGGAAAACCAGCGTAAGTCTTTAAAAGACCAAGCAGCTCCTAAATAATCGGAGCTTCCATTCTAAAAAACAAAGGGCCGTTTCCGTAAGGAAGCGGCTTTTTTTATTCTTCTTCTTTTGAACGAAGTTTGTACCAGAGAATTGTTGTAGTAAAAATTAGGGTGAAACCGTTTGCGAGAATGATCGGAAAATCATTCTTTAATATCCCGTAACAAAGCCAGAAAAACACTCCCACAGAAAGAACAAGATACATGTTTCTGGAAATATCCCTGGTCCTTTTTTCCAGGATCACTTTTATGAGCTGTGGAAGAAATGCTAGAGTAGTCAGAGTACAAGCGATAAACCCAAGCAAAGAGATCGGATCTATCATTTGCTTGAATACTCTCTTGAGACTACAGTTTTGATCCCACCTCTTAGGTTATAATCACCCTTTACCTTGATGTATTTAGGATCCACCGATTGGATCAGATCTTCTAGGATCCGATTCACCACATTCTCATGAAAGATCCCAAGATTTCGGTAGGCGAGAATATACTCTTTCAGTGATTTTAACTCTATACATTTCGCCTTTGGTATATAGCTGATCTCTATCACTCCAAAATCAGGCAGCCCTGTCTTAGGACAAACCGCAGTGAATTCTGGAATGGTAAAATCGATTGTGTAATCCTTACCTTCGTACACATTGGCGAAAGATTCTATCTCGGGAAGTTTTAGACTGGGGATATGGTCCTGTCTTCCCTCATAAGCGGAAATTCCTATCGACTCTTGTTGATGGCTCATGATTCCCTCTTTAAACCAGAGTTTTCCGGACTTTGTCTCTGGGAATCTTTTTACAACTCACATAAAGGAAACGTTAAGGATACCTTGGAATGAAGCACCAAAATGTAATTGGGATTGTGGATTTTGGAGGGCAGTACGCCCATTTGATCGCGTCCAGAATTCGTCGTTTGGGGGCTTATTCCGAAATTTTAGGTAACGACGAACCTATTGAAACATATTCCAAACTTTCGGGGATTATTCTTTCCGGTGGGCCTGAAAGTGTATATGAACCGGATTCTCCTTCTCTACCGGTCGAGGTCTTAAAACTTGGAATTCCTGTTTTAGGGATTTGTTACGGCCACCAACTCATGATGAAACTTTTAGGTGGGGAAGTTAAAAAAGCAGGCATAGCAGAATATGGAAGAGCCGCTTTAGATTTTATTGATACTCCTAAAACACAATTACTCAAAGGTTTTGCAGGTGGGGAAGTTGTATGGATGAGCCATGGAGACGAGGTAACTCGTTTGCCGGACGGTTTTACTCGCACCGCTTCCAGCCAAGACTGCGAATACGCAGTGGTCGAAAATCTAACCCAGAAATGGTTCGGGATACAACTGCACCCGGAAGTGACTCATACTGAAAAAGGTTCAGTCCTTCTAGAAAACTTTGTAAAAATTTCAGGGGCAGAAGGCACCTGGAACCTAAAACAGTTCTTAGATCTAAAAGAAGAGGAATTACATTCAATCGTTCCTGCAGATAAAAAGATCTTTTTACTCGTATCCGGAGGAGTGGATTCCACTGTTTCGTATCTTCTTCTTTCCAGAGCCTTGGGAAAAGACAGAGTTAAAGGTGTTCTGATCGACACCGGATTTATGAGAAAGGATGAGGTTGCGGGTCTACAGGAAAAACTTTCTCCGCAAGGGATCCAGTTGCATGTCCATGATTCTTCCGAACTTTTTTATTCTGCTTTAAAAGGTAAAAAAGATCCGGAAGAAAAACGTAAGATCGTCGGAAATCTATTCTTACAAGCACAGGCAGATTGTGCTAAAAGTTTAGGATTGAATGCAGACGAATGGTTGCTTGGACAAGGGACCATCTATCCGGACACGATAGAAAGTGGCGGGACAAAACATTCTCATACAATCAAGACCCATCATAATAGGGTAGAAGCCATCCAAAAATTAATGGAAGAAGGCAAGGTAGTAGAGCCTATCAAAGACCTTTACAAAGACGAGGTGAGAGAACTCGGGAATTACCTAGGACTTCCAAAAGAATGGACCGGAAGACATCCTTTCCCTGGGCCTGGACTTGTGGTTCGAATGATCGCGCAAGAAAAGCCTGTCGAAGAATCCGTACAGAAAAAATTAGATGAGCTAGTAGGTTCTGATAATTCCCTAAAAGCAAAACTTCTTCCTGTGGCTTCCGTGGGAGTAAAAGGGGACCAAAGATCTTATGCACATTGTGCTGCAATTTCCGGAGATAAAACTTGGGATGAGTTGGATAAAATTTCCACTGCGATTACAAACCAAATCTCTTCCGTAAATCGAGTCGTTCTATTTTTAGGAAATTCCGAATCCTTCTCAAAAGCAAACTTCAAATTCCAGGCAATCGACTTGGACAAAAAAGACTCTGATATTTTGAGAGAAGCAGACGCGGCAGTGGAGAAGGTTCTTCAGAAAAGAAAGATCTATGACCAGATCTGGCAAATGCCTGTGGTACTTCTTCCTTTGGGCTCAGAATCCGGGAAAAGAAGTATCGTTCTTAGACCTGTGGATTCTCAAGAAGCAATGACTGCTAGTTTTTTCCGATTGGAAAAAGATGTTTTGGATGAATTGGTCTCAGAAGTTCTAAAAATTCCTCAAATTGAATATTTGTTTTTTGATCTTACTAATAAACCACCCGGCACAATCGAGTGGGAATAAATTCAACTCGAGCCAAAGCTTAATATGAAAGATTGGACCTGAATTTTGGGATATTGAATTTTTTCTCGCCCCAAATCAGATCCCAATTTTCAGGATTTTCTCTCCATTCTAACTCAGGATCTAATAGGATTTCGGTAGAGATCCTTCCCCAGATCTCTTTATGGAAAGGGTGGAGTAAATTTCCGAAAGTATCAAATTTCAAATTTTCAGGCTGGAATAAGATCCCTTTTTCTCCTCCATAATAGAGTTTATCTCCAATTCTATGTTTAAACAGAACCGGATAATGTTCCGTTTGCACAAAATTCATTTCTTTTCCGCAAGGAGAGATATAGGCGCATTCAGGATATTTGCCTGTCCGGTTTTTTTCTAGATGAGTGAAAAAGAAGTCTAAAAACTTTTTATCCGTCAGCTCCGAGTCTTCGTGGAAAAGTCTAGAATTCGAGTCGATTCGATAGAAATAGATCCTCAAAGTCTTTCCTCCACTTTTCTATTGACACCTTGCCCACACACAAAATCATACCTCATATCGGCGTCGTGGCCAAGTGGTAAGGCATGGCTCTGCAAAAGCTTGATCCCCGGTTCGAATCCGGGCGACGCCTGGCAGAGTCTCTCAAACGCCTGGATGGTGGAATAGGTAGACACCCAGGACTTAAAATCCTGTGAGTTCACGCTCGTGCGGGTTCAAGTCCCGCTCCAGGTACCAACTTACTATAATTTAAAATCGCAGAGATCTCCTAAGTCTAAGACTGGTAGATCCATCTGCTTCTCCGGATTAAACCCCTCAAATTGGATCTTAAAACTCCTGAAAAATACGATATCTGGAAAGATCGTAATTTTAGAAAGTCCCATGGTCTCTTTCCAAACGAATGAATTCCAGCCAGGTTTTAGATCCAATTCCTTAGTTTCCAAATCATATTTTCTGTGAGACCAATAGAGTTTGTCCTCATCAAAAGATTCTTCCGAAAATACAGTGACGTTTATCTTACTCGGAGGGTTTACCCAGTTCGGAGAAATATAAATCCCAAAAGAATAATCTTCTTCTCTTAATTTTGCTGGATTTGGGTATCTATGAGTGAGGCAACCTTCCAGAGAAAACTCTGAATTTCCTTCTGAAGCAGAAACTGAGATGATTTCTGAAATTCTTTTTTCTCTTTCTTCCGTTTGGTTTCTAAAAGGAAGGATGCGCCTTTCTATCTTTTTAGCAAGTGTAGAAGAAGAAGCAAATACCTGTCTTCCATAGGCAAGTTCCGCAGGAATAGAAAGTCTCCAAATCCAAAAGGAAGTATTTAAAAGTAAAGTAATGGTTAAGAAGGTCGTAGAAGCGATGGAGAATTTGGAAGAAGTTTCTTTCTCTCTTCCCCATAAAAGTCCTGCCAAAGCAAAGAAGGGAAGTGCAACCTCATCGTCCAAAAGATAACATTGGAAAAATCCGGCGACCCAGATAAATCCGATCCCTACCAAAGGAAAATTCCCTTTTTCTAAACTAGAATCAGAGATTTTTCTGAATAAAAGATAGAAAAATCCGATCCATAAAATTCCGGAAAGCCAACCACCGACGATTGCAAATTCTAAAATATCATTATGAGCATGTTTATTCGGAGTGATATATAGCTCGTACCAAAGTTGTTCATCCTTTTCTATGAAAGTTTTAGAAACTTCCGAACTGGTTTCCTTGAATCTTCCTCCTCCGGTCCCTAAGACTGGATTTTCTGCAAGTAAGGGAAGACTAAGTTTATAAATCCAATATCTTTGGTTTTCGGGAGTTTGGATCTCGGTGAGTTGGGCAAGAGTTCTTTGTAATAGCCAATTCTTTTGGTAAAAAAATCGAACTGTTCCTCCGAGAGCGATCAAAAGAGCGATCAAGATCGAAACTCGTCCTATAGTAATCTTTGGAAATTTTCCTGAGAAATCTTTCCATTTACTCAGAATAAAATAAACTGTGACAGCAAGCACCCCGAGCCAGGCAGATTTACTTTGGTTGAGCAAAAATACCCAAAGCGCTAATAGAAGAAGGGCACCAAATCCCACTGTGCGTTTTAGATCCTTCTCCCTTATCTTTTGTAAAACAAGAAGTATAAGTCCAGGAATATAAAAAGAAATCAATCCACCATAGGTCAAATGAGTGTTCATTAGTCCGATCGGAAGATACGTTTCGAAACCAAAAAGTGGTCCTGCAGGATGTTGCCTTCTATCTCCAGGAGCTGGTGTAAAACCGTTTGAGATATATTTTCCGAGTCTATATTCGCTGAAGACTGATGCGATCCCAGAGATCAATATGAACAGAAAAGAGATCCAAAGATATTTATAGATCAGCTTTCTATTTTTTTCCTCTGAAGAATGTACTGCAGCGATCGGGAATAAGATCGAAAGCCAAAAATCTCCCGCTTCTGATTGCCTAGTAAATGTTTTCCAAAAATTGGAATATTCTTCCCAATGATACAGGGATGAAATGAATACAAGTGAATAGGCACCTAAAATGAATCCCCAAGGCAGAAGGTAAGATTTGATCTTCTGGAAATTCTCTTTAGGGGAGAATATAAAACAGAAAATGCTTAGGCCTGCCAAGATTTGAGAGGCAGAAACGGAAAGTGGAAATGCTACTAAAAATAATAATAAGGAATAGAATGAGATCTTTCCGGAGGTTTCTGAAATTCGAGAAAAGAAGCTAGGTTTCACCGGTCCCCAGACTTTCCTTTTCCTCTCAGATTTCCAGAAAAAACCGCTGACAAAGAAGGAAAACCTACTATTTTAGGAATTCATTCGCTTATGGCGATATTCGAATATATGGCAGAATCCGTTAAAACCAAGGAATCTTCTTCCCCCAAAAAAAAGAAATCTAAAGCTAAGGCGGCTCTCAGCAGAAACGAGGTCCGTGAAAGATTTCTAAAAAAACTTTCTGTTGCGATCATTACTTATAATGAAGAATCAAATATCGGGGACTGTATCAAATCCTGTAGAGATATTGCGGACGAGATCATCGTTTTAGATTCAAATAGCACAGACAAAACGAAAGAGATCAGTGAGTCCTTCCCAGAGGTTCGTTTTTCCTCTCAGAATTTTAAAGGGCATGTAGAACAGAAGAATGACGCAATCTCTCTCTGTAAGAATGAATGGATCTTGTCTTTGGACGCGGATGAACGTCTGAGTGAGGAATTAAGAGATTCTATCAGAACATTTTTGGAAAGCCCGGAAGATCCTGCCTTAAACGGACTCAAAGTTTCCAGGCTTACATTCCATATGGGAAGGTTTATTCGTTTCTCTGGATGGTATCCTCAAACCAAATATCGAATTATCCGAAAGTCAAAGTCAAAATGGACTGGAGAGAATCCTCATGATTATCTGGTGGTTGAGGGGAAGGGCAAGAAGATAAAAGGGGATATCCTACATTATAGTTTTGCCGACCTTGCACAGCAAGTAGATACAATCAATAAATTCTCTTCTATCGTTTCCTGGACTCGATGGAAGAAAAATAAGAACTTCTCACTTGCTCGAACAATCATCAAACCATTCGGAAAATTTGTAGAAATTTATTTTTTCAAACTTGGGTTCTTGGATGGATTTCCCGGATTTACGATCGCTATCTCTTCTGCATATTCCACTTTTCTGAAAGAAGCAAAGGTTTATGAAATGGGGAAAAAATTGATAGAACGCCCATCTAATCTCCGGAAAGATTACGGGAAATAAGATGGCCAAGGGCAAACAAAAATCAGGTTTTTGGAATAAACTCTTTTTCTGGAGAAAGAAAAAGACTATCTCTAACGAAACGGAAAAAGAAGTCGTTAGAGATAGTCGCGGTTATACCTGGGAATTAAAAGACCTAAGAGAAAAGGCGGACCGTTTTTTTGTTACCCGCAAAAAACCGTCCGGAGTAATTTTTGAAAATCCGTCTCTTAAACTTACTAAAAACAATCGTAACTTATTTCGTTTAGAAGGTAAGGAAAAATCAGGCAGAGAATATTCTTTAGTAATCTCGACCGGAAACTATCTAACCGAACAAGGTGATAAGATAAGTGGTGTGATTTTTCTAGGAGAAGCTGATTTAAACCGACTTTTGAGTGGTGATCATAAAAGTCTAAAAAGTATCTTATCCGGGATCAACACTCCGAATTGGGACGAAGAATCTTGGGCTGTTCTACAAGAAGAACCTGACCTAAAACGTTCTGCAGATTCCTGGAAAGAGATCTTAATCTGGGATCCAATTTGGAAACAACAGATATTGATTAATCTCAGACCGAGTACCATTGCAGTATTGTTGGTATTTTTAGGAAAAGAATTTGAAGATGTTTTCCAGGCAAATTCTTCTGAAAGAGTGAAACAGATCGTTTCCAAAGAATTGTATTTTTTAAACGTAAGCGGAAATAGGAATTCTCCGCATTCCGAAAATTTGACACTGTATGAATTCGATTCTGCTAAAAAAGATTTTGAGTCAGTGCTCTCTAAAATTCGGTCTAAAAAGGATAAATGAGAATGAACTTAAAAGAAATCGCATCCAAACAGATCCAAGACTCAATCGAGACCAAAAAAGCTGTATTGGATACACTTCTTCCTGAAATCGAAGAGGCAGGAAAAATCGCTTCCGAAGTATTAAAAAAAGGGAATACGATCCTTTTTTGCGGAAATGGTGGTTCTTCTTGTGATGCATCTCATATTGCAGCAGAACTTGTGGTTCGTTATAAATCCGGAAACGAAAGAAGAGCACTTCCTGCACTTGCATTGAATGCAGACTCGGCAGTTCTAACAGCTTGTTCCAATGATTATGGCTACGAGTTCGTGTTTTCACGTCAGGTAGAAGCTTTTGGAAAACCGGGAGATCTTCTGGTTGGACTTTCCACCAGCGGGAATTCCAAAAACGTGATCGCAGCAATGGATGCAGCCAAAAAGATCGGGATGAAAACAATCTCTTTCTTAGGGGGAGATGGTGGAAAGATGAAAGGAATGGCTGATTTAGATCTGATCGTTCCTCGAAAGGAAACCGCGCGTATCCAAGAATCCCATATTCTGATCGGTCATATTCTTTGTTCGATTGTAGAATATGAACTCTTTCAGTTAGGATAAAACTTGGAGAGCCAACACCTCGCCGAAACAATTCTTTCTATACAAGACCTGAATGTAAAAATCGGGTCTTCTCATATTCTTAAAAACTTCGATTTCCAAATTTCTAAAAAAGAAATACATGCATTGGTAGGAGAATCCGGAAGTGGAAAATCCACTTTTGCAAGTACAGTCCTCGGACTTCTAAATGAAGAAGCTTCGGTAACCTGGAAAAAATTCAATATCTTCTCCCAAGATATACCTAACGGGGATTTTTCTCCTTGGAAAAATTGGCGAGGAAAAAGGATCAGCTTAATCCCGCAAACGGCAGCTATCGGACTTCATCCATTTTTAAGTATTGGATCTCAGATCTTGGAATATTTTTCTCTCATCCAACCGGAACTTGCAAATCCGGAAACTGGAATTAGGCTGCTTAAAGAATTCGGACTTTCTGATCCAGGTGCGGCTTGGGAGGCGAGGCCTCACCAACTTTCCGGAGGGGAAAGACAAAGGATTTTAATACTACTTTCGGTGTATTCAGGAGCAGAACTCATTCTGGCAGACGAGCCCACATCCGCTTTGGATCCGATCACTGGAAAATCGATACTGGATCTATTGAAATCCAGAGTGAAAGATCTGGGAGCCGGGCTTCTATTTATCAGCCATGATCTTAGTTCTGCTAAAGAACTGGCCGATACTATAACTGTGATGAGATCTGGAGAAAAACTAGAAACCCTAAAAAGCAAAAATGGGTCCTTTGAGCCTCATTTAGAGTATTCCAGAAAACTGTTTACTTTGGATGAAAATTCCGCTTAAATTGCAAAACCTTATGATCCGCTCCTTCTACTTACACTTTCTGATCTTAGCGGCTTTCGTATATCCAACGTTTGTCGGGGCGGAAAGTATCCATTTAGAAGAATACGATATTTCCAGATATCCTAAAGTGGAATTAAAATTGAAGGGCGGTAAGGGAGTATCCTTGGACCAGGAGATACTCACAGTTTCGGAACAGAAAGAAAATCGTTCCAGAAGAGTAGGACCTCTTAAAATCCAAAGACCGGAAGGCACAAGACCCGTACATATTTATCTGATCACTCAGATGACGAATTCATTCGATCATAATGTGCAAGCCACAGAGATATTAAAAACAATTGTAGAAAGATCGGATTCTGCTGACAGATTCAGTTTTATATTTTTTACGGATGATGTATTCTTCTCCAAAGATGACCTGAGTAAATCGGATGCCTTGAAAGAAGCTAAGGTACCGGGTGGAAAGTCCAACAGGAATACATCCGCAAACCTGGACTATGTTTTTCAAAAGATCTCTACTCGTTTGAAAGAGACAGATTATATTCTGACTCTATTTTACGATCAGGATTTAATCCCTTCTAATGAAGCGCAGAATGGAGAATACACTCCGAATATTCCGATCAATGTTCTTTCTTTCCCTTCCAACGGAGCAAAGTTTTTAGCCAAAAGATATGGTGGAACATTTTATTCTTTGAATACACCCGATTTTAGGACCCAAGTTTTCGGAGATTTAGATTATTTCAGAAAAGAACCTTGGTCCTTGGTTTACGAGTCTCCTTTTCAGGATGAATGGCAATTCCAGGGAAGTGGAAATTTGGAAGTGGAACTGGAGACTAAAAATTCCAGAAGACTTAGCTTTTCCTATGATCTTCCATTTAGAACCAGGCTATTCGTTTTCTTATTACATCCTTCTATCTTTTTGCCTAGCTTTACATTCTTACTCGTTCTTACCTTGGTAGCCCTTATTGTAGTTTTAAAAAAAGGGAAAAAACAGCATCCGGAAGGGACTGTAAGCCCGGAAGAAAGACTTCATACGATAGAATTCGAACAAGATGCTTACCGTAAAATGTATGGAAACCAGTACCAGCTCGTTTACTCGGAAGAAGATCGGATCGAAACCGAAAGGGCGGCCCCTGTTGCGCTAAAAGAATTCGAACAAGGTGAATCTTACGAAAAGGCGACACTTGTTTTTAAAGAGGGAAGAAATCCAGGTAAACAATACTCACTCGCAAGAGCCGAGACAAATATCGGGAATTCAGACCTTTGCGATCTGGTTTTATACGAACAATCTGTCAGTAAAAATCATGCAAGGATCAGGAAGGTTCGTAACCGCTATGTTCTATATGATCTGGTTTCAGAATCCGGGACCTTCTTAAACGGTAAAAAAATTCTGAGACCGAGGATCTTGTATGATTTTGATGAGATCGGAATCGGTAAGGCTCTGCTCGTTTTCCGCGGCAAATGATAGATTCGGGGCCTTCTTCCCGGAACCTTCTTTACGAAAAACACCTGATTTTTAGCATGGAAGAGAGCTTCCGTAAGGAAGTCTAATCTTTACTCTTGAATTACCCCCTGGGGGATCTGCGCACCATGAAAACGATGTTCGAAAAAATCTGGGAAGACCATTTGGTCGGTGAATTGGAAGGAGGGTCGTATCTTATTTATATAGATAGACATCTGATCCATGAGGTAACTAGTCCCCAGGCTTTTGACGGTATTCGTATGGCGCAAAGAAAGGTCCGCCGTCCGGAAGCTACTTTTGCTACCATGGACCATAACGTTTCCACTCGGATCCGTGACCTGGAATTGGCCGATCCAATCTCTGCCAATCAGATGAAAACTCTTATCAAGAATTGTAATGAAAACGGTATTACTCTTTACGATCTAAATCACCCTGACCAGGGGATCATCCATGTGATCGCTCCTGAGATGGGACTCACTCATCCGGGCATGACTATCGTTTGTGGTGACTCTCATACTTCTACTCATGGAGCTTTTGGAGCACTTGCTTTCGGAATAGGAACTTCCGAAGTAGAGCATGTGCTTGCTACACAAACTCTTTTACAAAGAAGAGCAAAGACCATGGAAATCAGAGTAGATGGTCAACTTTCTCCTCATGTAACCGCTAAGGATATCGTTCTTGCGATTATCGGTAAGATCGGTACTGGCGGAGCAACCGGATATGTAATCGAATATAGAGGATCTGCAATTTCTTCCTTAAGTATGGAAGCTCGTATGACTGTTTGTAATATGTCCATCGAGGCCGGTGCAAGAGCAGGACTTATCGCTCCGGACCAAACCACTTTTGATTATCTAAAAGGTAAAGATTTCGCACCTAAAGGTGCAGAATGGGATCTGGCTGTCCAAAGATGGAAACGTTATGTGACAGACGAGGGAGCAAAATTTGATACTAGCATAGTATTAAAAGCAGAAGAGATCGCTCCTCAAGTCACTTGGGGAACTTCTCCAGGACAAGTAGTTCCTGTAACCGGAATTGTTCCTGATCCAAAAGATGCTCCTGATGCTGTAGAAAAAATCAGTATCGAAAACGCACTTAAATATATGGACCTGAAACCTGGTCAGAAGATGGAAGATGTCTTTGTGAATAAGGTATTTATCGGTTCTTGCACAAACTCTAGAATTGAAGATCTTAGAGTAGCTGCGACTACCGTAAAAGGTAAGAAGGTTTCCAATAAAGTCCAGGCAATCGTTGTTCCAGGTTCCGGAAGAGTGAAACGCCAAGCGGAAGCGGAAGGACTGGATAAAATTTTTATAGAAGCAGGCTTTGAGTGGAGACAACCGGGTTGTTCCATGTGCCTTGCTATGAACGACGACGTTTTACAACCGGGAGACAGATGTGCTTCTACTTCCAATCGTAACTTCGAAGGAAGACAGGGAAAAGGTGGAAGAACTCACCTAGTCGGTCCTGCAATGGCGGCCGCTGCTGCAGTCGAAGGACATTTTGTAGATATACGGAACTGGAAATAAGGATACTGGATTTATATGAAAGCTTTTACTCAACACGAAGGTTTAGCGGTCCTAATTGATCGCCCAAATATAGATACGGATGCAATCATTCCTAAACAATTTTTAAAGAAGATAGAACGTACCGGTTTCGGGGTCCACCTATTCCATGATTGGAGATATCTGGATGACGAAGGAACTAAACCGAATCCTGAATTCAGCCTGAACCAAGATAGATACAAAGGCGCTTCCGTTCTTGTAACCAGAGACAATTTTGGATGCGGTTCTTCCAGAGAGCATGCTCCTTGGGCATTAGAAGATTACGGATTTAGAGCGATTATTGCTCCTTCTTACGCTGATATTTTTTATAATAATTGTTTCAAAAACGGTATGCTTCCAGTTGTTTTAAAGCCGGAAGAAGTGGACGAAATTTTTAAGATCGTAGATAAGACTCCGGGAGCCAAAATTAAGATCGATCTGGACAAACAGAATGTGATCAGTCCTTCCGGAAACGTTTACAATTTTGAAGTGGATTCTTTCCGTAAGTATTGTTTGTTCAACGGTTTGGACGATATCGGTTTAACTCTGCAACACGTTGTAGAGATCTCTACTTACGAAGAGAAAAATCGAAAAGACGTTCCATGGTTGTACGCTTCTCATAAGTAATTTTCTAAATACAGGACTCTAGAAGACTATGTTCGACGAAATTTCACGCTCCATAGATGAATTCGGCAATAGCCTTCTGGGGGCTTTGAATAATGTCCAAAACGCTTTCGGCAGGGAGCTGAGCGTAGCTAAACCGATCAAGGAGAATGTTCTCCAGATGATCGGCAATACTCCTTTGATCCGACTCAATCAGATCGGTTCTCATATTCCGAATGTGGAAATTTATCTGAAAGCGGAGTTCTGTAATCCTACAGGAAGTGTAAAAGATAGAACTGCACTTTCTATGGTGCTTGCCGCAGAAAGAAGAGGGGAATTAAAACCGGGCGGTTCTATTTTCCAAGCAGGTTATAATACCACCGCAATCTCTTTAGCTTGGATCTCTACTCTTCGCCAATACAAGTTTAAAGTATTTTTAGCTCCTGATACGGATCAGGAAAAGATCAAAGAATTAAAATCTTACGGTGCCAATGTTGAAGTTGTACAACTAGCAAAAGGTAACTGGGATGATTCTCTTTTAGAAACTGCGAAGGCAGCAAAAGATAAAGAGAAAAACAGCGTGATCCTGAATGAATTTAAGGACATGGCAAATACGAATGCACACTTCTTATTTACCGGGCCTGAGATCTGGAGAGATCTTGCTGGAAATGTGGACGCATTCGTTGCTGGTGGAGGTTCCGGTGGAACTCTTTCCGGCGTTGGAAGATATTTAAAAAGTAAAAAACCTTCTCTTCGAGTGATTATGGGAGTGAGTAAAAATTCTCGCTTCATCCGTAAAATGATCCAAGGTGATTCCAGTATCCGCCTTCCTGAATCTTTCGATCCAAAAGTGACTGATCAGTATATTGGAGTAGATAGAGACGAGGCTCTTCGTTATCAATCCGAGCTCTACCAAAAAGAAGGAATTTTTGCAGGACTGACTACGGGAACTACGCTAGCTTCCGCTATTCATTATGCGGAAAGTCTTCCTACTCGTGAGGATCAAAAAACTCCTAGCTATAAGATTGTAGTTCTTTCTCCTGACCGACTCTAATTGGAATGGAAGAATCTTATTATTCCGCCTTACGTGAATCTTTAAAAAAAGAAAGAAAAGCGGAGCTGGATAAGTATAAGGAAGAAATTTCCTCCTCCGATCTGAACAAAAGGGTCCAAGACGGATTCACCGTATTTCCATTAGTATTCGAAGATGCCGAATTAAGTGCGGATGGAAACTGGAAAGTACTACTCAAGCCCACAAAATCCAAAAATATTCCAGAACTATTCCGACCAGGAACACCTGTCCGAATTGTAAAAGAGTCTGAAGAATATATCTCAGTTTTACTGAAAGCAAATGAAGATTCGTACTTAGTTTATATGGAAGAAGTTCCGGACTGGGTAGAAGAGGGCAAACTTGCTCTGGAAATACTTCCGGACGAGACAAGTTTTAAGGAATGGGATCGAGCCTTAGAGAAAGTAATCTCCGCTAAAAAGGGCTCCAGAGAAAAATACTTTGCAGATCTGTTTTCCAATCAATTAGAAGTTTCTAAACCGAATTTTAAGGCTCTTACAAATCTTCCGGAGACTCTGAACGACTCCCAAAAAAAGGCAGTATCCGCGATTTTACAAACGGAAGATTTTATTTTAGTACATGGGCCTCCTGGAACCGGTAAGACCAAAACAATCGTAGAAGCGATTCGACTCTTAGCCTCCGAAGGTAAAAGAATACTTGCTTCTGCCCCTACGAATTCTGCTTCCGATCTGCTCGTAGAATCTTTAGAAAAACTGAAAGTCCCTGTTTTAAGAATAGGTCATCCTGCTAGGATGCATCCGGATATAGTTCAAAACTCCTTGGAGATGAAATTAAATCATTCTCCGGAAGCGAAACTGATAGAAAGGGACAGAAAAGAAGTCCAAGAATTATTGAAGAAGGCCCGCAAATACAAAAGAAGTTTCGGCAAAGAAGAAGCGGAAGAAAGAAGAAGTCTTTATAAAGAGGCGGATTCCTTACGGAAAAGTATCAAAGAGAGGCAGAAGGTCCTAATTCGATATCTGCTCGAGTCCCATCCGGTGATCGTTTGTACACATACCGGAGCTTCTTCTTACCAACTTCATAATTTGGAATTTGATTATGCAATTTTAGATGAGGGTAGCCAGGCGATTGAACCTTCTTCTTGGATCCCAATCTTAAAAGCGGAGAAGTTCGTAATCGCAGGAGATCCGTTCCAACTTCCTCCTACTGTGATCTCTGAAGATCCGTTACTTAAAGTTTCCTTAATGGAGAGACTTCTTCCTGTTTTTCAAGACAAAGAAAGGGTATTTCTATTAGATACTCAATACAGAATGACGGACCCTATCCAGACTTTCCCAAATTTGAAATTTTATGAAAATCGACTAAAATCAGGATTAGAAGAAAATTTTAGAGAAAAAATTCCATTTGATTCCGGTGAACCATTCGGCTCTAGCTTGGTATTTTTAGATAGTTCGGGAACTGATACCGCGGAAGAAAATTCAGAAGGAAGTTTAGGAAATCCCTGGGAAGCTGAGTTTACGGTTAATATAGTCAAAAAAATTTTAGAGTCCGGATGGGAACCTAAAAATCTGATCCTTCTTTCTCCATACAGATACCAAAGATATCTTTTGAAACAAAAATTGGAGGAAATACTTCCGGAATATTCTTCTCAATTGGAAGTAGAAACTGTGGATTCTTTTCAAGGAAGAGAATCGGATGCGGTGATTTTTAGTTTGGTTCGTTCCAATCCGGAAGGACAGATCGGATTTTTGTCTGAAACCAGAAGATGGAATGTCGGAATGACTAGAGCTAAAAAACTTTTAGTGATGATTGGTGACGGCTCTACTTTGGGTCAAAATGATTTTTTTAAAGATCTACTCGAGACTGTGGAATTGGCAGGAGAACTTAGGACTGCCTGGGAATTTTTAGATTAAACTTACCAACTGAATTTTTTCCGGATTGGAATATATAAAACCCCGATCCAAACTAATGTAAACGCCAAATGAGAGATCAGAATATGAGAAGGATCTTGGACCGAACAAATAAACTTTAAACATAGATTAGAACTTGCTAATAGAAGATTTAAAAATAAAAAACCCGAAAGTCCTGGTCTGGAACTCGCGGTATTTTTCAAAAGGAACCAAGCACCGGCTCCAAATAAAATCGATATAGTCGCAATAATTACAGAACAGAGTCCTACATGAACATGGTCCGGAACTTCTTCCGTAAAAAATCTACTTAATATAAATACGACCCAAACGAATAAAAAAGCCCCTGCTGCCCAGAATGCCCAAGCAGATCTTTCCTCAGGGAAGGCAAGTCTGCAGAATAGATAAGCGGAGACAATTCCCCAGATTAGCAATAATGTAGGCTCCGGCCACCAGCCAGGAAACGCGCTACTTTTACCTACCAGATTGGAAACGGACCAGCCTAATAGAATTCCGAAAATCACTAAACCCAAACAGGAAAGGAAAAGGGTATAAATGTTTAGGCTTCCCTTTTCCAGGTCGGAACTCAATGTTTGGATCAGTTGTTTGGTCTTGTCCGATTCTGAATTTGACATACTTCCTCCTGGTTTAGATTTTCCGCATTAATATAAGAAAGATTGGACATCCTTAAAAAATCCAGTCCAATAGCTTTTCTTTATACGACTCATTAATTCATTCGAGTCAAACTGCATAAGGTTACATGGCGGAAAAGCAAGAAATCTGGCAAATTCTTTCGGAAAGAATGCGCTTAGCCCAAGAAGGAGATTCCAAGGAATATGAACTCCTACTTTCCAAATGCAGGGAAATATTAAACAATCATTTGAGCTCCAAGGTTCGTGACAAGGAAGATAGAGAGGATCTGATCCAGGATATTCTGATCGGGATCCACAAAGCTCGGGCCACGTATAGGAAAGAAAAACCCTTTGCACCCTGGTTTTTCTCCATCGCCAGATATAAGACCATAGACTATATCCGCAGGAAAGGAACCAGGGATAGAATGGTCTCCACGGAGATGGACGGTTTTGCTCAGGAAGAAAAAACTTCCATTGAAGACAAGTGGGAGGTCCAACAAGGACTAGAATCTTGGCTAAATGTATTGGAACCCAGACAGAGAAGGATCCTGACTATGGCTAAATTAGAGGGAAAGTCGGTCAGGGAGATTTCGGAAACCACCGGACTTTCGGAATCCAATGTAAAAGTGATCGTCCATCGTTCTCTGGAAAAGTTAAAACGATTTTTTTCCGAGTCTGAGAGAACGATAGAAGGCTCAAAAACGTCCAAGAAATAGAAAATGCCCGGCAAAACAAAGGTCACCAGGATATCCTCTCTCCAAGAAATTTCAGCGGAGGAGTGGAATCTTTTGGGAGATCCAGAAAATCCTTTTTCCAATCATGAGTTTTTATATTCTCTGGAACTTTCTTCCTGCGTAGGTGGAAGGACCAGTTGGCATCCCGAGTATTGGGTGGCTGAGGACGAAGATGGGATACATTCCTCTCTTCCTTTTTATCATAAGTATGATTCTTATGGTGAGTATATTTTCGATCATTCCTGGGCAAATTTTTTCTCCCAGAACGGACTTTCTTATTATCCTAAGGGACTTGTTGCTTATCCGTTTACGCCTGTGAACGGTAAAAAAATATTAAGAAGAAATAATGTCTCTGCTGATGAAGCGTTGGATATCCTACTTCCCCCCTTATTAGAGAGTGCAAAAACGGAAGGCTTATCCAGTATTCATTTCCTTTTTTTAGAGGAAGAAGAAGCGAAAGCTTTAGAGAGAAGGGGATTTTCTACTCGAATCACTCACCAATTCCATTGGAAGAATAGAGCATATACCGATTTCGAAAATTTTTTAGGAGATTTCAGATCCAAAAAAAGGATACAGATCAAAAAGGAAAGAGAGACCATCAAAGGATCAGGGATCGAGATCCTATGTAAAGAAGGCAAAGATATCTCTGAAAAAGATATGGATTCCATCTATTCTTTTTATACGGAGACTTATTCCAGAAAATGGGGATCTCCTTATTTGAATCGAAAATTTTTTAAGATCATTTTGGAGAAGTTTTCCCAAAATCTGGTATTATTTTTAGCACGAAAGGACGGAGACACGATAGGCGGAACATTCAACCTGAAAAAGGGAAAGAAGTTATATGGAAGGTACTGGGGATCTTCTGGGCATTTTCCTTTTCTACATTTCGAATGTTGTTATTATGCTCCGATCGAATACGCGATCAAGAATGGTTTTGAAATTTTTGAAGCAGGGGCGCAAGGAGAGCAGAAATTTTTACGAGGATTTCCTGCCGTTCCAACTTATAGCTCCCATTTTATTTTCCATGACCAGGCTCGAAATGCGATTGAACGTTTTTTAGAAAGCGAAAGAATGCATATGCAGGAAATGATAAGAGAAACCAATTTATCTTCCCCACTAAAGGATGAGGCAGTAAGGGGAGAATCCGAAGACCGATGAGCGATTTAAAAACGGAAGAGCAGGTTCTCACAAAAGAGAAGCTGAAACTCAAAAAACCAGCCAAGTATAGGGTAGTGATCTTGAATGACGATTATACTCCTATGGAATTTGTGGTCTGGATACTTCGCGTGGTATTCTATAGGACCCAGGTCGAGAGCGAACAAATAATGTTGCAGGCACATACTACCGGGAAGGCACTTTGCGGAGTCTATTCTCATGATATTGCAAGAACAAAAGTGAACGAGACTCATATGCTTGCAGAGGAACATGGACATCCTTTGCATTGCCAGATGGAAATTGAAGAGGGGGAAGAATCATGACATTATCCGAAGAACTAGAAAAATCTCTGGGCCAAGCGAGAACGGAAGCCCTCAAAAGAAGAAACGAGTACATCACACTTGAGCATATTCTTCTTTCTTTAACTTATGATCCTGTCGCAGCGGAAGTTCTTCTCGCATGTGGCGCGGATCTGGATCAGTTACGCTCCGAATTGAAAGAATATTTAGATACTGAGATGGAATCTGTTCCTGAATCTTTTGGAGAGATAGAGCCTGAATATACAATTGGTGCTCAGAGAGTTCTTCAATTAGCTGCATTCCATGTGCAGTCTACCGAAAAGAAAAAATTAGATGGAGGTTACGTATTAGCCTCTCTATTCAGAGAAGATCAGTCTCACGCAGTTTTCTTTTTAGGAAGACAGGATATTTCCCGCTTCGATGTGGTGCGTTATATTTCTCACGGGATCAAAAAATCAGGGGAGAAGGTAGGAGAAGGAAATTCTACGGACGAGACTTCTAAAAAACAAAGTGGGGATGCGCTTGCGGATTTCTGCGTAAATTTAACTGAAAAAGCAAGTCTTGGTAAATTAGATCCTCTTGTAGGAAGAGCAGAAGAGATTGAACGGACTATACATATTCTTGCAAGAAGAAGGAAAAATAATCCGATCTTCGTAGGCGATGCCGGGGTTGGAAAAACTGCAATTGTAGAAGGGCTTGCTCTTCAGATCGTTAACGGAAAAGTCCCGGATGTATTAAAAAATACGAAAGTATATTCTTTGGATATGGGATTACTTCTGGCAGGAACAAAGTTCAGAGGAGAATTCGAGGAAAGATTGAAGAATGTAGTACAGGCTATTTCTTCCGATCCGGACAATATACTTTTTGTGGATGAGATCCATACAATTATAGGTGCGGGAGCAGTATCCGGAGGTTCTTTGGATGCTTCTAACCTTTTAAAACCTGCACTCTCAAATGGAGAACTACGTTGTATTGGAACTACAACCTATAAAGAATACAAAGCGATCTTTGAAAAAGACCACGCACTTTCTAGAAGATTCCAAAAATTAGAAGTAAATGAACCAAGCGTAGAAGAGACCATCCAGATCTTAAAGGGACTTCTTCCTAAATACGAACAATTCCACTCGGTAAAATATTCCGCTGGGGCAGTAGAAGAAGCTGCAAAACTCGCAGAACGTTATATTTTAGATCGTAAACTTCCGGACAAAGCGATCGACCTGATAGATGAAGCGGGAGCAAAAGTAAAACTTAGAGAAAGTTCCAAGTCAAAGATAGTGAGTGTAAAAGAAATTGAAGAACTAGTATCTAAAATTTCTAAAATTCCTCCAAGAACCGTGAAAGCAGATGATAGGGAAAAACTCAAAAACTTGGACGAGGAATTAAAAGGTAAAATTTATGGCCAAGACAAGGCCGTAATCGAGCTCGTCCAAGCAATCCGACTTTCTAGAAGTGGGCTTTCTGAGCCTGGAAAACCTGTGGGGTCTTTCTTATTCGCAGGACCTACCGGTGTGGGAAAAACGGAATTATCTAAACAACTCGCTGCCATATTGGGAGTGGAATTCATCCGGTTCGATATGAGTGAATATATGGAGAAACATACTGTTTCTCGCCTAATCGGTTCTCCTCCTGGTTATGTGGGCTTTGAACAAGGTGGACAATTGACGGATGCGATAGTCCGCACTCCTCATTGTGTTCTTCTATTGGATGAGATTGAAAAGGCGCATGAGGATATTTATAATATTCTTCTACAGATCATGGACCATGCTACTCTCACAGATAATAACGGTAGAAAGGCTGATTTCAAACAGGTCATCCTGATCATGACCACGAATACCGGCGCAAGGGAAAGGGCTTCTAATCCATTAGGATTTGATAATACTGCTTTGACCGATCGAGGACTAAAAGCCATCGAAAAGCAGTTTTCTCCGGAGTTCCGAAATAGGCTAACTGCAGTGATCGAATTTGCATCATTGGATGAAGGAACCGTTTCTAAGGTGGTTCGTAAACAATTAGAACTTTTGGAAACTAGATTGAAGGAGAAAAGTATCCAACTTCATTATGGAGAGGATGTTCTGATCTGGATCGCTAAAAAATCCTATGATCCACTTTTCGGGGCAAGACCTGTCCAAAGGTGGATTGATTCCAATATTTCCAAAAAACTATCCGAAGAGATCTTGTTCGGAGAATTAAAAAACGGCGGGGATGTGAATTTGGAAATACAAAACGAGGAACTTAAATTAGTCTTCCGTTCTAGAGAAAAATAATGTCTTTTAGAACGGTTAGACCTAGTCCCCAAAGTTTCTTCCTACTTTCTATTTTGATTCTTCTTGTTTTCGGATCTTGCAAGAAGAATGTACTATTCATCGAAGGTAGGGAAGTTTCTACCCAGAATCTTGTAGCCCCTAAATTCGGTATAGATCCGAACACTTTATTTGCGGAATCCAAAAAGATCATGATCTCTACGGATTCTATAGATGCCTCCAAGGTGGGACTGGAAATTTATAAAAAGGGAGGAAACACGATCGATGTTGCAGTCGCTTCTTCTTTTGCAGTTTCCGTTACCCGTCCTTCTTCCACAGGGATCGGTGGTGGAGGATTTTTGGTCTACCATCATGCTAAGTCGGGAAAGTCGTATGCTTTCGATTTCAGGGAAAGAGCACCTTTATTAGCAAGCCGTAATATGTATAAGGGACGTCCCAAGGAAGAATCCTTGCTCGGATATAAATCCGTAGGAGTTCCTGGAATGGTGGCGGGTCTTGTACAAATCCATAAAAAATTCGGAAAACTTCCTTTAAAAGAGGTTTTGGCTCCTGCGATCCGATTGGCAGAAGAAGGATTTGTAGTATACCCGGATCTTTCAGAAGCAATCCAAGAATCAGAACAGGATATGAGCCCTGGGATGAAAAAGATTTTTGTGCCAGGAGGAAAAATCCCTGAGTCTGGTGAGATATTTGTCCAAAAAGATCTGGCAAAAACTCTTAAGATCATCTCCGAAACGGGAGATAAGGATTTTTATACAGGAGTAATTGCTAAGGTTCTCGCAGAAGAAGTTTCTACAAATGGCGGGCAAATTCATTTTAGCGATCTGAAAAACTATAGGGTAAGAGAAGAAAAACCTTTAGAGATCAATTACAGAAATTATAATATTAGAACTATGTTTCCTCCTTCTTCCGGGGTTCATCTTTTTACAATGTTAAAGATGTTAGAAACAAAAGAACTTCATTCTATGTTCGATTTTTCCCAAAGTGATTATTATCATTTCTTGGCAGAAGTTATGAGAAGAGGATATTCTGATCGTGCGGTCCTTGGCGGGGATCCTGGATTTACTAAAATTCCTGTGGAAACTTTGATATCTTCCGACTATGCAAAAGAAAAAATTTCCGATTTCAATGCTGGAAAGGCGACACCTAGCTCAACTTACTTAAGTAGATTGAATTTAAGAGCTGAATCTCCTCAGACCACTCATATTTCAGTTGTGGATGCGGAAGGAAATGCGGTTTCTACCACACATTCTATCAATTATAGATTCGGTGCGGCTGTCGTTTTGGAAGGATACGGTTTCGTTCTGAATGATACGATGGATGATTTCAGTCGTTCTCCAGGTGAGCCTAACGTATACGGTCTTATCGGGGCTGAAGCAAATTCCATCCAGCCCGGAAAAACTCCTTTGAGTTCCATGTCTCCTACAATCGTTCTAAAAAATGGGGAAACATTTTTGGTCACAGGTGCCCCAGGCGGCTCTTATATAGTAAATGCAGTTTTACAATCTATACTGTTTACCCTAGACTTAAATCTTACTTTATATGAATCTGTAGCGAGGGGAAGGATCCATCATCAATTTTTTCCTGATGCACTTTCTATTGAAGGTCCAGCGACTGATACGGCCACTTTCAATCAATTAAAGGCGAAAAAACACGAAGTAAGACTAGGTAATAATATGGCAAAATTATTCTGTGTTAAAAGAGAGAATGGTACATTGTATGGTGCGGCTGACCCACGGGGAGACGGGATCCCTTTGGGGGAATAATATTAAAAAAAGAATTAGGAATATAAAATGAATCGATCCGCCAAAACTCCGGTATTTCCAAATCTACGTCACGCTGTAAAAGCAAAACACGGTTTGGAAAAGGAAAGTATGCGTATATTTTTCGATGGAAAAATTGCTACTACTCCTCATCCGGAATCCTTAGGTTCCAGTCTTACAAATCATTTTATCAAGACTGATTTTTCGGAACCTCAACTTGAATTTGCTACAAATCCAAGACCTAGAATTGAAGCAATCGTTAGAGAATTACAAGATCTTCATATATTCACTTCCAGGCATTTGAAAGAAGAATGGATCTGGCCTTTTAGTATGCCTCCTATTCTTCCCAAAGAAGATAAAGATATTCCTCTTGGACAGTACGGTGATTCATTTTCTGGTGAATGGAAAACAGTCTATCGTAATGGACTTGGTCTTCGTTATGGAAGAAGGATGCAGACCATTTCAGGTGTGCATTATAACTTCTCTTTTTCGAATTTATTCTTAAAACAATTTTTGGGAAAAGAAATACATTCATTCACCAAAGAAGAAATTTCGGAATTATATCTATCCGTTACTCGTAATTTTATGAGAAGGGTCCCTGAAATTCTCTACTTAACTGGAGCGACTCCAGTTTTTGACGAGACTTTCTTGCCTGTTCCTAGTGATTTCCCTTTTGTTAAACATAAGAATCATACTTACTACGCTCCTTATGCAACTTCTTTAAGAATGAGTGAGATAGGGTATACGAGCAAAGTGCAAGATGAGCTTCCTATCAATTATAATTCCTTAAAGGAATATATAGAGGGAATGTGTTATGCAGTTAGCACTCCTTATGCAAAATACCAACCATATGGTGGAATTCCAAACCAGCTAAATGATCACTATCTGCAGATAGAAAACGAATTCTATTCTCCGATCCGACCTAAACAAATCCCTAAAAATGATGAAAGACCTTTGGATGCTCTCCAAAGTAGGGGAATCCAATACATCGAAATACGTTGTTTGGATCTTCAACCTGAATCTCCTACTGGAATTCATAAGCCGAGTCTGGGTTATATACAAATGGTTCTTTTGGATGGTCTCTTAAAAGAGAGTAAATCTATAGAGCAAAAGGAAAAACTTAGAATTAGGGAAAATACTAAACGAATTATCTGGGAAGGAAGAAAGCCAGGCTTGAAAGTTTTAGCCGATGACGGAGAAGAGCAAGATTTTTTAACGAGAGGAAAAGAATTCACTCAAAGCCTTTTACCTATTGCAGAAGAATTGGATCGTCATACTGGAAAAAGATTTTACCAAGAAATATTAAATATAATGAATAAACGTTGGGAAGATCCAAAATGTACTCCTTCTGGGAAACTAATGGATCGTATCGTCAACGAAGGCTGGGAATTCAGAGATTTGGGAATTCATTTGGCTAAAGAAAATTATAGAAACCAATCCCAGATGGAACTTACACCAGGTAAATTTGCTATGTTTGTCAAAGAAGTCCAAAAGTCCCTTGCAGAAAAAGTTAAAATAGAAGAATCCGAAAAAGTGAAAAAGAACGCAACCGCAAGGATCTGCAACCATTGAAATATAAACTGGAAGCTGGGCAAAAATTAGATCCTATCGAATTCATCTTAAAAGGATTCGAGGACCTGGAAATTTCTACTCAAATTGTGATTCGAGACGCGCTTAATCGAGGTTTAGAAGTAGAAGTTTTAGATCGTCCGAGCCATTTTATCCGACTTTCAGGTAAAGGGATCACTCGACTCGTAAAAGAAGCCTCCAAAACGGAATTGGATTCTTATATGACTTTCCTCGTGATGGAAAACAAAACCATTACCAAACGTATTTTAGAGGAATCGAATATATTGGTTCCGAGAGGAACTGCAGTTTCCGATCTAAATTCTGGACTTGAATTCCTAAATAAAAACTCGGACAGAAAGATGGTGGTAAAACCTGTTACTACTAATTTCGGGATTGGAATTAGTATACTTCCAACTTCTTCTTCCAATGAAGAAAAAAAGAAGGCTCTAGAAATTGCACTTGGATTTTCAGAAACAGCAATTGTTGAGGAATTCGCAGAAGGAAACGAATATAGATTTTTGGTTATCGGCGACGAATGTGTCGCTGTATGTAATCGTATTCCTGCGAATGTAATTGGCGATGGCAAAAAGACCATCAGAGAACTAATAGAAGAAAAGAATTCAGATCCAAGAAGGGGCGTTGGTCATGTGACTCCTCTGGAAAAGATCAGATTAGATGATACTGAATTAAGTGTTTTAAAAGAATCTCGAAAATCTCCAGAATTCATCCCTGGCGCTGGCGAAAAAGTTTTTGTTCGTAAAAACTCAAATATCAGTACGGGTGGTGATTCTGTTGATGTAACAGATATTGCAGATCCTTCTTATAAAAAGTTAGCAGTCCAAGCTGCAAAAGCTGTAGAAGCGAAAATTTGTGGTGTAGATATTATAGTAAAAGATTTGGAATCCGCTGGAGATTACAGGATCTTAGAGTTAAACTTCAATCCTGTATTATATATTCATAATTATCCCTATTCGGGAAAGAATAGAAAGGTAGGGGAGAAAATTTTGGATGTATTAGGTTACAGTTCCTAATTTTTGGATCTTACTTTTTACATAGTCCACGATATCTCTGGACTCATACATTTTGATATCGCCATCTACCAGAAAAGGAACTTGAGAGAGTCCTCCTAAACGTAGGACCTCCTCTCTACCTGGGGTTCCTCTGCTGGCCTCTACCAATTGGTAATCCTTACCTTCTTTCAGGCCCATTTCAGAAAAATGACCACGAACAAAAGCGCAATAAGGACAAGTATCGTATTGGAAGAGTTTCATCATATTAAGCACCGATCTTTTTTTGAAGTTCTCCGCTTCTTGCCATTTCTACAACGATGTCATGACCACCAACGAATTCTCCGTCGATGTATAACTGAGGAATGGTTGGCCAGTTAGCAAATTCCTTAATCCCTTCTCTGACATTCATGTCGGAAAGAACATTAAAAGAGTTATAATCTGCACCTAAACTTCTGAGAACATTGGTCACTCCTGCAGAAAAACCGCACATTGGAGCGTCAGGGGTTCCCTTCATAAACAGAAATATTTTTTTAGAACCGATCAATCCTTGTATCTTATCTTGTAATTCTTTATCCATGATATTTATTCCTATCTGTTAATTATACCTTGGTTTCCAGTCCTAAAGCATGGACTTCAGCCTTAAGTTCATCCTTTAATGTTGCGTACACCATTCTGTGTTGTTCCACAATGGACTTTCCGGCAAATCCGGAAAATTTTACGATCGCTTTGATATGTACTCCGTCGTTGTACGGATCTTGGATCTCTACTTCCGAGCCTGGAAGTCCTGCTTGGATTTTTTCCTGAATTTCTTGGACAGTCATCTGTTATATCTTAGACTCTTCTTTATAGTATCAGCACTTTTTAGAATCTCTTCCCGGACAATCTTTTTTCTAAGGGATAGATGTCTTTAATTCCAGTGCATGGACACCCCATTCTTTTAGGAATGGATCCATAATCTGGTAAACGGAACGGTGTTGTTCTAAAAGTGATTTCCCCTGGAATTCAGGGCTTGTGATAAAGATTCGGATATGGGTCCCTCTTTTTTTTCGGCTGGGGTTTCCGGAATGTCCTGCATGTTGTTCCGAAAAATCCTCGATCTTCAACTCCGATGGAGAAAGTCCATTTCTCAGGAGTCTTTCCATTTCTATAAACATATCTTGCATTTTAGGTCCTTGTTCCATAACCACGGCTGAGTAAAAATACGGATAATGAATATAGAAAAATTGTCCCCACCACTAAAAGTCCGATCGCCTCTAAAGGATCAATATCACTTACTCCCAAAAACCCGTAACGGAAAGCGTTCACCATATATAAAATAGGATTAAACTTGGACACGATTTGCCACGCATCCGGAAGCATTTTGATAGAATAGAATATTCCACCCAAGTAAGTAAGAGGTGTTAGTATGAATGTAGGAATGATTGTAACATCGTCGAATTTTTTAGCGTAAAGTGCATTCAAAAATCCTCCCATAGAGAACATCAAAGCCGAAAGCGCTACAGTGATGATTACGATCCCTGTATCATATAATTTTATTTCAGTGAAGAATAGGGACACCAGCGTAACTATAAAACCTACTAAAACTCCTCGGATCACTCCGCCGATGGAATATCCAAGCACGATAAGATAAGCAGGAGTAGGGGAAACTAACAATTCTTCTATATTCTTTCCGAATTTTGCTCCAAAAAAGGAAGATACCACATTATTATAAGCGTTCAGAATCACGGACATCATCACGAGTCCAGGGACTATAAATTGGATATAGGTATGTCCTCCTACATCTCCGATCTGAGATCCTACTAATTTTCCGAAGATCAGAAAGTATAATGAAATTGTAATGCCTGGAGGGATCAGTGTTTGGATCCAAATCCTTAGGATACGAACCGTTTCTTTTCGAACGATTGTGGAGAATGCGTTTAATTTTTCTTGGAAGTTCATAGTTTTTTCTCCACTAGTTTCAAAAATAATTCCTCCAATCGATTGGACTTGTTTCTCATACTGGAAATTTGGATCCCGCTCTTATCTAATAGTCGGAATAATTCGTTTAACGAATTATTTTTACCTATATCCACTTCTAATGTTAGGTCATCCAATTTATTTAAATGAAATCCATTTAGATCGATCGGGGAAGATACCGGTTGTTTTAGATCTAGAACGAATGTCTGGCTATCTAGTTTGACCAAAAGTTCCTTCATGGAAGTATTCTCTACGATCTTTCCCTGGTCTATGATTGCTATTTTCTTACAGAGATTTTCGGCTTCTTCCAAATAATGAGTGGTGAGAATGATCGTGATCCCTGATTCGTTTAGTTTAACTAAAAAATCCCAAAGAGATCTTCTGAACTCTATATCCACTCCAGCGGTCGGCTCATCCAAGATCAAAACTTTCGGGTTATGGACTAGGGCTCTCGCGATCATGAGCCTTCTTTTCATTCCGCCGGAAAGTCTACCTGCACCTTCTTTTCTTTTTTCGTAGAGACCTAGTTGGCTTAAATAATTATGAGTCCTTTCCACAGCCACCTTTCTGGAAAGACCGTAATACCCTCCCTGGTTGGCGACTATCTGTTCTACTCGTTCGAAAATATTAAAATTGAATTCTTGTGGAACTACACCAATATAAGATTTTGCTAATGTAAGTTCCGTATCTATATCCGCTCCGTAAATTTTCACTTCTCCGGAAGTTTTATTTACTAGGGAACTTAAGATGCCGATCGTAGTGGACTTCCCCGCACCGTTAGGACCTAGGAGAGCAAAAAAGTCCCCTTCGTCCACAGTCAGATCAATTCCTTTTAAGGCCTGCACCCCTCCGGCATAGGTCTTCACCAAATTTTTTATCTCTAAGGCTTTGTTCATTCCCGAAAAATCGCTCCAATTCTATGATTTTGAACAAGCCCTGTTTAGACAATCTTTTGGCTTTAGGAAGAGCTTAAGATTTCTCTTGCTTTCCTGGCAGCATTTCTTGCGATTTCAGGCAAAGCGGGGTGAACATAAATCATCTTTAGCAAGTCATCTAGAGTCCCACCCATGGTCATCAGGAGTATAAAAAGATGGATCAGGTTGGAAGCCTCATCTCCCAAAATATGTGCCCCTAGGACTTTTCTGGTTTTTGGACTTACTAATATTTTGACGAATTGGTCTTCGGATAGTCTAGCCATTCCTGTGGCACTACTGGAATAAGGATTGATTGCTGAGATATATTCGATCCCTTCTTCCTGTAATTGTTGTTCCGTTTTACCCACAGCTGCTACTTGGGGATGGGTGAATACGGAATGGGGGACCGGTGGATATTCGACCGGAGTTCTTTTTTTGTCCACATATAAGGAATTAAATAGAAACTCTCCCTCAAAGTTTACTGAATGTCGGAAGAAATATTTTCCAATAATATCTCCCAGGGCATATACTCCGTCCGCAGTTGTTTCGAAGTATTCGTTTGTTTTTATATAACCTTTTTCATCCGTTTGGATACCAGTCCGTTGGAGGTCCAACCAATCCGTATTCGGTTTGATCCCTGTGGCGACAAGTAATGCGTCTCCTTCCAATATATATGTTTCTGAAGAATTTTTGCACTCTAAGCGGAAGATTCCGTCTTTATAGTCTACCTTCTTCACTTCTGTTCCTAGACGAACATCTTCTCTTTTAGAAAATGCTTTTTCGAAACCGTCTATAATATCTTTGTCTTCATGAGAAAGCATTCTGTTTCGAACGATAAAAGTAGTTTTAGAACCGAACGCAGAATAAGCAAATCCAAGTTCTAAACCAATATAACCTCCACCGATGACCAAAAGTTTTTTAGGAAGTTCAGTTCTTCTGAGAGCTTCTCTACTAGTCATATAAGGAGTTCCTGCAAGACCAGGGATATCCGGGATAGAAGGTCTACATCCAGCGGCTATAAAAATACGATCTGCGGTGATCAGTTCTCCGTTTACTTTTACTACCTTATTCTCCACGAATCTTCCTTCATGAGGATAAAAGTCTATGTTTGGATTTTTTTTGTAAGCAGGGATAATACTGTCTGAGTCCGCATCTACTGTGGCAGAAACTCTTTCCACCAAAGTTTTAAAATCTACGGAGAATGGACCTGGGATTCCCAACTGAAATTTGGAGGCATCCTTTGCTTGTGCTAATATTTCCGCAGGATGGATGAGCATCTTAGAAGGAATACAACCTCTATTTAAACAGGTCCCTCCTAAACGATCTTTTTCTAAAATTGCTACCTTATAACCAAGTTTAGAAGGAGGTGTGACTAGCTTTGTTCCTCCTCCAGAGCCTATTACTAAAATATCATACTTTTTCATGCGGTTAATTCAATGGAGAATGGGATACTTCTAAACGAAAAGAATTCTTTTAGAGAGAGGCTCAGATAAATCTCAAAAATTTACCAGAGTATTCTCTCTGATTCACAAAATATTAGATATTGTTTGTACTGATTTCGGGAAAATAAAAAGAGGATGTTTTAGTATCTTCTACCATTTATCCCGGAGAGATCTTAAAGCAATAAACAAAGTTTGAGGATCCGAAGCCAAGGACTGATTTTGCATTTTGTTTCGAATTCCGGACACCAGATTTTCTTTTGGGTCGAATATTCGGAAGAATGGATTGAATGTCCTTTCTTCCGAAAAGTTTGTAGTCCAAAATTCTTGGTCTTCTTTCATACCTTCCGCTTTGGATAATGCTTTGGCAGCTTCTTCATTTTTAGGATCAATAGAAAGGCTGAATTTTAGATTATTTTTGAGATAATCATGTCCAGGGTATAATCTAACGTTTCCCGGAAGATTTTTGAATTCTTTCAGAACGGTTCCATACAGGGTTTTAGGATCTCCCCCTCGGGTACAATTTCCCACACCTGAATTAAAGATAGTATCTCCGGTAAATACTGCAAAAGGAGATCCGTTTTCTATCTGCAAAAGACAAACATGAGCAAATGTATGACCAGGAGTATAAATGACTTTTAGATAAGAATTTCCGTCAGGACTTTCTAAAATTTTTTCTCCTTCTTCTAAAGAATGAGAAGCATGAGGGATTTTTCCGAGCCCAGCAGGATGAGCTAAAACCTTGGCTTTATATTTAGAAACGAGTCCATCATTTCCACAGGTATGATCATTATGCTCGTGAGTGTTTAGAATATAATCCAGGTTCCAGGACTTATTCTCCAAAACCTGAGAGATTTGATCCGGATCATACGGATCTATAGAAAGTGTTTTTTTAGAATTCGGTTCTCTGACTAGGTAGGTGAAATTTCGGAGAGGACTGTCCGTGTAGATCCTAAGGACTTCTAACATAGGTTTTAGAAAAATGGGAGAAGAAGGTTCGTTATTGGATAATGTCCAGATGTTTGTCTAGATTTGCGATCCTCAAAATAGTCATTACGTCTCTACTTAGGTTTCTGAGCTTCAGATGACCATGTCTTTCTGTGACGTACTTTTGGGTATTAAAGATGGCACCGATCCCCGAAGAGTCCAAGTATACATCCCCTTCGAAGTCCAGGATGATATCTTTATGACCCTCGTCAAACTGGCGAATGATGAGCTCTTTTAACGCGAATGCGTTCTTTAGGCTAACATTGCCCTGGATCTTAACTACACAAGATCCTTGTTCTAGGGATACGTCTGTTTGAAAACCTTCCAATGAGTGGCTCCGATCTCTATTTCTCTGACTATCCTCGGGTTAAGAAAACAACGGATCTCCAAAAGAAATCTCGGAATTAATTTCTAAACCGGGAGGGAACCCGATCCAATAGACTAATTTGTGGCAAAGAAGAGGTAAACTCTTTTTTAGAACAAAAAGGGATCTAAATCTATTTCAAATAAAATAAGAAATCGCTCGCAAAAACTACTGATTCAGTAAAACTGAGTGCTCGATTTTGTACCGAAACTAAAGGTTTCGGACGATATTTAAAACTGTATGCGGATCAAATTCTGGGGAGTGCGGGGCTCCATTTCTTCCCCCGTTCAGGGCGACCTGATTCGTTCTAAAATTCTTAGGATACTAAGCTTGGCATCTCCGTCCGACCTCCAAAGTCCGGAGGCAATCGAGGATTTTTTAGACTCCTTGGCGCTTTCCAACTGGAGCACGTACGGCGGAAATACTACATGTATAGAGATCCGAGACAAAGAAGATAAGCTCGTTATCATAGACGGTGGTACAGGACTAAGAGAACTGGGAAACTCCATCTTACACGAAGGCTACGCTTCCGGAAAAGGGAAGGCGGTTTGGATCTTCACCCATACTCATTGGGATCATATCCAAGGGATCCCATTCTTCGTTCCTTTGTATACTCCAGGCAATAAATTCGAATTTGTAAGTTCTGTAGAAAATCTAGAAGAAAGATTAAGATACCAACATACATTCACTCATTTCCCGGTTCCTTTCGACGGTTTTCAAGCGGAGAAAATATTCCGTCATGTTCCGGAAGGTAGGGCATTCAGAGTAACGGATTCTATCACTTCTATTTCAAAAGCGGTCCGCCATCCAGGTGGAAGTTTTTCCTATAGATTCGAAGAAGATGGCAAGGCTCTTATCTTTGCTTCGGATGCGGAATTCAATTTGGACGAGATGGAGAATATAGAAGATTATCTGAACTATTTCAGAGGGGCTGATGTTCTAGTATTCGACACTCAATATACTTTCGAAGAGTCCTTACAGAAAATCGATTGGGGGCATAGCACTGCTTCCATGGCGACAGACATCGCTTTAAGAGCGAATGTTAAAAAATTAGTAATGTTTCACCATGATCCTTCTTATGATGATGAAAAATTGGATGCAGTGTATCTGCGCGCGATTAAATACAAAGAAATGTTTGATCCGGACAACCAATTAGAGATCATCATGGCAAGAGAAGGTCTGGAAATCCAAATTTAAACTTTAATTCAATCGATCAGGGAGTAATCGAATGAGTGAATATATCATCGGAATAGATGCCGGTACCACAGGTATACGTACTTTTTGTTTTAATAAATCCGGGACTGTGATCTCAAGCGCATATTCCGAATTTAAACAATATTTTCCTAAACCGGGTTGGGTGGAACATGATCCTGAAGAGATCTGGGCAAAAACCGAAAAACTTATTTTAAAAGCGATCCGCAATGGAAAATTGAAACCGGAAAAAGCGGTAGCAATCGGGATCACTAACCAAAGAGAAACCACAGTATTATTCGATAAGGATACTGGTGCTCCTGTTTATAATGCGATCGTATGGCAATGTCGTAGGACCTCCGACTTTTGTTCCGGATTAAAAAGAGAAGGTTTAGAGCCGATATTCAGAAGAAAAACCGGCCTAGTTGTGGATGCATATTTTAGCGGAACCAAGATCAGATGGATCTTGGATAATGTTAAAGGTGTAAGAGCAAAGGCAGAAAAAGGAAAGGTTCTATTCGGAACCATAGACACTTATCTTCTATATCGTTTGACTGCGGGAAAATCCCATAAAACGGATCATACAAACGCGAGCAGAACCCTTATCTTCAATATCGAAAAGAAAGAATGGGATAAGGAACTCTTAAAAATATTACAGATACCGGAAGCAATTCTTCCTGAAACTCATAATTCCAGCAGTTTATTCGGAAGAACAGAAGGAGTGAAAGGATTGCCTGACGGAATTCCAATCTCTTCTTTAGTAGGAGACCAACAGGGCGCATTATTCGGACAATTATGTACCGAGCCTGGAGAGGCAAAGAATACCTACGGAACCGGATGTTTCTTATTGTTTAATACGGGAAACAAATTACAAATTTCTAAAAACAATCTGATCACAACTCTTGCATGCGGACCGGAAGGAAAAACTGTCTATTGTTTAGAAGGTTCTATCTTTATAGGTGGTGCAGTAATCCAGTATCTAAGAGATAATCTAAGATTTTTTAAGGAATCGAAACTTTCCGAGAAGATGGCTTCTTCCGTTACCAAGGATGACGAGGTGGTTTTTGTGCCTGCATTCTCCGGTTTAGGCGCTCCTTATTGGGATATGAATGCAAGAGGTGCAATTCTTGGTTTGACCAGAGATACCACCCAGGAACAGATCACAAGAGCCGCATTAAAATCAATCGCATTACAATCTTATGAACTAGTGGAAGCTATGGAGAATGATACTGGTTCCAAGCTGAAAGTCCTAAAAGTGGATGGGGGAGCTACCGCTAATAATTGGCTTATGCAATACCAAGCTGATATTTTAGGGAAGAAGATAGTGAGGCCTTCGAACCTAGACACAACTGTTTTGGGAGCGGCATATCTTGCAGGATTAGAAAGAGGCTTTTATTCTTCCGTAAACGATCTGAAGAAGAACCAAAAAACTAGTAAGGAATTCTCTCCTAAACTAAGCTCCAGTTTGAAAGAAAAAGAGATCCGAGTCTGGAAAAATTCAGTAAAAAGAATTTTGACTTCTGAATCTTAATTAGTAAGAAAAGGAAAGCAGGCTAAATTCCAAAGGTTTTCTTTCGGAATTGATGCCTGCTCCAATAATCAGCTTTGCCTGATCGTACTTAGGAATTTCTAAAATATAACCCGCGGAAATTTTAAAAAATTCATACTGATCTCTTTCTTTTTTAGAAAGATAAATATCTATTCTTAAAACTTCCATATACTTCAAGATACGAAGAAGTATTTTATCCTTTGTAACAGCATAAAGTTCAATCTCATTGGACGATCTGTTCAGATTGAACTTTTCACCTGAAATTCCTTCGAATTCGATTTCCGTTTTAGAAGTGTCTTCTTCTGCAGTATCTATATAGATTGGAAAATTTCCTTCTTCATAATAGATCCTTCTGGAGAATCTTCTGAAGATCTCTTTCTCCACAATTTCAGGAAATGATTCCCCCGGTTCCGGTTTTTTACTAGGACCATCCAAGATCTGTTTCCATTTGTTTTTGGAAACATTCTTCTCTACCATTCTACGAACAGGAGGAGATAGTTTTGGGATCGAAAATTTTAAGATCCTTTCATCTAATTTATTCAAAATAGAATTTAAGAATGGTCCATGTATTAGAGGAAGTATCTCAATAGAGAAGATACGATCTCTTAGGAATTTCGCAAATTCTATCTCGTAAGTGAATAGATTAGAAACTAATCCTTGTTCTTCCGTAGGAGTTCCAGCATATAAGATCTTTACCAAACGAAATAGATAGGTTTTACTTTCCGGATCAAAATACAATTCCTCGATTTTTTTGATCACTTCTTCTTCATTTAATTCCGGATTCACTATATCTCTGAGGGAAAGATATTTGGTGGAGAACATCCTTTTTCGGAACATTCTATATAGAGTGAAGTTTCCTGTTTGGATACTACCCAATTGTGTTTGTAAATTTTCTCGAGTAATCAGAATGGGAGCAGTGGATTTCGATATTGGAGTTCCTATAACTCGGTAAGGATTCGAACGGATTGGATAATGAACACCATCGAAAACTTCCTCAGATTCCTTAGGAAATTTCGAATCCTCCGAATACAGTAAACCTTCCGTATATTTTAAATAAGGAGGGGTTTTAATCGCGGAACTTGGACTAGTCTTGCGATCATATTCTAATTCATAAAGAAACTTAGGAATAAGTGCGGCCTGGGAATATAGATAAGGAAGTTCTTCAATTTCCGTTAGAGGAAAATCATAAAAGGGAGAAATCTTAGAATGTACCCTTGCAACAGAGTCAGGATTACAGAATAGAAAATGATAATTTTCTCCCTCGAAATAGATCATGGGAACTTGTAAAAATTAATCTTCTTCTAATAGATCCGGATGTAAAACGGATAGACCCGGTGCCTTTGTCTCTCTTTTGGAAAGTTTAGAGACTAGTTGTTTTTTGAATAGGGTCCAATCGTAGGTTTGTTTTAAGGAATCTAATTCTTCTTCGAAGCCGTATTGTAAAAAGTCCAATGTCTCTTCTTCAGTGAGTCCTGTGACAAGGCTACTATCTGAAACCACCCTTAGGATTTTACGAATATCTCTTTCATTCCAGACTAGGATTCCTGAAAGTCTTACAACCCAATATTCATTGTCCATTCTTACAGATTCGTCGATTATTTCTCTTTGTTCAAGAGTAAATTAAGTTCTTAAAATTTTCTGACCACTAAAAGACTCATATCGTCTTGTATTCTTCCGCCTGTATGTTTCACAACGTCGGAAAATAGATCATCTATTAATTTGCGAATATTCTTCTTGGGAGCAGTTTCTAAAAATTTGTATAAATTCTCTCCATAGTATCCGCCAATACTTCTGTTCTTTTGTTCAAAAAGTCCATCAGTGAAACAGAATAGGATATCATCTTTGTCCATTTTGAAACTTTGAGAAGGTTTCGGTTTTTTGAGGGGAGAATTCATTACCGTGGAAAGGAATTTTCCGTCGGTGCTTACGACGTAAGTTTTATCTTCCTTACTCTTATATAAGACTAGGCTTGGATGAATTCCCGAGTGTAAAAAATTTCCCTTATTATCCGCCTTCATTAAAAGAAAAGTAGCATAAAGACTACGGTGTATATGCGGGAACGTATTCGTCCTTTCTTCCAAATGTTCCAACATCTGGTCTATGATTTCATGAGGAGTTTCGAATTTATGGACCAAATGGCTCATTTGGTTCATAATCATTAGACTGAATAGTCCGGCCACATACCCATGACCGGAAGTATCTCCAATCCCCATCCAATAATTTCCATCTTTGTCTTTTAAAAAATTATAAAAATCCCCGCCAATAGGATTATAAGTCATACATCTTCCGCGGATCTCGTAATTTTCATCCACGTAATCCAGAGGAAGAACGTAGTTTTGCATCCTACTGTCTCCTCTACGGAAACGTTTGATTATTTTTCCGAATTCTTGCTCTCTTGGTAAGATCTTCTCGGTTAAAAACAAAACGAATGCAGAAAAATTAATGAATAAAGTAAAACAACATACTAAAAGTAAAACGATCGGAACTCGAACCGGAGGGGTATAAAATTTAAGTCCGATTCCCAAAGTACCTAAAATGGAAAGATTCAGCACGATCAAAACCGGCCAGGCGTCTTTCATGTACTGTTTGATCGTAGTGGAACTTCTCATCTTACCTTAAAATAGGCATGGCCTTGGTATTCCTTCTTGGAATAATTCCTACGAGCAATTCTAAATAACTCATCTTCTGCATAAGGTATGTTTGTTCCTTCCACTACGCCGAAAGGTTTTTCTCTATAACCGGATTCATAGATCATAGGAATTAATGTGTCGCTAGAAGGATCGTAATGATACAATAGTTTGTGAGAAGTTTCCAGGAAATTTATTTCGGGACCTGAGATTTGTTTTCCGTCTTTCCAAACGGATTCTTCTTTTTTAATCTTTTGTGTATTGAGTAGAAGCCAGTTCCCACGAGACTCATATTTTCCGGATCCTTCTATTTGGATTCGACGAATTTCTCCTTTTTCTTCGATCTCCCTCAAGTAGTACTTTTGGAAAGATTTTTCAGAATTAGAAAATTCCAATTTTTCGGATTGGTTTTCCTTATAAGATGTAGAAGTTAAGGGAGAGAAGGGAGGAAGTTTTTTGCTATAGATTCCCTTTAAGGTAATATCGCTGGAAGACTCCGGTCTTTCCGGAAGCTCTCTGATCCAAGAAGGGGGGAAACATCCAGTGAGAACGAAAAGAAATACGAATATTCTTAGAACTGTAAGTATACCTTTCATAGGAAATCGGCGGAAAAGAAACACATTATTTGCGAGTTTCGTCTCGCTACACTTCCAAAATCCGCTTAAGGCCGGAGAAAGGCAAACCGGAAATATGGTAATAGTCCGGCTCGCAACCTAGGCGATTCGATTAAAACTGGAAGTAAATAAATTCTCCGCCTCCGTCCCCGAATATACCCATTAATAAAAGTATAATGATGGAGAATGAAGGTAATAACCAGCGGAATCTGATCTGTATTTTTTCTCTAATACTTGGATAATATTGAACTGCATTCCAAAGGAAAGTGAATAGAATGAATGCAGCTAATTCCTCCCAGCGTACGAGTGCTTTTCCGCCTATTATATTTAAGAAACCTGTAAAATAGTCCCAAGCTAAATTGAGAGAATTTTTACCTGCAGCAGCGGTTCGGAAGAAGATTCCCGAGATCGCAAATAAATGTATGATCAGTGCCACTTTCCAGAAACGTTTCCAGCCTCTAGGTTCTTCTTCTTTTTTAGGATCGCCCGGCGAGAAGAATCTTTCTACTGCTAGGATCAGTCCTAAATATGCACCCCAAAGCACATATCCGAAATTTGCTCCATGCCATAAACCACCCAAGGTCATTGTGATCATTGAATTCGCTTGGGTTCTCCAGAATCCGCCTCTGCTTCCACCTAATGGGATATAGAGATAGTCTCTAAGCCAGGTGGATAAGGTAACATGCCAACGTCCCCAGAATTCTCTGAAACTTGGGGAGAGGAAAGGCCCTCTGAAGTTTTCAGGGATCTCATAACCAAGTAAATATGCGGAACCTCTTGCCATATCGGTGTATCCGCTGAAATCACAATATACCTGGCAGGCAAACCCGAACGTTACTAGATATAAACTGAAAAAATTATATTCTCCCGGATGCTGGTATATCCCCGAGATGATCCCAGATATATTATCCGCGATCACTACCTTCTTAAATAAACCGGAAAGAATTAGAAAAACTCCCCATTGTACTCGATTGAAATCGATCGCTGGTTTGTCCAGTTTTGGAAGAAAGTCAGTGGTTCTCATGATCGGTCCTGCGATCAATTGAGGGAAGAAAAGAATGAATAAGAAATAATCTAATGCGGAGATCCTTTCCGGAACATGGTCTCTATGGATATCCACTTGTAACGCGATCAATTGGAATGTATAAAAGCTGATCGCGAGAGGTAGAGGAATATGGATCCCTTTTCCAAATTCAGAAAATTGTAAGGATCCCGTAAAGAAGTCCAGTGAATCCAGAAAGAAATAGAAATATTTGAAGAATGCTAGGTTAACAAAATTAAGAACTATGATCCAGGTTAGAAGTTTAGATGTGGATTTACCTTTTCTTTTATTCTCCCAAAGTTTAAGAGAAAAATAGAAGTTCACTGCGATCACGAGTAGGAAGTGGATCGAAAATGCCGCACCAGAGTAAAAATAGAAAAGAAGAGAAGAAACTAAAAGTAAAGGCTTCCTTCCTTTTTGAGGAAGGCTCCAATACAGTAGGAATGTAAGCGAAAATAAAGCTAGGTAGGGAAGGGAGTTAAAAAGCATTTTAGAATTATTTTATAAAACCTTATTCGGGTGAGAATAGATAATGCAATTTATGATCCGGAGAGATCCGGAACGGTAGCAAAGATTCTAATAATGTAGGACCGGTTCCGGTATCACTATCTATCTGGTAGAAGTTTTCAGGCTGAGGTCCCTTATAAGAATAGAATACAATTCTTGGACTAAGCGTAGAAGAACCTTTATATCCGGGAAGTTTCGTTATTTGAACGACTGCATCTTCGAAATAACCAATAGAATCAATGAGTCCAGTTTCCAATGCTTGATTGGCTGAATAAATTCTTCCGTCGGCAAGTTTTCTAAGTTCGGATTCCTTTAACTTAGGTCTTCCTTTTTTGATAATACTTAAAAACCTTTCGTAGTTCTCCATGATGATATCTTGGAAAACTTTCTTTTGTTCCGGAGTGAATTCTTCTACAGGGTTTCCTGTGGCCTTGTTTGGGCCGGAACGAATTGTGCTACTCTTGATCCCGAGTTTGTCCAATGCTTCTTTCGCATTGATCCCGAATCTAAGAACTCCAATGGAACCTGTAATTGTTGTAGGGTGAGCTTGGATATGGTCAGTTGCCATACTCAAATAATATGCACCTGATGCTGCAGTATCCATGAATAGAGAAAGGACAGGCACATTCTTCTTCTTTTTGAATTCTAAAATTTCATGATGGATTAGATCACTCGCAGTTACCGATCCGCCGGGAGAATCTATTTTTAAGATTACTCCTTTGATCTCCGGATCTCTCGCCGCCATAGACAAATAGGTTTTGACCCTGCTGACTAGGCTGTCCTTTTCTCCGCCTAAAAGTCCTCCTGAGGATTTTTGTCCGGAGATCTCTCCTTCGATAGGGATGAGTAATATTTTATCAGGGCTTTCTGTAGAAGAACCGGTGACTAATTTTTCCTTAGGGATAGGAGAAGTTTGGTTCGGAAAAGAAAGGAATAAACATTGGCTTAAGAATAAGATCCCTAATACAAATAGAAGTGATTTGTGGAAAAGGAATTTCATCATAAAGCCTCCGGCCCATTCTGAGAGGGCCGGGTATCGCTTCAATTCCTTTCCTTTCTGTTTGGCGTCCAAAAAAAAGTCTCAGATCCGTTTTTTACTTTCCCTCTCAGCTAGTTTTCCCAACCTCCTTCCCGCAATGTATGAATTTCGGACGGAGAACTCTAGTTTTTTGACCGACGGTACCCAATGGTTTTCTTGGGACTGGACCCATCCAATTACAAAGGAAACTTTTCCGATTATCCTACCTTATGATAAAACCTTAAGTATATTTGAATCAGGTAATTTTCTAATGTTCCCTTGGGTGAATCGATATGCTTCTACAGAATTCATTCTAAACGGAAGAGAATGGAATATTAAGGAAATGATCCGAGATTCCAATCAGTTTCCTGTTCATGGGGTCGTCCATTCTCTAGAGAGAAAACTTTTAAAATTGAAAAATAACCAAAAGGGCGCTGAGTTTAGAATAAACTTTCCGGAAGAATGGAAGGATTCTCCACTTTCTGGAATTGCAATCCGTGAAGAATATTCAATCGAAGAGACTTCTTCCGGGACTCTACTAAGTGTGAAGACTAGATTTAATAATTTAAGATCTGATTCTATCAGATTTGCTTACGGTTATCATCCGTATTTAAATTTAGGAAAAAATGATGGAGATTGGAAACTTCGTCTTCAGTTGGACAAAAATTTGGAATTAGGAGAGAACTTAGTTCCGATCCAACCTTTTATTTCTAACCCGGTTTCTTCCGTTTTGGAAGGGGAGAAGATCCCAAGTCTAGATCATTTGTTCTTTGGAAAAGAACCTAGAGTTGTTTTGGAGAATGGAACCAAAAAATACTCTATCACGGTCTTAAGTCCTCCACCGGAAGAAGGACAAATTCCATTAAATTATTATCAAATATATACAAAACCGGATCGTTCTGCGATTGCAGTCGAACCTTGTAGTTCTCCAGGCAACGCACTTTTGTCCGGACTGGATTTAAAAGAGCTAAAAGGTCATTCGGAAACCTTCGGAGAATTCAGAATTTTGGTGAGATCGATATGATTCGGCCTTATAATCGCTTTCTTCTTGACAAGGAGGGGGTCATTTTCAGTCTAAGTTTTAGGGGAGATTCCACGCCGTGAGTAAACCGTTAATCGTACAAAGTGATAAGACTATGCTTTTAGAGGTGGACAATCCTGAATTCGAAGCCTGCCAGCTAGTCGTAGCTAAATTCGCGGAATTAGAAAAAAGTCCGGAATACCTACACACTTATAGAATTTCTCCTCTTTCCTTGTGGAACGCTGCATCTATCAAAATGAGTGCGGATGAGATTGTAGAATGTTTGGAAAAATATTCTAGATACTCGGTTCCAAAAAACGTAGTCAACGAGATCAAAGAACAGATCGGAAGATACGGAAAAGTAAAACTAGTCAAGGAAGAGAATGGAGATCTTTGTATCATCTCCAATGAAAAAGGATTTTTACAAGAGATCTCAAATCATAGAGCGGTCCAGCCTTATATAGAAAAGACTGAGAACGATAAGATCTATATCAAAAAAGAATTCAGAGGCCATATCAAACAGGCTCTGATCAAGATCGGTTTCCCTGTCGAGGACCTTGCTGGTTACGACGAAGGAAACAAATACGGATTCAACCTAAGACCTACTACCAAATCAGGTAGAAAGTTCGGAATGAGAGACTACCAAAGAGCTTCCGTGGAAGTATTTCATGCTGGTGGTGGGAACGAAGGTGGATCCGGAGTGGTGGTTCTTCCCTGCGGTGCCGGTAAAACGATCGTAGGTATCGGTGTGATGCAGATCGTGGGAGCAGAAACTCTCATCCTTGTAACAAACACACTTTCTATCCGCCAGTGGAAAAACGAAATTTTAGACAAAACAGATATTCCTGAATCTGATATCGGGGAATACTCCGGTGAAGTGAAAGAGATCAAACCGATCACAATCGCTACTTATAATATTCTCACGCACAGAAAGAAGAAGGGAGGAGATTTCACTCACTTCCATTTATTCAGTGCGAATAACTGGGGACTTATCGTTTACGACGAGGTTCACTTACTTCCGGCTCCTGTATTCAGAATGACTTCCGAATTGCAGGCAAAAAGAAGATTAGGACTGACCGCAACTCTAGTCCGAGAAGACGGATTGGAAGAGGATGTATTCAGCCTCATCGGGCCTAAAAAGTACGATGTGCCTTGGAAAGAGCTGGAAAGCAAATCCTGGATCGCGGAAGCAAAATGTAAAGAGATCCGTGTTTCTATGGAAGACGATCTTAGAATGAGATATTCTATCGCAGATGATAGGGAGAAGTTCCGTTTAGCCTCCGAAAATCCGGAGAAACTGAAAGCGATCGGAATGATCATGAAAAAACACTCCGAATCTCATCTACTTGTGATCGGGCAGTACATCAATCAGTTAGAAGAGATCTCTAAAACTTTCAAAATTCCTTTAATTACAGGAAAAACTCCTTTGGGAGAAAGACAGGAATTGTACGATGCGTTCAGATCGGGTAGGATTAAGTCTCTGGTAGTGAGTAAGGTTGCAAACTTCTCTATTGACTTACCGGATGCGAATATCGCAATCCAGGTTTCCGGAACTTTCGGTTCACGTCAGGAAGAGGCACAACGTTTAGGCCGAATTCTGAGACCAAAAGGTGAGGATAATACTGCGGTTTTCTATTCTTTGATCTCGAGAGATACGAACGAAGAAAGATTCGGTCAGAACAGACAACTTTTCCTTACGGAACAAGGTTACGAATACGAAATATACACTCTAGACCAATTCAGAGAATCCCTCGAAGAAAAAGTCGGAGCACAATAAAAAAGAGGTCTAAATGGAATGGAACGCAAGAAGGCTGGAGGTAGTCGAGCCTTCACCCACCCTAGCAATCAGCGCTAAGGCGGCAGAACTAAAAAAGAAAGGCGAAGACATCGTAAGTTTCGGAGCGGGAGAACCTGACTTCGAGACACCGGCCCATATTAAAGAGGCTGCTAAAAAAGCGATCGATAAGGGAATGACCCGTTATACTGCCGTTTCCGGTACGGTGGAACTCCGAGATGCAATCATCACTAAATTCAAAAGAGATAATGGACTGGAATATTCCAGAAACCAGATCATTGTAGGAACAGGCGGAAAGCAGGTTATCTATAATTTCTTCTTAGCTACCCTAAATCCTGGAGACGAGGTTGTGATCCCGGCTCCTTATTGGGTAAGTTATGCGGATATAGTACGTCTGGCAGAAGGTAAGCCGGTCATTGTTCCTACAACCAAAGCTGATAATTTCCGTATTTCTCCTGCACAATTAGAGAAAGCGATCACACCTAAAACGAAGGTAGTGGTTTTGAACTCTCCATCTAACCCTACAGGGTCCGCATATTCCAGAAAAGAATTAGAAGCGATTGGAGAAGTGATCTTAAAACATAGGGTCATGGTTTTAAGCGATGATATCTATGAGAGTATCGTTTTTGACGGATTCCAATTCTCAAATCTTGCAATGCTTTCTCCCGAGCTGAAAGAACTTACATTCGTTGCAAATGGTGTATCCAAAGCATACTCCATGACAGGTTGGAGAATCGGTTATGGTGCTGGCCCTTTGCATATAATCCAGAACATGGATACGATCCAAAGTCAGTCTACCTCCAATCCTTCTTCTATCTCCCAAGCTGCCGCAGAAGCTGCACTGACTGGAGACCAGGCTTGTGTGGCTGAAATGGCTAAAGCATTCCAAAAAAGAAGGGATCTGATTGTAGGACTTTTAAATGAGATCCCAGGTGTGGAAGTGAATGTTCCTCAAGGTGCATTCTACGTATTCCCTTACCTGACTGGAGCTTATGAGACTGATGGTTTCAAAAAAATGCAGGCTGCGAGTTCGGAGACAAGCAAGAGTAAATTATTCTGCGCTCATCTTTTGGATAAGTATAAAGTAGCTGCAGTTCCAGGAATCGCATTCGGAGATGATAATGCACTTCGTCTATCTTATGCGATGGGAGAAGAAGATATCAAAAAAGGTGTCGCAAGAATTTCCGAAATGGTAAAGGATTTCTCCCGTTAAAAGAATGTATTTACGCCGGTTAGTATATCTAATACTGATCGCGACCTGTACATTCTCCATTTCTGCTCAAGAAAAAAAGCAGTATATCATTTTGGATCCGGGAACGGAACTCTATCTGTTCCCGGAAAAAAAATCCGAAGTATTACGTAAACTTCCCTTTGGAGAAATTCTCTCCGCAGAAAACCAAAAAGAAGCAGACTCCAAATTCCAATTACTCACGGACAAGGATGGACTTACCGGTTGGGTAGATTCCCGTGCCTTATTTAAAATGGGAAGTAAGGGAAGTTATCCAGTCATCACAAAGGCTATCGAAAAACTTCTATACCAAGATTCGGGACCGAATGAGTTGGAATCCGTTTTTACCTATTTAACAAAAATAGAAGAAGGTCCTATCTTCCAAGGAAATGAGTATTTGCTCCTAAAGATCCGTAGGTTAGTGGTCCTACAAAGATACGCGGAGGTTTTACAATCTCCTGAATACAGGTCCAAATCCAGACAAAAGTTAGAAGATCTTTTAAAGAATAATCCAACTGAGCTTGGAGTATATTCCAAAACAGGAAACTGGTCGGATACATTATCCAATGCACCGGAAGGTTCTAAACTAAAAGTCAGACCCGAAACTTTTTGGAAAGTAGCAGAAGCTTATCCCAACTCTAAACCCGGGGACTTTGCCGCTTACTTAGCGGTAAAATACACACCAGAGATCAGATGTGGAAGAGATCCGATCTGTGTTTTGCAAGACGAAGAAAATCGCAGGCTAAAATATTTGCTTCTGCAACCGAATGGGAATTATGCTCCTATCTTTTCTTCTCATTTAGAAAAACGATTGCTTCATTTTTCCAAGGACAGAGAAACCTTGGTCTGTGATACAAAACTTCCTAAAGAATCAGGACTCAAAAGTTTCAGAACTAAGGTCCAGGAACTACCTGCAAGATATGGAAAGAAGTTTTATTCTAAACTAAGAGTGATAGAAGAGGAATGTTTAAAGAAGTGAAACTTTTCTTTAAAGAATATCCGCCTAAAGAAACTGCAAAGTTAACCACTCCTATCTTAATTTTACACGGACTATTCGGCTCTTCCAAAAACTGGGTTAGCGTTTCCGATTTTTTAAGCCAATATTCTAAAGTGTACAGCCTTGATCTCAGAAACCATGGTGATTCTCCACATTCTACAGAACATTCTCTGAGTTTAATGGCAGAAGATGTAAAAGAATTTATAGATGATCATAAACTTGAAAAAGTAATTATACTCGGTCATTCCATGGGTGGGCTGGTCGCAATGACATTCGCCCTTAGACATCCTGAAAAAGTAGAAGATCTGATCATCCAAGATATCGCTCCAAGAGACTACGAATTCAAATACGAAGGAGAACTTGCAGTTTTAAGAACGGATCTTTCTGCTTTTAAGAATAGGCAAGAGATAGATTCTGCTACTTCTAAGTTTGTCGATAATCCGTTTATCCGAAATTTTTTACTCATGAACCTGGATAGAACAGAATCCGGACAATATCGTTGGAAACTGAATGTGGATGCGATCTCTCGTTCTAAAAATATGTTCCAAGCGGAGTTTTCCGGAGCGGACAAACAATATTTAGGAAAAGTAATATTTATCCTAGGTGGAGATTCCGAATATTTTCATACAAGCGATAAGATTGTATGTTTAGAATATTTCCCGAACGCGAAATTTGAAACAATCCCAGGCGGGGATCATTATATCCATTTTACCAAAGCGGAAGAATTTCGTAAGATACTTACCACTTTTATGGATTCTATCGTTTCCGGTTCGGGAAAATAAACCCTGCGATTAACGCGAAACTCCAGAACAAGATCATTCCAAGTGGAACAAGCACCGTAAAATTATAGTTCTTCACAGTTCCGAAAATCCCAGTCACTAAGATTGAACTTGCAAGCGCTAAGGCCAAACCCAGATCGGAAACAATAATTCTTTTTCTCAGGAATGGGATTACTTCCGTTAAGAACACAGCAACCATAGAACCCACTGTAAAAGAAGAGATTTTTAGTCCTAACTCCAAGAGACCTTTTGTATAATTTTCAGGAAGGGAGAAAAAGAAGAAGGAACTGAAAAAAAGTAAGATTCCGAAGAATACGGAAGAAAGTTTCTGTCCTCCTAAATTCCAACCGAAATCCGCTTTTGCAGTTAAGGATAAAGAATTTATAGAACTGGATAATGTAGACATTGTAGATGCTAATATTCCGGAAAGTAAAAGCCCTAAAAATGGGGTTGGAACTTCTTCAATTAAGAATTTAGAAAATACCTTGTCTTGAGCGATTGTCTGCCCATTAAACTTATAGAATAAGAAAGTTCCGATCGCTAAGAATAATATCATTTGAAAGAAAACCGCAATCCCGGAACCGATCATAGCTTTTTGTGCATCTTTTACATTTTTGGCAGCAAGAGATCTTTGGATAAACATTTGGTCCGCGCCGTGGGTTCCTAAACTAAGTAATGCGCCTCCGAGTACGGCCCAAGGCATAAAATAAGTCGCAGAAGTATTTTCCCATTCTAGAAATTTCAGTTTGTTTCCTTGCCATGCAGAAGAGATGACTGCTAAAGGTTCCGGACTTGCTTGGTAGAGTAGAAAGAGTGCGAATACTCCTCCGAATACATATACAAAATATTGTAATGTATCCACCCATACGACCGATCTGAATCCACCTTGCATTGTATATAAAACTGTAATCAAGGTGACGATCGCTAAGGTCCAAACTCCAATCGAGTATTGACTAAACGAATAGGGTATAATTTTAGGAAGCCCCAACTCTAATAACATTGCAACCGGAAGAGTGGATGCATAGAGCCTGACACCATCTCCTAAAACACGAGTTACTGAAAATAGACCAGACATTGTTTTTTGGGATTTTCTTCCGAATCTGGTTCCAACCCATTCATAAACCGAAAGAAAATTATGGTGGTAGGTGAGTGGGATAAGAACGAATGCAACTACTGTTCTTCCTAAAATATATCCGAACACAACCTGTAAGAATGTAAAATTTCCTGAGTAGGCAATTCCAGGAACGGAAAGAAAGGTCAATGCAGAGGTTTCCGTCGCTACAATGGAAAGTGAAAGTGGAACCCAAGAAAGAGATCTGTTCGCTAAGAAGAATTCCTTGGATTCTGAACTATTACGTCCGGATTTATAACCGGAATAAAGAACGATCCCAAAATAGAAAAATAAAACAAGAGCGTCGGACCAAGCAAAATGCATACGCGAGCATTCTTTCTTTCGCGAAGCTAAGCGCAAATCAGAATTCTTTCTATTTTAGAAAAGCAAATGACGATCGGAGAATTTCCCAAAAGATGGCAGAAAATCCGGATACTCGCTTACATGAGCACTCCAAAATATAAATTCCAAATTAAGGTCCCAGGAACTTCCGCTAATTTAGGTCCCGGTTTCGATCTATTGGGGTTGGCATTCCAAATTTATAACGAGTTCAGTTTTGAATTCGGAAAATCCTCTGAGTTTACTCGGAAGATCAAAGGATCTTCTGCTCCGGTTTTTACCGACGATGAAGATCTAGTTTTACAATCTTATAAAACATATTTTTCAGTATTTGTATCTTCACAAACAAAATCATCTTCTTCTCCCATTCCCTATTCTGTAACCATGGAACTGGGGCTTCCTTTAAAGGGCGGTTTGGGTTCTAGTGCGAGTGCTGTGGTCGCGGGATTTTCTGCTGCGAGATTCGCGCAAAGTGTATATTTTCCGGAGACAAAACTGCCGAGTGAAGCGGAGTTTTTGTACCAACTCGCTTTATTGGAAGGTCATCCTGATAATACAACTCCTGCTTATTTAGGCGGATTTGTTTTCTCTTATTTTGCGGAAGATAAACTCTATTATTTTAAAAGAAAATTCCCTAAGAATGTACATTGTTTCTTTTTAATTCCCGAATTAGAGATCTCGACAAATCATTCCAGGAAATGCCTTCCGGATACCTATCCAGTTTCTGATATTATTTTTAATTTGAGTAGAATGTCTACTTGGTGGGAATTTTTAGAATCAGGAGAACCTGGACTTCTAAAAAGAGCTTTGGAAGATAAGATCCATACTCCATATAGAATGAATTCCGAATTTCCACTTTTACCTTTGGTTCAAGAGATAGAAAAATCTGCCATTGGTGTTTCTCTTTCCGGAAGTGGTCCTGCTGTTCTTGTTTATACGAGAAGAAAGGACTCTAAAAGATTGGAGAAAAAATTTTCGGAACTTACAAAACAATTCTCTGAAAAATCAGGAATTACTTGCAGACTAGTTCATCTTTCTCCAGATACGAGTGGGGCAAAGATCTCTTTTAAAAAGATTTCTTAATCTTCTTCCGAAGATCTTTCTTTTCCGAAAGAGTAGAGTCCTTTTTTATCTCTGGATCTGGTAGCAAGTCCTGGATGGATCTTTTGGACTGAGAATACGAATCTCATCCTTTCTTTTCCAAGCTTATTCACAAAGAAGTTAGAGGTAACACCGATCTCGAAATATTGGGTCATACGATCTTTAATGATCTTATCCGAGATCCTAAATGATGCAGTTTGTCCAATGATCTCATGGCTTTCTAATTTTTCTTGGGATTCCATTTTTGCAAAGTGCTGCATACGAGGTGGTTTCATAATTGCAGGACCGGAACGGTTGATTAGAATATCATAATCTTCCGTATCTTTCCCTTTTTTTAATATGAATACTAAGTGATCGTCTTGTATGGATTTGCAAAGGGTAGGTATGTCTCCGTAGACTTGACCTACCGAAAATTTATAAATACGTGTGCTTTCCGGAACTACGATTTCGAAGGTGTCTCCTTCTTCCGGCGGGTCCATTTGGCCAGGGCGTGTTTTGGCCGCATATGGGCGTAGTACTTCCCAATAAAAAAAGAATCCCATCCCTGAAACTGCAATGAGTGTCAGGACGCCTAAGGCTAAATCTAACTTGGGAGAAAATACAAGACCTAACTCGAAAGCCAAAATTAACCTTTTAAATCAATTTTACCGCGACCGGTTTTCGTTTCTGAGACAGAACTGAATCTGGAACTTACGATCATTGATAAAAGATCCTTCATCTGTTCCGGACTGATCACTTGGCTCAATCTTTCTTCTGCACTTACCGGGGTAGGTTTCATTACCAATTCATCCCCTTTGGGTTCGTTTTTCAGTTTGATTCCCTTCCAATCGGGAGCTTGGATATCCAATACGTCTCCGACTGATTCTAGTTCGGGTTTAGTTTCTCTCTGCACCGGAGACCAGGTCACCGGATACTGTCCCGAATGTATACCATTTACGTTCATAAACCTAAACCTCCGTTTTCAGGTTCCTATTAATTCCTATCGGAAATCCAATCGCTTGCTTAATTTTTTTTCGAAATAATTCCTATATAAGCCAGAATTTGAACGGTTTTTTTCCCGTGGATTTGGATCGATTTCCTCCTTTTTAACCCTCCGAATTATTCGTTTGCCTCCCATACTCAGCTTTCTAAATTGGCTGGTAGGGGAGCTTTTCTCCCTTTGGTAAGGATATTATGTCTGAAGAAACTTCTTCCACTCTGTTAGACCGTGTTTTCGGTCCGAAATTCAAGGAGGTACTTCCTTGGATCTTTTTAGGCTACGTTCTAATATCTATCGCTATTATCGTAAAACTTTCGATCCCTGAACATTATATGAGAGTCGGGACTTTCGGATTCTATACTATCTCTGATATAAAAAAAGATAACCCGTCCGCTTACCGTAAATACCTTCAGGAAAACAATCAGCAGATGTACAGAATGTTCTCCCAACTTGCTTCTCAAGAGATCTTGAAAAAAGAAGCGGCTGCTAAAGGAGTTCCTGTAGAAGAGCTTACTAAGTTTGGAAGAGGATATGAACCTGTTCAAGACGAGGTCGTGGCAGCTTACAATCAATTCAAAGACGAGCCTGGCTTAAAAGGAAAACCTTTAGCTGCAGTCCAAGGTGAGATCGTAAAATATTTAAAAGCAGTACAAGCTGATAGAGAAAGACAATCATTCTTCGGAAGAATGAGAGAAGAGTATAATACCGAGATTATCGGACCGGAACTTCCTCCTCCTACAAGAGTTGCTATCGAAACTAGCGAGAATCCTACTCTTGGACCAGCTGATGCAAAAGTTACTATCGTAGAATTTTCCGATTTTGAATGCCCTTATTGCGCGATGAGCCAAACCACTACTAAGGCTCTTAGAGAACAATATAAAGATAAGATCAAATGGGTCTTTAGGGATTTTCCTATGGACTTCCATAGAAACGCGATGTTTGCTCACGTTGCTGCAAATTGCGCGATCCCTCAGGGAAAATACTGGCAGTACAATAGCCTTCTTTTTGAAAACGGAAGAAAATTAGAAAAAGGGAATGTAATCAAACTGGCTCAGCAAGTTGGTTTAGATATGGGAGCATTCAATCGTTGTATCGCTGACGAAGACAAAATTAAAGGCGAGATCGAAGCAGATATGCAAGCAGGACAAAGTTACGGAGTAAACGGAACCCCTGCTTTCTTCATTAACGGTATTTTAGTGGAAGGCAATATGCCGATCCAAAATTTCACGAAGATCATCGACGAAGAGCTGAAAAATAACTAAGCTCTAGTATATAAAAAGTTAGGAGTTTCAAATGGCAAAAACAGTTAAGGTAGCAGTTACGGGTGCCGCTGGGCAGATCGGATATTCTTTATTATTTAGGATCGCATCCGGTCAAATGTTCGGAGCGGACACTCCTGTAGAGATCCAAATGTTGGAACTGGAGGCGGCTCTTCCTGCTGCTAAAGGTGTGATCATGGAATTGGAAGACTGCGCCTTTCCTCTTTTGCAAAAAGTAAGTGTTTCCGCGGATATAGATGTCGCTTTTAAAGACATCAACTGGGCGCTACTTGTAGGTTCCGTTCCAAGAAAAGCAGGAATGGAAAGAAGCGACCTTCTTAAAATTAACGGTGGGATTTTTGTAAACCAAGGAAAAGCGATCGAGAAGAACGCTTCTTCTGATGTAAGAGTTCTAGTAGTTGGGAACCCTTGCAATACGAATTGTCTTATCGCTATGAACAATGCGAAAGGAGTTCCTACAGATCGTTGGTTTGCAATGACCAAGCTGGATGAGAACCGTGCTAAATCCCAACTTGCTATCAAGTCTGGAAATTTAGTGAAAGATGTAACCAATGTTGCGATCTGGGGAAATCACTCTTCTACTCAATACCCTGACTTTTATAATGCTAAGATCGGCGGAAAAGTCGCAACTGATGTGATCAAGGATCATGATTGGTTAAAAGGTGATTTCATTAAGAACGTTCAACAACGTGGAGCAGAGATCATTAAAGCAAGAGGAGCTTCTTCTGCTGCATCTGCTGCTAACGGAGTTGTGGATACTGTTCGCCAGATCATCACTCCTACACCGGCAGGAGATTGGTTCAGCGTTGCTGTAACTTCTGACGGATCTTACGGTGCGGATAAGGGACTGATCTTCGGATACCCTGTTAAGTCCGACGGAACTAAGGTTGAGATCATTAAAGGATTGGAATTGAATGACTTTGCAAAAGAGAAATTCAATATCACTCATGACGAACTCAAATCCGAAAGAGACGAAGTAAAAGGGATGTTATAATCCCTACGGAAATCCTGTGCAGGAAACTCCATCCACGAAACTTCCTTTCTTTTCGGAGCTTCCTGCCTTCTTTTCCAGGTTAGAATCTCAAAAGAGGATCCGAGTCTTGGATCCTCCTTCCGGCCTGGACCTCTGCTCCAATGATTATCTGGGGCTTTCTACTCATCCTGAAATCATCCAAGCTCTAAAAGAAGGAATCGATATCTATGGCGCGGGTTCTACCGCTAGCCGTTTAGTTCGAGGTCATAGAACGGTATTCGAAGAATTAGAGAATGATTTTTCGGACTGGGTCCAATCCGAAGATTCTCTCTTCTTCGCAAATGGATATGCCGCTAATTTAGGAACAATTTCTTGTGTTGCCGATCCTTCTTATACAATCTTTTGTGATCGTAAAAATCATGCTTCTCTAATGGACGGGGTCCGTCTCTCCGGCGCTAAAAAAGTATATTATAAACATTCCGATCTAAACGACTTGGAAAATGTATTAAAAAAACACCAAGGCACTAAACATAAGATGATCGTCACCGAATCCGTATTTAGTATGGACGGAGACAAAACCGATATCGGTGCATTAATAGATCTGAAAGAAAAATATGGAGCACTTCTATATATAGACGAGGCTCATGCAATCGGGCTTTTCGGGAAAGAAGGAGCTGGAGTCTCTTTAGAAGAAAACGTCTCCAGGGTTTCTGAAATAGATTTTAGAATGTCTACCTTAGGCAAGGCATTAGGCTTAGAAGGTGCAGTTATTTCTACAACTAAGGATGCCAGAAAATATTTGCTACATTCTGCTAGAACTTTCGTGTTCTCTACTGGTCCTCTTCCAGCGATCGCACATGCGGGTAGGATTGCGATCCGTCTTGCAAGACAGATGGATCAGGAAAGAAGAAGATTAGCGGATAATTCAGAATTTTTCCGAATATCTCTCCATCAGATTGGAAGAGATACAGGAAATTCTAATACTCAAATTGTGCCGATACTTTTGGGTTCAGAAGAAGAAGCACTGCAACTTTCATCTCGTTTAGAACGAAACGGATTCCAAGCCAAAGCGATCCGTCCTCCAACTGTCGATATTTCTCGGATCAGAGTTTCTCTCAATTCTAAGATCAAAAGAGAAGAGTTGGAAAAGTTCATACAATTGGTTCGGGAGAATTAAGTTTGTCCATCTTTGTAACCGGAACCGGGACCGATATTGGTAAAACATTTTTTTGCTCTCTTGTGATGGCTAAGTATGCAGAAGAGCTTGGGCTGAAATATTTAAAACCAATCCAAACAGGAACGGATTCGGATAGAGTAAAGATCATGAATCTTACCGGATTAAATGAATCTTATTTTTTAAAAAATTATTATACATTCGAACTTCCTGCTTCTCCACATTTAGCTTCTGAGATGGAAAATACAGCTGTAGACACTGACGAACTTTCCAGGCATTTATTCAGTATTAAGGATGCTAAAATATTGGTAGAAGGTGCAGGGGGTGTATATGTTCCTCTTAACCGTTATTATTTTACTGTAGACCTAGTAGAGCAGGCAAAAATTCCATTAGTGTTGGTTGCTTCTACTGAACTTGGAACAATCAATCATACGTTATTGTCTATTGAGGCTCTTCGAAAAAGAGAAATCAAGGTTTTAGGCGTCTATTTTATAGGTCCAGAAAACCCGCTTCGCTCTGATAATATCAGGACCATCATAGAAGCTGCTGAAATCGGACTTTTGGGAACATTTCTTCTTCCTGAAAGAAAGTTGTCTAGAAAGGAATTCTTAGATAAGGTTGTAAATGAATTCGATCCGGATAGGATCCTTCCGGACTTACTTTTCCCTTGATCTGGCATCCATACACAATCCAATTAGATTCAGATCCTCCTTTGAAGATAGTATCTGCAAAGGGTGAATTTTTATATGATGAAAATGGAAAAGAATATATAGATGCGATTTCCTCCTGGTGGGTAAGTATCCACGGTCATAATCATCCAAAACTTGTAGAAGCAGTCAAAAAGCAGTTAGATTCTTTGGACCATGTACTTCTTGCAGGTTTTACACATCCTCCTGCCTTAGAACTTGCTCATGAACTTTTAGAATTCACCGATTGGAATTTTCGTAAAGTTGTCTATTCGGACAACGGTTCCACTGCGTTAGAGATCATGTTGAAGATAGCTCTTCAGTATTTTAGGAACCAAGGTAGAGAAAAGAAAAAGGTATTTATCAACTTCTCCTATTCATATCATGGAGACACAATCGGTGCAATGAGTGTAGGAGGAGACTCAGTATTCAATCGAGTATTTCAGAGCCTTTTATTCCAGACCAAAAATTTCCCTTCTCCTGCCTGCCATGATTGTCCTGTTTCTAAATCCCCACATTCCTGTGCGGAAGATTGTTTGGATGAATTAGAAGCCTATTTATCCGCTCACTCCGAAGAAGTAGTGGGAGTGGTAATGGAACCGTTGATTGCGGGTGCGGGTGGAATGTTATTCCATAAACCAAGCGTTCTTACTAAGCTGAGAGAGATTACTGAACGTCATGATGTGCTCCTGCTTTTGGACGAGGTATTTACTGGTTTTGGAAGAACAGGTGCAAACTTTGCCTACCAAAAGGCAGGTATTCGTCCCGACATGGTGGCTCTCGCAAAAGGACTAACTGCGGGAATTCTACCCTTGGCAGTGACCTTAGTTCGGGAAGAAATTTACAAAGAGTTTTTATCCTCTGAACCTATGAAGGCGTTCTATCATGGACATACCATGACTGGATATCCTCCCGGTTGCGCTGCTGCACTTGCATCATTACGAATTTATAAAGAAGAGAATAGGCTCGCTGACGTAAAACAGTTAGAATCTTATCTGGAAGAAGGTTGGGCCAAACTAAGAGCTGAATTTCCGGATAAGATCAAGAACACAAGAGTATTAGGTTCGGTAGGTGTAGGAGAACTTTTTACAGGAAAGGTTCAACCGGGTTATGTAAATCCATTCTCAAGAGAATTTCGCAGGATCTGCCAAGAGAAAGGAGTTATACTCAGACCACTCGGGAATGTGATATATATCACTCCTCCATATAATATTTCTAAATCTTCTTTGGATAAGGTATTCCAAGCAATCCGAGAAGGTCTTGCTGCTTACAAAATCCAAGACTAGCGAACGCCTGTTTTTAAGACCGAATATAGATTGCCAAGAAAAACACTGCCTCGGAAGCTATCGGCAGAATGAAACTTAGTCTAGAAACTCCTCCAGTCACCGAAGAAAAAGTATTTTCAGAGGTGCCAAGTATAATCGATCGAGAGGAAACACATGCAATTCTAAGCGGTCAGATCCCATTGACCGAGGCCTTGGACAAGGCATTCAAGGTCCGTGAAAAATACTTCGGTAAAACAGTTCGTATTCACGTTCTAGACAATATTAAGAACGGACATTGCCCGGAAGATTGTGGTTACTGCGCTCAAAGAAAGAACGCAGGCTCCGGAGTCCAAGAATATTCTATGAAATCTCCAGAGGAGATCTTCCAGGACGCAGTCCAAGCCAAAGAGAATGGAGCCTATCGTTTCTGTATGGTTACTGCTGGAACAGGCCCTAATTCCTTAGCCACTGAAAAGCTGGCATTCACCATCGAAAAGATCAGTAAAGAATTGGGACTAAAAGTATGTTTGTCCGCCGGTCTGCTGGATAGAGAAAAAGCAGAACGTTTAAAAGCTGCCGGTTTAGACAGATACAATCATAACCTGAATACTTCTAAGGCACACTATCCAGAAATCTGTGACACACATACCTACGAACAAAGGGTAGAAACAATTACTCACCTGATGAAGGCAGGAGTAGGAATGTGTTCCGGTGTGATCGTTGGAATGGGAGAATCTCTTTGGGATCTAACGGATGTTATATACGAGATCAAAAATCTAAAAGTGATCTCTATCCCAGTGAATTTTTTCATCCCAGTTGCAGGGCACGCGATTAAAAATCCTCAAAGTTTAACCCCTGAATTTTGCCTCAGAACTCTGATTGCATTTCGTTTGGTGAACCCTGACTCAGAAGTTCGTATTGCAGCAGGAAGAGAAGGGCATTTGAGAGGATTACAAGGAATGGCTTTATATGCCGCGAATTCCTTATTTGCAAGCGGGTATTTGAACGTTAAAGGTTCAGATGCAGCAGATACCATTCGAATGATCTTGGACTCTGGATTTTATCCTGAGTTTTCTTCCGGTATGGGAGAAGAAATAGATTGGGAATCTGCTCTAGGAAAAGACCATCCGTACGCTCCTGAAAATTTCCCGGAACTTTACAAATATCGGAAATCCTTGAAATAGTTTTTTTGAATTGAGAACGAAAATCGTATAGCATTTTCCGACCGACTATGGGAAGATTCCCAGGCTCGGTGGTTTTCCAAGATTAATTTCGGAATAGATTGAAACTCTGGTAGGGGTGAAAATCCTGGATATAACGGAGATTGTCGGATGAAATATAAAATAGAGATCAATAAACTAAAAAACGGCTATATTGAAGCCAAATTGATCGATACAGTTTCCAACAACCCAATTGAATTTCGTATTTGTGATACTGAAGAATATCTGCAGGCTCAGATTGCCGACTGGCATAAACGATTTCATATGAAAGATTCCGAGAACTGAGAGTTTTAGAGGGACTTGTTAAATGAAAGTATTAGGGATTTGCTTTTTTCTTATTTCCCTAATCTCTTGTTCCGTCTTCCAACCCAGGATAATTTACGATTATTATAATCCTGATTTCAAATGTGTGGACAAGCTTGGTATCCGGGATTCTGACAACTGGGAATCCTACCAAAAATTATATCAAGATGCAGTTTTACTTTACACCAATGAGAACGAAAAATTAAAAAAAGCGAATATCGTTTTTGTAGGTAACAGCCTGATTGCGGCTATTCCACCGGATCTGGTCCAAGCAGATTTTCCTGGATCTGTGAACCGAGGGATCGCAGGGGATATGACGGAACTTCTCCTAGGGCGTTTGGACGCCACAGTTCTGAGTTTAAAACCTTCTACCATTATCCTCGAAATTGGGGGAAATGATATCAGAGACGGGAAATGTTTGGATTATATAGAAGGGATCCATAGACTTCTGATCCAAAAGATCAGGACGAGCCTTCCAAATACTAAGGTGCTTATACTAGGGATTCCCCCGGTTTTGAGCAAAAATGTGAATTCCGTATCTCCTATCGTAAACGCTTGGCTTTTACGGATCGCTAATGAAAACCAAAACGTTCAATTTTTGGATATCTGGCCTGAGTTTAGACAGAAAGGGACCCCTTTTATTCGAGAAGAATTGGCACTTTCTTTTGAAGGAAAAAAAGATCCGATCCATATCAATAGAGATGCCTATATCATCTGGCTTCGTAAAATTAAATCTCTCCTTAAATAACCTAAGTGATCTTATTTTTTAGTCCTAAAAACGATTCGGATCCCCAAAGATTATCCGAAGCACTTTCAGCGAGATTCAAACAACCAGTCTTTATAGAAAGAAGATCCGAAGTTTCCAAAAACTTTGTATGTGATGTTTGGGAAACTGATCATTCACTTCCAAGAGAAGAATTGGTCTATTTGAGACAAGAGTTGCAAAGATTCCGAAAGATCGATTTGATCCAGATCTCTTCCTTTTTGAATAATGGTGCATTATTTTGTTTCGATATGGATTCTACTTTGATCCAAGAAGAAGTTATAGACGAACTTGCAAGATACGCAGGCGTATATGAAGAAGTAGCGCATGTCACCAAAGAAGCAATGGAAGGAAACCTGAACTTCCAAGAAGCTCTACAAAAAAGATGCTCTTATTTGAAAGATCTTCCTGTTTCAGTATTTGATGAATTATACTTTAAATTACATCCGAATCATGGTGTTCCTGAATTATTCCAGGGATTAAAGAATAAGAATGTAAAAACCGCGGTTTTCAGCGGTGGATTCACTGATATCTTAGAAAGATTTAAACAAGAATATTCTATTGATGAGATCCGTGCAAATTATCTGGATAGAGCAGAAGATAAACTTTTAGGAACAGTTTCCGGAACCGTTGTAGATAAAAATATCAAAAGAGATTCTCTTTTGGAGCTCCAGTCCCGTTTCAAAATAGGAAGAGAGAATATTGTAGCAGTGGGTGACGGAGCAAACGATCAACTCATGTTAGAAGCTTCCGGGATCGGCATAGGTTTCCACGCGAAAGAAGGTCTGAAGGTTAATATTTCCAATTGGATCGATTTTGCTTCTATGGATGTTTTACTGTATTTGTTTGCGGAATAAGTTGTAGGAACTCCAACATTTCAGCTCTAAGACGAAAACTCTTAACCTCTTGAACTAACTCTTTTTTTCCAATCATCCAAAAGTTTTAAAGCCTCTATAGGAGTCATAGAATCGATAGGAAGATCATTGATCTCTTTTTTGAAATCTTGCCAGAATTGACTGTCTCCATTAGGTGCGCTCATATCTTGGAATAGAGAAGGTTCCCTGGTTTGGATACGTATCTCTTTTTTCCTGGATTCCATATCTGTGAGAATTTCTGCAGCACGTTTTACAACTGAATCAGGAACTCCTGCGAGTTGAGCCACATAGATACCGAAGGATTTTTTAGCCTTACCGGGTTTCACTTTCCTTAGGAAAATTACCTTATCATCCTTCTCCACTGTTTCCATATGAAGATTCCAAACTCCGGGCAGCCTAGAAAGTTCAGTGAGTTCATGGTAGTGGGTGGCAAAGACTGTTTTTGGTCTTGGATACATTTCGGAAAGAGATTCCAAGATTGCCCAAGCAATACTCATCCCGTCGTAAGTAGAAGTTCCTCTTCCTACTTCGTCAAAAAGTAGTAGAGATTGAGAAGTGCAGTTTTTTAGAATATTCGCAGTCTCTTTCATTTCCACGTAGAATGTGGACTCTCCTGCATTCAGATTATCTCCTGCTCCGATTCGAGTGAATAGTTTATCTAAGATAGGAAGTTTTGCAGCTTCAGCGGCTACACTTCCACCGATCTGGAAAAGGATCTGGTTGATCGCGATCTGCCTCATGAATGTGGACTTACCGGCCATATTCGGACCAGTTAGGATAGCGATCGAATTTTCTTTCCCATCCAAACCTACATCATTCGGAGTGAATTTCGCTCCTACTGGAAGACTTGCTTCTACAACAGGGTGCCTGGAAGATTTCATTTCCAAATTGGAATCTTCACTTAGTTCAGGGCGTATCCAGCCGAATTTTTCCTCTGCTTTTAAGAGAGAGATTTGGAAGTCCAAATCTCCGAATTCTTCAGAGACAAGTAGAAGTTCGGAAGAGTATTCCAAAACTGCTTGGACCATCTTTTCGAATTCTGCCTTCTCCACTTTTTGGATGATCTCATCCGCTTCTAAAATAGTTCTTTCTATTTCTTCTAGTCTTGCAGTGGTAAATCTTTCGGAAGTAACCAGAGTTTGTTTTTTAAGATATTCTTTAGGAGCCTGCTCTGCTTGTGCTCTGGAAATCTCTATAAAATAACCAACGATCTTATTGTATTTGATCTTGAGAGTAGAAAGACCAGTTTTCTTTTTTTCTTCCGTTTCTAATTCTAAGATCCAATCTGCACCTTTGGATCCGGCTTCTCTGGCTCGATCCAGGTTTTTATCAAAACCGTCTTTCAGAAATTTACCGTTTCCTAATATAACGGGAAGTTCTTCCGTATGGATCCTTCCTTCAATATAATCCTTAAGCTGATCCAATTTGTCCGGTTTAGAAATAGGATATCCAAGTGGAGAAAGTAGAGCAATAAGAGAATCCAAGGTTTGGATGGAAGAAAGAATGGTTTTAAAATCTCTAGGATAGGCTTTGTTTCCTCTAAATCTGCCCAGGATCCTTTCCAGATCTCCCAGGTCTTTGAGAGCCTGAGTTAAATGGGCAAGTGGGATCTTTTTGATGATATCCTGTTTTTCCCATCTGGATTTTAGGATGGCAGGATCTGTTTCCGGAAATAAGATCCTTTGTTTTAGAACTCTTTTTCCTTTGGCAGTGCTACAAAAATTCAGGACTGAAAATAGGGTATGACCCTTGTCCTCTTTTTCATTTTCGATCAGTTCCAGGTTTAAGATGGTTTCTCTATCCATCTCCAAATAAGAACCAGTTTGTAAGATACGAGGTTCTCTTAAGGTAAGAGTCCCGTCCCTGTAATTTTCTCTAATATAATATTCTAATGTTCTTGTTACCGTTTGGAATGGATCATTAGAATTTTCTGATCCGATTTTAGTCGCATCCAAAACGGTTAATTCTCTTTCTCCGAAATTCTGCCAGGTCCTGATCCTTTCTAAATCTTGGGAGAATACACAAATCTCGCTCGGTTTAAATTTTACAAATTCTGATTCTAATACATGGGTCCTGGAGATAGGAACTGCAAAATGTAAAACTTCTCCAGTAGAAACATCTGCCATTCCTACGAAGATTAAAGCGGCTTTAGGAACCAATACACATAGATAATTGTTTTGGAAACCGGAAAGTAAATGTTCTTCGATTACCGTTCCGGGAGTGATGATCCTCACCACATCCCTGGTCATCAATTTTGTATTTCCGTCTTCCGGTCTGGACTGTTCGCAAACTGCGATTTTTTTTCCGGCAGTTAGTAGTCTGGAAATATATCCGTCCTTACTATGAAATGGGATCCCACACATTGGAACTGAGTTTTGTCTTTTAGTAAGTGCGATGTCTAAGATTGCCGAGGCAATTTTTGCATCTTCCAAAAACATCTCATAAAAATCTCCCATTCTAAAGAATAGAATGGAATCGGGGAACTTGGCCTTGATCTCTAGATACTGCCTCATCATAGGAGTATCCAAAGCTTCCGTCAGATCAGGAGAATTAGTTTCCATTGTAAGAGAATTGTTTTGCATTTCTGATAAAATTCCGAATGAGTTCCTGGTCTTTATTTCCTGGAGAAGATTCCACACCGCTTGCCACATCCACTCCGTAGGCCTTCGTTTGAGAAAGTGCCTTTGCAACATTCTCCGGAGTTAAGCCGCCTGCGAGTAGATAAGGTCTACGAACTTCGGAGACTTGGTCCCAAGGAAAACTTTCCCCAGTTCCTCCTCCCGCGTCCGATTTATAACTATCTAATATCAATAAATCTGAAGTTAGGAAATGTAAGGAGTCATCATTCACATTTCCTTTAACACGGTAGGAAATTATCCTAGAATCCTTGGTTTGATAGAGTGGAGAAGTTTCCCCCGGAGCCAAAGAGTCGTCGCTAACGTATTGGACATAGTCGTGTTGCAAATTTTTTAGAAGTGTTTCTATATATTGGGTTGAAGATTTATAAAAAAGGAATACGATTTTCGGGCGTAAAAAAGAAGGAACAGAAGTATACAAGTAGGTGATAAGGATTTCGGCTTCTTTTGGTGAAACAAGTCTTGGGCTGGAAGAAACAAAATTGATCCCGATCAGGTCGGCTCCTTCTTCCACGCAGACTTTCAGATCGTCTACTTTTCGTATTCCGCAGATTTTTACTTTAGGGGTTTGGGACATGGGATTTTTTTACCGGGACTGTTTTTCGATTCCGTTTCTGGCTCGAAATATTTCCTCTCTTTTCTATACAAGACCAGGACTTCCCCAAGTCAAGTATGATCGATCATAGATTTTTTCTAGAAGACAAAAGAAGCCTCAGGCTTTTGATACTGGGAAACAAAGAAGCTTCCGGAGATCCGAACGATCCTAATTTTATCCGAGAAAGGGTTCTGCAAGCCTCCGGAGTTGCTGGCGCCGAAGTATTTTTTATGAGCCAGGAACATGGAACTACTATCCTGGAAGCAAACGGATCTCCTGGCTCCGAAATTCCGATAGGGGATGCTTTATTCACTACTGAACCTAAAAAGATCCTAGTCGTAAAAACCGCGGATTGTATGCCGATTTTCTTTTGGACAGGAAGACCTGCTCTTGTGGGTGTGATCCACTCAGGGTGGAAGGGAACTCTTGCAGGTATTACAGAAAAGACATTAGCACATGTGCAAAAAAGATACGGAGTAGATCCAGAACTAGTTCATTTTTATTTAGGACCTTATGCGACCGGCAAACATTACGAAGTTGGGGAAGATGTAGCTTCTCTTTTTAGAAAAGAAGTTCCGAACTCTCTCAAAACATTAGAAGAGCCAGGAAAGTTTCTGTTGGAACAAAAAACCTTCTTAGTTCACAGGATTAAAAGTCTAGGGATCCAACCTTTTTTGGAAACTGCAGGTGTTTGTACCATGTCTCCCAATTCTAAATTTTTCAGTCATAGAAGGGGAGATACAGGTAGGAACTTAAATTGTATCTGGTTGGAATAAGATACTAAATTAGAAAATTTAAGATCAGATCTTGATCGTTTTGCGAACGGTAGCGTTTGCTTTTTCTAAAACCTTCTCTCTTTTGATAGGTTTTACTAGATAGTCCATGATGCCGTCGTCCGTGAGAGACTTGATGACTGCAGGAGTGTTTTCGTCGGTGATCACGATAACTCTAGGAAGAACTCCCATTTCTTTCATTTCGTGAAAGGCAGCAAAACCGTCTATCACAGGGAGGTGAAGGTCTAATGTAATCAGATCCACCTTTCGGTTGTCCTTGTACATGTTTAGGAGCTCTTTGCCCGATTCCGCAAAACCGACCACTTCGTAACCTTCGGATTCCAGGATCTGAGCCAATTGTTTGGCTTGGAATTTAGAATTTTCCGCAATGATTACCTGATAAGGTCTTCCTGATGGAGCTACTCCGCCTTTCATCCAGTCACCGTCCCCGTTAATTCAAGAAATTTCCAGAAAGTTTCATACTTTCAGTATTTATATACGTAAAAATATGAAATTTCCAAGCATCGAATCAATTCCAGGCTTTATAAAACCTTCTCAATTTCTATTCCGATTTCTTCCGTTCCCAAAATTTCGGCGCCTTTCTCGGCGATATCTCTGGTACGTTTTCCTGCGGAAATCACTTTACGGACCGCAGTTTCTATCTTTTGTGCTTCTTCTTCCATAGAGAAAGAATAACGTAAAAGTAGTGCGGCACTCAAAATTTGGGCGATCGGGTTTGCAATTCCTTTGCCTGCGATATCCGGAGCGGATCCGCCGGAAGGTTCATATAAACCGAAACCGGATTCTGAAAGGGAAGCAGAAGGAAGCATCCCGATGGAACCTGTAATGATAGAGGCCTCGTCGGAAAGAATATCCCCGAACATATTCTCGCAAAGGATCACGTCGAATTGTTTCGGATTTACGATCAACTGCATCGCCGCATTGTCCACGTAAAGATGGGATAATTGGACGTCGGAAAATTCTCTTTTGTGCAGATCTATCACCACTTCTTTCCAGAAAACGGAAGTGGTTAATACGTTCGCCTTATCGATGCTTGTGACCTTATTATTTCTTTTTCTCGCCGCTTCGAAGGCAACTCTTGCTGCTCTTTCGATCTCTCTGCGAGAATATCTCATTGTGTCATAAGCGAATTCTTCCGCTCCGTTTCCTTCTCTACCTTTTGGCTGACCAAAATAGATCCCGGAGGTTAATTCTCTTAGAATCAGTATATCCAAACCTTCTCCGATAATTTCAGGTTTGATAGGAGAAGCATTTCTAAGTTCAGGATAGATGATCGCAGGTCGTAAATTTGCGAATAGATCAAAATGTTTACGCAAAGGAAGAAGTGCACCTCTTTCCGGTTGTTTTTCTGGAGGAAGAGATTCCCACTTGGGACCTCCAACAGATCCGAATAGGATAGCATCTGATTCTTCACAAAGTTTTAATGTTTCCGGAGGAAGAGGTCCTCCGGTTTTATCGATGGCAATTCCTCCTACAAGAGCTTCCGTAAATTGGAAGTCAGAGGCTTTGGAGCCGAGCGCTTTTTTAAGAACGGAGAGGGCCACTTTCATGACCTCGGGGCCGATTCCGTCCCCTGCTAATACGGCTACTTTTTTCATAGAGCTGTTGTTTTCCTTTTTATTTCTGTGCGTCTAGGACGGATTCAAGAATATCCAATCCTTCATTCAAATATTGTGTTGAGATAGTAAGTGGAGGCATGATACGAATTACAGTGTCTCCTGTTGCATTTACGATCAGTCCTTTTTCCAAACAGAGTTCTGCGATAGGTCTTGATGGAACGGTCAATTCCACTCCGATATGAAGACCCTTTCCTCTGATCTCTTTTATGATCTTATTCTTTTGTTTCATTTGATTCAAACGACTGAATGCGATCTCTGCGCAAGAGTTAACGTTTGCAAGAACGTCTCTAGTTTGAATGATCCGTATCGTTTCATACGCAATTGCAGCAGCCAAATGATTTCCACCGTAAGTTGTTCCATGAGTTCCTTTTGCTAAAACTTTTTCGTATTTTTCAGCAACTACTAATGCTCCGATTGGAAATCCAGAGCCAAGTCCTTTTGCTAGAGCCATTACATCAGGAGAAAATCCGTAAGTTTCGAATGCAAACATGGTCCCTGTTCTTCCGAAACCGGTTTGGATCTCATCTAAGATAAGAAGTGCCTCGTTTTCCAAGGTCAATTCTCTGACTAGGTTCATGTATCCATGAGATAGTGGAATGATCCCGCTTTCTCCTAAGATCGGTTCCGCAATGAATGCTACGACTCTTCCTGCAAATCTTTCGAAAGCTTCTACAAGTTCTTCTTCGTTGTTTGGAGTAACGAATTCGATCCCATCCAGAAGTTTTCCGAAACCTGTATGAAGTTTTTTCTGACCGGTTAAGCTGATTCCGGAAACGGACCTTCCATGAAAACTTTTTTGGAGAGAAATGATAATCGGATCATGGATCTGCTTTTGTTCTGCGTATGCTCTCGCAAGTTTAAACGCAGCCTCAATCGCTTCGGTTCCGGAATTACATAAGAATACTTTTCCAGGAAAGGTATTCAGGATAAGAAGTTCTGCCAAACGAGACGCTTCTTCCGAATAGAACCAATTGGAAGTATGCATCAGTTTGTCTATTTGGTTACGGATGGCTTCAATAATATCAGGATCGCTATGACCCAGATTTGTAACAGCAACACCCGCCAAAAAGTCTATGTACTGTTTATTGTTTTGATCGAATAATAATTCGTTCACTCCGTAACGGAATGCTACAGGGTAACGATTGAATAAGTCTAGAAGATACTTGTCTGTAAGTTCTTTTGTAGTTTGAAAATCTGATGCAGTTTCGTTCATGATAAACCCGCCAATTGTAAAAATAAGGACTCTGTTTCTTTCAATTCTTCTAATAAACTTTCAGTGAGTTTTGGGATCTCAGTTTTGGTCTTAGGAGAAGTCCTACTTTTGAAAGAAGAATATATTTTGATCTTAGGTTCAGTCCCAGAGGGACGGATGGTCAGCTTTGCCTGATCTTCTAACTCTAACTGGATCACATCGGAAGAAGGAAGACCAGAAAACGCGGATTTAGAAGCGCTTCCTTTTGCGATCTTGTTCTTAAAATCTAAAAAGCCGGTAACCTTTCTTTTGCCAATGGATTTTCCGATCAGATCGTTATCTCTCAAAGACTGGAGTGAATCCTGGATTTTCTTTTTACCCGCAAGTCCCTCTAAGGTCAAAGACTTTAGACTTTCCTGATACAATCCATACTTTAGATAGACATCATCCATATAAGATAGAAGGTCTTTTTTTTCGGAAAGGACTTCCATGAGTAAAAGTGCGGAAGATAAACTGTCCTTATCTCTTACAAAATCTACTGGAAGATACCCGTAGGATTCTTCCCCTCCGAATAGGAAATACTGGGTTTTACTTTTATCCAATTTTCCCATTACTTCTGCGATAAACTTGAAACCTGTTAGAACATTCTTAAGGGCGATCTTGTTTTTCTTTGCGATCTCCGCTTGCAAATCAGTGGTTACTACAGTTTTTACAAGAACAGGTTTTTTACCTTTTTTAGGTTTAGATCCAACCTTCTCCGCTAAGTACGCAGCTAAAATGGAACCGATCTGATTTCCGTTTAGAAGTGCGTATCCACCTTTCGGATTTTTGACCCCAATTCCAAGTCTGTCCGCATCAGGGTCAGTTGCAATAAATGCATGAGCTCCTATTTTTTCGGAAAGTTTCCTACTCATTTCCAGAGCTTCGGGCTCTTCCGGATTCGGGAATTTGACTGTAGGAAATTCTCCATCAGGATCTTTTTGTTCGGGAACCAGAGTAACGTTTTTATATCCGAAGTCTTGTAGTAGCTTCTTCATATATTTTCCGCCGGTTCCATGGAGTGGAGAATATACTAATTTGGTTTGGGATCTTTCTTTAGGAGTAACCTTAGAAGATACGATCCCGGATTTTTTAAGTGCTTTTAGATAAGAAGAGAAACAATCTTCTCCTGCCTTCTGCACCAACTTCTTATATTTTGTATCCTTAGAAGAAAGAAATGGGATCTCATTCCAATCTTGCACCTTGTCGATCAAGGAGATGATCTTTTTATCATCAGGGGGAGCGAGTTGTTCTCCTTTAGAAAGATAAGCCTTGAATCCATTGTACTCAGGTGGGTTATGAGATGCGGTTAGGACAACACCACCAGTTGCCTTATAATAACGAACTGCATAAGAGAGTAAAGGAGTAGGAGCTACTTCAGAAAACAAGATTACCTTGATACCGAATGATGCGGCCACACCTGCGGTGACCTCTGCAAATTCTCTGGACCTTCTTCTGGAATCGTAAGCGATTACCAAGATCGGTTTTTTGGATTTTTGGACCAGGTATCTGGAAAAACCTAGGGCAGCTTTTCCGACGGTGAATTCATTCATTCTACCGATGCCGTTTCCTATTCTTCCCCTCATTCCTCCGGTCCCGAATTCTAAGGGTACTGTAAAAGCTTCGATCTCTAGGCCGGTTTCTCCCTTTTTGTATCTTTCCAGGATGTCTTTCGCTTCTTTTTGTACCTGGGGGGAAAACGGGGATTTGGTCCAGGATTCTATGTGGGATTCTGTGCTCATATATTTCTCTAGTTCACCCTATACTTGGAATAAAAAATCTAGTTCTTCCTGGTTCAAGACGTTTTTTCGCCGATTCTATAAGTATGGAATCTAATGAAATTTCCCGAGAACAACATAGGGAACTGGACTCACTTAGAGCGGTATTGAGGAATATTTCCTTCCTTCTATTTTTACTTTCCGGAATTTTAACCTTCGGTGCCTTTTTGAAAGAGACCCCTGGGAAGATTGTAATCCAAGCTGTGTCTGCGGTTTTATTTTTTATCTTGGGGATTTTGGGTTATGGGGCTTCACTTTCTTTCCGTAAATCCTTGGTCTTAGAAGAGAAGGACCCGGAGCAGATCTTATTTGCTCTTAAGGACCTGAAATTTTTCCTAAGCGGTCTTGGTTGGATATTACTCGGTCTATTTTTACTCTCCTTTTTCGGAGCTTTTGCATTGCTTCTTTCCTGAATGATTAAACCATGATCCGGGCATGGGTTTAAGAGAATTTTTCATAGAAGATCGTCTGGAAAAATTTAGGACGGAAGCTCCCTGCAATCTGGGAGAAAGTGGAATCAGGAATCTGGACCTGGACCAGCTTGCAGAATATCTAAATTTAGATTTAAGGGAGCTCGGAAAACTTTCCTTGGCGGATTCTCCCAACTCAGGAAGAAAAGACCTAAGGGAAGAAATTTCAAAACTTTATACGAATGTTTCTCCCGATCAGGTCCTGGTAACTACCGGAACGGGAGAAGCTCTATTCATCGCATTTCATTTACTTTTGCAAAAAGGAGATATTACCTCCTTATTCTGGCCGGCATTCCAAGCATTGTATGAAGTTCCGAGATCTCTAGGTGCCAATTTACAAAAAGTAGACCTTCTGCCAAGATTAGAAGGTAAAGAATTAGGATTTGGAAAAGAGAATCTAAACAAACTATTTCAAAATTCTCCTCAGCTAATCGTATTCAATCATCCTCATAATCCAACCGGAATCATCGCCGAAGAAGAAGATAAAAAAGAACTCCAAAAACTTTCTGCAAATTTTCCGAACTGGATCTTATTCGATGAACATTATAGATTTCTTTCAGAAGAAGAGGACTTAGGTTGGAGCGGTTTTGGACTTTGTGAAAATTCAGTCTCTACCGGTTCTATCACAAAATGTTTCGGCGTGATGGGACTTAGAATCGGTTGGTTGATCGGTCCTAAGGAATGGATCGGACAAGCAAGATCCATGAAGGATTATCTGACTCATACTGTTTCTCCCATTTCTGAATTTCTAACCTTAAAACTTTTGCAGAATCGTAAAACACTGCAAAGTAAGATAATGGAAACATTGCGCGGAAATATACAAACCTTCGCCCATGCAGTCGAAGGCGAACTCCCAGGTATTACAAGTTTTAAAGAACCGAGAGGTGGGGTGGTCGGTTTCGCAAAATTGCAATCAGGTTTGGATTCTAAAAAATTCGCAGATTTTCTATATGAAAAAGCAGGGGTATTTGTTTTACCTTCCGCTGATTTTGAAACGGAAGGTTATATCCGGTTAGGATTCGGAGAAACAGAAGAAAGATTTCGTTTAGGCCTTGCACGTTGGAGCAATTTAGGATCGGAACTAATCGCTCTTTTGAATAAATAAGCGATTTGTCTATCCCTAATAAAAGTTTCAGACTCCAATGTAAAATAGGATTTTCCTAAAAATACATGAGGGCTTTCTAATATACTTTCGAAATTGGAATTTTCTTTGGCAGGTTTCCAAGTCCATTCTAAACCTCTGATCCCGATTTTTAAGTTTTCTCCTTGGATTTTCCAATAAGTCTCGCCGGTTCGGAAAGATAATCCCTGTCTGAGTCTGGGATCTTCTTCTTTTAATAGGTCAGGCGAGATCCAAACTCCAAGAGGAAATAGCATAGGTCGTTCCGGATCTATCTCTTGTTCTTTCGTATGTCCATAAACCCAGACTTCCGTTCTATATACTCTATTTGGACTTGGATAAGTATCCTCGTATAAATTTCCTATTTGGTGGGAAAGAACTCTCATGGATTGGATACGTACTTTCCATTTTCCAGGTTCTCCCACTGGAAGAACGGATTCAGGCAAACAATCTTGGAACAGATCAGAAGGAACCGAGGTCTCCCAAATTACGAATGGAGAAAGTGTAAGAGTGCTTGTTTGAGGAAACCAAACTTCCCAAAAATATGGTTTGTTCCGTAGATGGAAATTTTCGTTTTTGCGGACCTTCTTCTTTGGCTCTTTTTGGAATAAATTTTCTCCAGGATGAAATGCTCTGAAAGAAGGTTCTGATTCTTGGATTTTGGTTTTCCAAGGAAGAAAAAAGAATAAGGACCAAAGAGAAACCTTATGTTTTCGGATCCTGTGGAATTTTCTTTTTGCGTTTGGAAAAATTTCCTCGGTTTCCGTTTCGGTAAAGGAGAAGGGAGGCAGGTTCTGGGACCAGTCTTCGGTCGTGGCGGATTCCTTTCCGTTTAAATTGCGAAAATTATTAGAATGAGACTCTGATGTAACGTAAGGATCCAGTCTTTTTTGGAGTCTGATCTTTCCCGCTTCCCATTTGATGGTAAGGTGGAAAAATAAAGACCGAAACCAGGAGAAAATTTTTTCTTTTAAACTTCTTAGTCCGATCATTCTTGGAGATAGGTTAGTAGATAGAGTTGGGAAAGGCAAGCCTAACTTCCCCTAAAAAAAGGAAAGAAATATGGGAAGAACGTCCTTAGAACATGAAGAGTTTTTAAAATCCATAGATGCGTTCCATCTAAGGGTCCTTGCGGAGATTGATTATCCTCAATCCCTTTTTAGAGAAGGAAAGATCCAGGATACTATTTGTTTATTCGGATCCGCTCGGATTTTAAGTCCGGAAGAATGTAGAGAGAAAGAAACCAAAGATCTCTCCGAATCAGAAAAGAAATTATTCCAAAAACAAAAAGAGATGTCCGTTTATTATGAGGCCGCCAGAAAAACCGCAAGTCTCATCACTTCTTGGGGAAAAGAAATTTCAAAAGATACGAGAAGAATGGCCGTCTGCACGGGCGGTGGACCTGGTATTATGGAGGCCGCCAACCGAGGAGCCAAAGAAGCAGGTGGTCCAAGCCTCGGTCTGAATATCAGACTTCCTTTTGAACAATTCGTGAATCCTTATGTGGATCCGGAAGTGAGTGTTGAATTTCATTATTTTTTCATGAGAAAACTTTGGTTTTTGAGATTGTCTATGGGGGTAGTAGCTTTCCCTGGTGGGTTCGGAACTGTGGATGAGTTATTCGAGACCTTGACCCTGATCCAAACAGGCAGAAACAACCGCAAAATCCCTGTGATCTTGTATGGGACAAAGTTCTGGAATGATATATTCCATTTAGAAAATATGAAAGAATACGGACTTATCGATCCTGAGGATTTGGACCTGATCACGTATTGTGATACTCCTGAAGATGTCCTAGAAACATTAAAGAAGAAGGTCCCATTAGATTCGGATTAAGCTTTAAAAAGGGAGAAATTTTAGGATTTTTCCCGAATCTTTTTGGATTCCTTGACATAACTACCAGTGCGAAAACTATGGTCGCAGTATGGCCAGAAAATGTGTTGTGACAGGGAAAGGAACGATTTCAGGAAACAATGTTTCCCACTCGCACCTTAAAACCCGTAGAACCTGGAAAATCAACCTAATCAAAAAACGTATCTTCTTAGAAGATGAGAATCGTTGGGTAACCGTTCGTATCTCTACTCGTGCTTTAAGAACCCTTAAAAAGAAAGGGATCAAAGCTGCGATCAAAGATAACGGCGAATCACTAAAAGCACTTGCGCCCAAAAAGCACGTCGGAATCCAAAAAAAGGCAATCTAGTCCTTCTTTTTCCCCGTCCCAGGTATATGTTTCTCGAATTTACTTCCTTCTCAGGAAGGAATTCGGGGACGTAAATTCTCCTCTCCAATATTCCAAAGACTACGAATTTGCGATCTCGGTAATTCTTTCCGCTCAGTGTACTGACGAAAGAGTCAACCAGGTTACTCCTATTCTTTTCAAAGAGCTTCCAACATTGGAATCTCTTGCTTCTGCACCTTTAAAGAAGATAGAAAAGTTAATTTATTCTACAGGTTTTTATAAGAATAAAGCAAAGTCAGTTTCCGGTTTTGCGAACCTTCTTCTAAATGAATACGATGGCAAATTGCCAAAGAGTATCAAAGAGCTGATCAAACTTCCGGGTATAGGAAGAAAAACGGCAAACGTTGTATTAAATGAGATCCATCATATATCCGAAGGATTCGTGGTAGATACTCATGTTAAAAGAATCTCTAAAAAATTAGGTCTTACTAAACAAACAGATCCTGTAAAAGTGGAAAGGGATCTGATGCAAAATATTCAACCTGAATACTGGATGGATCTGTCCTTGTATTTTATATTTTTAGGAAGAAAATATTGTAAGGCGCATAAAACATTCTGCGAAACATGTATTCTCAGAAAAGAATGTCCTTCTTCCACTTCACCAAAAGATTAAAGAGGTCAAAATGAACTCAGAAGTATTTTTAGATGAAAAAATCCAAGGAATGGAATTAAGCACTCAACATATAGTCATGTCTAGAGACTTAAACCAACATGGTTTCCTATTTGGAGGACAAATGCTTGCATGGATTGACGAAGGTTGTGCAATGTTCGTCATTGAAAAAATTGGATATTCTAATCTTGTTACAGTGACAATGGATAATGTTATCTTCAAAAGCCCAGGATTACTTGGTGAGATCATTCAAATTTTTTCTAAAATAGAGAAAGTAGGAAAAAGTTCTATCACCATCCGAAGTGCCGCCATTGCAAAAAATCAGAAGAAAAAAGAAATTAGGGAGATCATAGATTGTAGGGTAACCTATGTATGTTTGGATGATTCCGGAAAACCATTCCCTTATTTCAATCAATTTGATCCGGAAGAATTTTTAAAAAGATAAAATGGCCGTTCTATTCCCGGTCTCTCCGGAAAAAGCGAACCTTCTTCTTTCCAGAATGCGAAAGCTTGGGATCAAAGAATCCGATTTGGAAGAAACTTTTGTAAGAAGTGGAGGCAAGGGCGGTCAAAACGTAAACAAGGTTTCGACTGCTGTCCGATTGTTTTATAAAAAGACTGGCCTCGAAATTAAATGTTCCATTCATCGCACCCAAGGTTTAAACAGATATAAGGCGAGAATTCTTCTATGTGATAAAATAGAGGCCGAAATTTTTGAAGCTTCTAAGATAGAAGATCCTAAACTTGCAAAGATCAGAAAGGCCAAGGCGGATAAGGCCAGAAAAGCCAAAAGGAAGGCCGCTTCCAAAACTTTGGCAGGTCTAAAAAGAAAAACCTCGTCTGAAGATTGGAGCGAAGAATATTAAACCATGCCTGAAGTGATCAATCATACTCTGATTGTAGAAAAACTCAAAAACCTGACCGGTTCTCCTGGATGTTATCTCTGGAAGAATTCAGAAGGAGAGGTGATCTATGTCGGCAAGGCGAAAAATTTAGATAAACGGATCCGTAACTATTTAAAAGAAAAACAAACGGACCTTAAGACTAGATATCTTCAGAGAGAAATTTTTGATCTGGATTGGTTTGCAACTTCCAATGAAAAAGAAGCTTTAATTTTAGAAGCAACTCTGATCAAAAAACATAATCCTAGATATAATGTACGTTTAAAGGACGATAAAAAATATCCATATATCTGTGTTTCCCTTTCGGAACCTTATCCGATGGTGTTTATCACGCGTAAAATAAAGGATAATGGGGACAGATATTTCGGTCCTTTTACAGATGTTAGGACCACTCGTGAAATTTTAGATGTGATACTCCGAATTTTCCCAATTCGAAAAGTTAGACAGAAACTTCCACTTCCTAAACCTAAACGTCCTTGTTTGAATTTCCAAATGGGAAGATGTCTGGGTCCTTGCCAAGGAACAGTTCCAGAAGATGAATATGCGGTTATCGTAAATCAGATCATTCAGTTTTTAGAAGGCAAAAAAGAAGTCCTGGCAAACGAACTCACCAAACGTATGGACGAGTATTCCGGTAAAATGGAATTTGAGATCGCCGCCAGATACAGAGATATGTTAGGAAGACTTCAGATCTTCCGACAGAAACAAACTGTGGTGAGTATGGATGGCGGTGACGAAGATGTGATCGCATTTGCTCGTAAGGAAGATGAGGGACAAGTGGTTCTTATGGAAGTTCGGGGCGGGCTTCTCGATAATAAAAAATCTTTCCCTCTACAAGGTGTGCAGAATTCTACAGAAGAGGAAATATTATCCTCCTTCTTCCGGGATTATTATATGGGAGCGGGTATGATCCCTGCTAGTATAGTAGTTCCCTTCGGTTTAAAAGAAGAAGGGGAGACGGTGTTGGACTTCCTACAGGAAAAAACTGGGTTTCGACCTAAATTAAGATTTCCCAAAGCAGGAGAAAAGAAGTCTCTCCTGAAGATTGCGGAAAAAAACGCGGAACTTGGACTTACGGAAAGGCTTCTCGCTACTCATTATAAAGACCAAACAGTCGCTTTAAAAGAGATCCAAGATATGTTCCAACTTAAGGAACCTCCTCATATCATGGAATGTTACGATATTTCTCATTTCCAAGGATCTTTTCCGGTGGCGAGCGGTGTGATGTTCGTAGAAGGAAAACCATTCAAACAAGGTTATAGAAAGTATAATATCAGAGGTTATGAAGGGATTAATGATCCTGGAATGATGCATGAGGTGATTTCCAGAAGATTACAAAGGATTATCAATGAAGACGGTGTAATGCCTGATCTAATCGTGATCGACGGAGGTCCTACACAGCTTGGAAGAGCTTGCGAGGCCGCGGTAGAAGCAGGCGCGGCAAATCTGCCTATGGTAGGACTTGCTAAAAAAAGAGAAGAGATCTATTTCCCCGGAGAAAGTTCTCCTTATAGTTTTGATATGAACTCTCCCGGGATGAGATTACTTCGGCATCTTAGAGATGAGGCGCATAGATTCGGAGTAGAACACCATCGTTCCAGAAGAAATCGCGAAGCTTTAACCGGTTTGATCCGAGAAGTTCCTGATATCGGTTTAAAAAGAAGTAAACTATTGCTACAATCGTTCTCAGGCCAAAAAAAAATAGAAGATGCAAATATTGCAGAACTAATGAAAGTCCCAGGCATTGGAGAAGCGCTCGCAGAAAAAATTTATAATTATTTTCATACTTCTGCAAACCAAAGCAGTGAGACCGGCGGAATCATAATTCCGGAAAATTCCAACTCTAATTCCTAAAAATCGCAAGTAAGAAGTTTTTCCCCAGACAGGTAGCTCTAGAGGGAAAAATGCAAACAATACTACTTGCTTTCGTCTTAATCATCTTTTTCATTTCGGCTTCCTGTAAGCAGGACACTACACCCGAGTTAGTTTGGGAAGATACGGAAAGATCTGTTCAATTCCAATACGATCCAATTCGTGCGGGAGATCCTAGACTCATTTCAGACCTGGTCCAAGAGAATGGTCATACTTGTTTTATCTCTGGAGAAGATCCCAATTTTAGGATCCGGATCTGTATTGATAGTACCGGAATTTCCGAATTTGCGCAGGCTCTTTCCGCCTGGAGAGAAGGTTCGATAATTCCCGAATTTACTTCTACACTTTCGGATGACTCCGAGTATAAAATAGGGACCTATCCATTTTCCGGGATAAGAAAAAAAGTAGAAGGTCCTAAATTTTCACTCATAGGAGATAGAAAGCTAAAATCCTTAAATGCCGGAACCGAGGTTTGGGATAGAACCAATTTTAATCTTAAAAATCATTTTAAAAATTTTAGTATATTCACATTTTCGAATGGAACTTCAGTTTTGGTTCTTTCTCCTTTGGGAGAATCTGAGGTTTATCTTGGATTTTCATTTAAATCATCAAGTTTAGAACAAGAGATCCAAAATTCGATCCGAGTTAAGAATCGAATTGGATTAGAAAACTGCATTTCTTCCGTTCCGATCATTACTGAAATTTTCGGAGAAACAAATTCCAATTTAGGAAGATGGATTGAGATCTATAATCCAAACACTTTTCCAATTTGTGAAGAAGGATTGGAATTTAGCCTATTCGGAAACAATGTATTACTTCCTCAAACAACAGGTTTTATTTCCGGCCGGGAGACTCGAATTTATGCGGAAGATTCCGCCTCTCTAGAAAATATATCTCTTTCCGGAATCAAATGGGGAGATTTAAAGAAGGTCGGAAAAATTTTGCTTCGCAAGGGAGATCGGTCTTTTGAGTTCAATCTTCCAGGAACGGGATATCTATTCGGAGAAACATATTATTCCTGGAAAGGAAATTCATTTTCTATTTGCGAAACGATTTCAAAGTTCTGTATGGATCCCGGAGAGAATCAAATCTCTGGCGCCGAGAATAAGACTGACTGCGATCCAAATGATTTTGAATTAGAAGAATTAAATCCGAGCGGGTTATTACATAAGGGTATTCTAAAAGAAGATTGGAAATATTTAGATCTGATCTATAAAGGAAGGTCAATTTGTGATCCTTCTTCCTTAAAAATTAGCTGGGGAAAAAATCTATTTCCCCTCCGGATCAATCAGAAAATTTCGGAAGGAGAAATACTCAGCATTGGAAATCTTCCTTTTCTGCTGGGAAAACCTTCCTATTCCTTTTCGGTTTTTAAGTCAGTTACTACGAACGATCTTGTTTCCATATCGAATTCGAAAGGAAAGGAGAAGGTTCTCTGGGATGGGATCTTCAGGACTTCTAAAGGAATTCCAACTCGTATAATTCTCCAAAAAACGAATGGAGAAACTGTGAGTGTTTGTTTTCAAAATGGACAGGCCTTTCTTCACCCCTATTCAGCCGATCCATACTTAAACAACGAATCACAGTTCGTTTTCTCACAATCAACTATAGCAAGGGAAAATCCAAGGACTTCAGCTGCTCGAAAATTTTGTCAAAGATCACAACTAGTAAGCAAGGCGGGGTTTTCGGAAGTTTCTTGGATGGGTTCTTACCAAAGCGCGGATCCAATCTCAAAAGATAGATTTTTGGAATTTATATCTATTACTGAAAACTCTCCAGAATCTATATTTTTAGAGATCATCCAAGGGAATGGAACTATAGTTTCTATTCTGCTACCTTTAGAGAAAGAAGGTTTAAGTTTGCTTTCTTCCGGAAAGTCGACCTGTTTTCCTCAAACAGAGTTTTGGAAGGATACAAGTTTCAGCTTACCTTCTTCCGGATCAAATATTCTTAAAATTTATGATCCTTATACTGGAGAGCTTTGGGATGAATTCGCATACAGTTCTTCAGGTCCAGGAGTAAACGATACTCGAAACAAGATTCGAAAATCGGCATATTCTAAACTGGAATCCGCCGGGAGGATTTGGTCTGCAAGTTCTTATCTAGGTAAACCTTATCGTGATCCAAGCTGTCCTTTGACCGATGCTCATCCTGGAATTTCGGAATAAGAAGGTGGATCATGAAAAGAATCTTCTTCTTATTTTTATTTTTGTATGCCCAACTCATATCTTCAGAAGAAATTCCAAATCCTTCTTTGGAGATCTATTTTCAATGGATCTTATTTAGGACCCAAGGAAGGATCGCAGAAGAAAATCAAAATTCTCGTATCGCAGCCTTATCTTCTCCTGCGATCCTTGGTTTTAAATTTGAAAAGTATAAAGATAAATTCCAAACAAACTTAGAATGGATATTGATCACCACTCCAACTTCAGGAGTGGTATTTTTGCCCGGAAAGAATTCATACTTCGGAATTCTTTATAAAGGAATTTTATGGGGAGCAGGAAGAAAATCAGATTTTGAAGAATTTCCTGCCTGGTCTTCTTGGAAAGACGGAGTAGAAGGATTATTTGCAGAAACCGAATTGGATCGTATCAAGATCAGATTCGATTTTTTGGATCTATACAGAGGATTTCCCTTAATAGAAAACCAATGGTTGAAATTGCAGGGAAGAGAATCATTTCTTCCGAAACAAGCAAGAGAAGAATTGGTCTCTAAAGAGGATACGGTATTTTCTTCCCGATCCAGATATAGAGCCGGGATCAGCTTAACAGGAAATAAAGAAGATCGTTTTGTATATAGATTTAGAGTGCGTTATCTTTCTTTGGGAAATTGGGGAAGATTCGGTTCTGATACAAAAGAATCTAAATCGGAAACGATAGATGGAGATAGAGACTATCTAGTTGAATGGAGAGTCGGACTTGGATTTCTCTGGAAGTATTTTTATGTTTCCGGGGATTTTTTCCTTTCTAGAGGGATTGATATAACAGGATATCATCCCTCTCGTGCTGAAAGATCTATTCCGATTAGTGGAGAAGCTCTCCGATTTGATTTAGGATTTTATAATACATTCGGAAAAATTTCCATCTTTGGTTTTCTGCCTGATCGAGAGAAAAGATCTTCTCAGGGTGAAATTTTAGAACTTGGTTTTGTAGGAATGGGCGCTTCTCCCATTTCAAATCCTATCTTACAACAGGTCTGGGGATTTTATCCTTCTACTTGGATCACAGACAAAGGATTAGAAAGAGAAGAGACTAATTTTCCAGGCAAAAGACCTGCAAACTTATTCGGCTGGAAAGCGGAAGGAAAGTTCTTTGGAATTTCACCAGGAATACATTTTACATATATAGGATTTTTGAGGGAGGAAAATTCTTCCTCCGGTCTTTGGACAATTTCTTCCAAGAATATACAAAACAAATTCCTGAGAGAGGCGGGTGTAAACATTTCCTGGTCTCCTTTGGATGATGATTCTTCCAAGATCGAATTGGATTTAGGAGGTTTTGAGTCGGACGATACAACCGGACTTAAACAATGGTACATGCTTTTCCGTATAGTAGGAGTTTGGAAATGAAGAAGTTTTCATTCTTATTTGCACTCCTTTGTTTTTGCAATTGCGAAAGAACCGAAGAAGAAGTTTCCGTTTTCTGGGAAGATGAATTATATCCCAAGGTGTTTTTTTCTTATCCAGGTAGATTCGTTCCGATCGGCAAAAAGAGAATTGTAAGGGATGAAATCTTACGAATCATCCGAGAAACTAAAGAATCCATCTATATGCATATCTATTCCTTCTCCGATCCTGAAATAGAATCAGAACTCATCCAAGCAGATAGAAGAGGAGTTCGTTTGGAGCTGATGGGAGAATGGGGGAAATCATATCCAATTTCTATTCTACCTTTTTTGAAATATTGGAAAGGGACAGGCCTACAGCATACCAAGGTTTTGGTTTCTGATCAGTCATTGGTATTTATTGGAACAGGAAATTTTACTTATTACGGTTTGGAGCAGGATCATAATGGGTATTTAGAATTTAAACTGAATAGAAAGGAATGGGAAAATTTTTATTCTTTTCTAAAGGAAGATTATCCATTCCCTGTTCTAAAAATTGCCGGATTAGAATTTTGGAATTCTCCTCAGGAGGGATCTTTAATCCAAACTAGACTTTTTGATTCTATTCTTTCTTCTCGTCATTCCATTCGATATTTGATCTTCGATCATTATGATCCGATTTTAAGTTCAGCATTTACTCGGACCAATCACGGATCGATTAGCGGGATCTATAATCGACCTGTGGATCCGGAAGGGAAAATTTTATCGGGAATTCCAGGAATTGAGATCATGGAGGATGGGAATGAGGATATCTTAGATGATCCTACGATCGGAAAAGGGGGACTTCTACATCACAAAACTATGATCTTAGATGATTTGGAAGTTTTAACCGGATCTTATAATTATTCTTTAAGCGCAAGGGATTCTAACAGGGAAATTCTGATCGCCATGAAAGATACTCGGATCGCAAAAGAATTTAAGCAAGAATGGGAGAATATACGAAGTAAATCCAAACGTGTAGAAACAGCGGCCGCAGAATTATCGATTGATTCTAATTATATATTGGACCCAGTGACTGATCAGATTTGCAGATCTGGAACACAACCAGCAGATTTGTATTTAGAGATCGGATTTCTTTGGTTTCGTTGGAATAATTTATACAGGTGGAAAGATGAATCTTGTAAATCTATAACCGATTATATCTCCATTAGCTCTCGCAATTTTGGAGGTAAAAATGAATTTCCAAAAGATGGAACGGAAAATTTAGGAATTCAGTCATTCCTCATAAATGGAAAGACCGGATTTTTTCTTCCTAAATCGGATTTGATGGAAGAATTTTATTCTTCGATTTTAAAACCTTCTCGGTTTTTGAGACCGGATTATTTTTTAGGATCAGCAGGAGTTTGGATTTTTCCGAATGAATCTGAGCTTTTCGAACTTATCTCTGAAAAATTACCACAACATGTATGGATCTTAGAAAGAGGAAAACTTCCTCGGAAACTAGGAGTTTTATTAGAAGATGGTGTATATTATCTTTCGGAAAGTGTAAGTTCGAATTCCGGTGTTGTCTTAGTTGAATATGAGGATTTCGGTTTATATTTCTGTTATAAAGCTATTAATTATAATCTGAGCTGGCCGGAGCAGATATTATTTTCAGTTTATAATTATAAGGAAGGTTTGGGTCTTTCGTATCAATATTCTAAATCAGATTCTGCTTTTTTTTCGGAGCAAGGACTTCCTAACCAAAGAAGGAAAAACTTATGCGTTATCTCTCTCTGAGATTAGTATTTCTCCTTTTACGAAAAGTCCTAATAAAATCCAGAAAAGAATGACCACTTCATCATCCTGGAAATAACACTGGAATAATCCGGATACAAAAAACCCGATCAGTCCGTAAAAGAATACTAGTTTTTGAAAATCCTGTTTGGATTGGAACAGATAAGCGATTAGAATTCCTCCTAATGCCAAATAGATCAATGCAGCAGGGATACCGAATACGGAAGCCAAATGGAAATAATCGTTATGAGCATGTCCTCTTTGTGTGACTTCGTAAAAATAGGAGAGTTCGGAATATGTTTCTGAATGTTCGATTCTTATCTTTTCGATCTCTTTATTATAATTTCCAGGGCCCGCTCCAATGATCGGATGCTCTTGGATGAGTGGAAAACTTGAATCCCAGATGAATGTTCTTCCTGAGTCCGTATGTTTTTCTTTTCCGAAAAGTGGCCCGATCACCTTCTTTCCTGCAGGACTAAATGTAAGCACTATCCCGATCAAGAATAAGAGTCCTAAGAAGAGGGAGGCTCCTTTGATCAAAAAGGATTTTGAAAATTCTTTTCTGATAAAGAATAAATGAACACCTGCAAAAAAGATACTCACGCCAGCTCCGATCATACTGGATCTTGCTTGGTTTAATAAGAATACTAAGCAGTATAAAAATAGAAGAATTCCCGCGAATAGTATCTTCTTTTTATCCCCTTGGATTAGAGTTCTAAGAAATCCGAATACTGCAAAAGCGGAGAAAAATTGTAGTAATCCTCCGAAGGTCAAATGGGTATTCATCAGACCTATGGAGATATAAAGAGGTATGGAAGAAATAGAACCTAACGGATGTGTAAATCTATAACTACTGGACGTTTTGTAAAGATCACTAATAAGTCTGGAAAGCCGGACAGGAGTGAAACCTCCTGCAACTCCTGTAAATACCAGGAGTAAAAAAAGCCAGAAGAGTGCTTTATATATTTTAGGCAAATCTTCCTTTCTAGTAAATCCTACAGAGAGTAATCCAAAAAATAGGAAGAAGTCTTTTAATTCTCCATTCCAAGCTGCCTTTGCGTATCCACTGGAATTATCGAAAACGAGATGGATCAAAAAAACGATCCCGTACCATAGGAAAAGAGAAATAGCAATTTTAGAAACAGGATGATTCGGTAGGATCTCCTTCCAATTTCCTGATTTTAATTGGTCTGCTATTCCGAAAAAAAAGGAAAGCACCAGAAATCCCTGGCTGAGACTGACCGAAATTCCGATCGAAGGAATGGTTGCGAGTAAACAGAATAGATGCGCCTTTTTCAAAAACTCTTTCATCTGGATTCTGGAAATAATCTCACCGATCTATTCTTTGTAAATTCGATTATTTTTCACATAGATTTCTGTAATGGAGTGGTAAAATCCATATTATGGAGGAGATTGGTTCCGCATTAGGAACCTAGATGAAGATTCTTTATTTTTCGGACACCTTTTTACCCAAAATAGACGGGGTCGCTATTTCAATGAGAAATTTTGCGGAAGCACTCGCCGAAAGAGGACATGAATTTTTGATTTGTTGTCCACGTTATGGAGAAGGTGATTTCGATACGATGGGAGATCATATCCGTTTGGAAAGATTCAGAAGCGGATACCTGCCTAGTTACCCTGATATCAAAGTTGTTTTACCTTCTCCTTCTAAGATCAAAAGAGCGATCAAGGAATTCCAGCCCGATCTGGTGCATATCCACACTCCGGGGCTTATGGGAGTCTATGGGATCAATGCTACTGAAAAATACGGGATTCCAAGTATAGGAACTTATCATACATTGATGTCCGAGCAGGACATGTATCTTTCCTTTTATCGCCTTCTTAAGCTGGATAAACTTTTCATGAGAATTGGAAAGTTGAATAAGAAGATCAAGATAAAGGACTTGGTGAAGTTCGAAAAATTCGATAAGTTCAATATTCGTAAAAAGATCATTCTGAAAATTACGAATAATTTATACGACCGATGCGACCTGATTATTTCTCCTTCTCACCTGATCAAAAAACAATTAGAAGAGTTCGGATTAAAAAAGCCTGTGGCAGTTATCTCTAACGGATTGGATCTTTCTCAATTTAAAGGGAGTCCTAAAACTCTTTCAGAGAGTCCTAAACTTCTGCATGTTGGTAGGATCTCCTACGAGAAAAATTGTGATGTGATCATAAACTCTTTCAAACTGATTATAGAGAAGATCCCATCTGCCACTCTAACAATCATAGGAGATGGACCCGCTTTGGCCTCTCTGAAGGTCCAAGCCCAAAAATTAGGTATAGACCAAGCAATTACATTTACAGGCTTTATAGATAGAGCGGAACTACCAAATCACTATCCGAATTACGATCTATTCTTGACTGCTTCTACCATGGAAACCCAAGGACTTGTAATTTTAGAATCCGTGGCCTGCGGTCTTCCTGCAGTGGGTGTGGATTCATTTGCGATCCCGGAATTGATTCATGACGGAGTGAATGGATTTATCGCGAAACCATTCGATGTAAGGGATATTGCGGAGAAAACGGTTCGAATTTTAGAAGATCCTACTATGTATGCTTCCTTCTCCAAGGAATCCTTAAAAATTTCACAAAGCCATGAAATGAAAGCATGTGTGGATAGAATGGAAGAAGTTTATAAATCGGTCGCTGACCAAAAGAATAAGAAAAAGAAAAGATCTATATTGAATACGATCTTCTCTTTGGATCCTTTCGGGATCATGGGCTGATCAAAAAAGTGTATTAATATTCTTGATGACGTTGATCCGTTTGATCACGTCTTCCGGAGTAATTCTTTCCATACAGGCAAAGTCTTTTCGATAACATGTAGTATTTCCGTAAATACTACATGGCCTGCAAGGCAGATCGTCTATCTGCAAAACTCCAGTATCTTCCTGACCAAAAGGTGCAAATCCGGAAAGTGGGTGAGTGGTTCCGAATAGAGCGATCACGGGACGTTTCAGAAGTGCTGCAATATGAATATTGGAAGAATCCATTCCGATGATTACATCCATTCTTTCCATGATACCTAATTCACCTCGTATTCCAAGTTTACCACCGGAAACGATTGTCATGGACTGGTCCCCATTTCTCCATTCTTCCATCTGGACTGCTTCCTGGGAGGAACCGAATAAGAATATTCTAATATTTGGAAATTCTTCTTTTAATAGTTTGAGTAATTCTAGGCTTTTTTCCATAGGCCATTCTTTTAGCTTATGGCCAGCAAAAGGTGCATAACCCACCCAGAGCCCTTCCTTCTTATCTATCTTTCTGGCAAGAAGGAAGTCTTTAGCGTAAATTTTGGATTCGGGATCCACATTGATCCAAGGACCTTTGCGTACAGTTGCAGGAAATCCCGCTTTTTCAAAAACTTTAAGATATCTATCTACAGTGTGAGGAAGTTTACGCAAAACTTTTCGCGTCTTGCGTATCTGGCGCATTTTTTCCCGTCTTCCTTTAATAATCCTAAAAACGGAAACTCCTCTGATCCAAAAGAAAAAACTGATAAAACGGGATCTAACGCTGGAGTGAAGGTCCACGATCTTTTCATAAGGGCCTAATTTATTCAATTCTTTGAATAAACGATATAATCCGGAGAGGCCTTTATACTTTTTGAGATTGATCCCGATCACATGAACGTTCGGGATATTATAAAAGAAGGGAGCATAGTTCCCTCTGGTTACGACGGTTAGTTGTATATTCGTATACTTGGCGGCTACGGCAATCAAAGCCGGAGCCATCAAGGCAACATCTCCCATCGCTGAGAATCTTAGCACCAAAAGATTCATGCTTGTTTTGTATATAAGGATGGGTTCAGATTTTTGTCGTTATACATTTTCATCTGCCTATACACCTTATAGAATTTATCTCCTTTAGATAAATCGTCCAGAAGTTCATCCAGACATTTGGAAAGATCGGTCCTTTGCTCCAACAAAACATTCAGCTTGTTTTGGCAGGTAATGATATGATCGGGGCTTACATCCTTTCTTTCCGTTTGTTCTTTCATATGATAAATTTTGAGTTCCAGGATACTCATCCTGTCAATCAGCCAAGCCGGGGTTTCAGAGTTCATTCTGGCATTCGGCTTTCTTTCTACGGACTTGTACATTGCTGAGATCTGATCGTCTATCTGTTCTACTAGGTCAGTCCTTTCCTGGTTCAAAGCGTCTATTTTTCTTTTGAACTGGACCAGATCCTTATCTGGTAGATCCGGCCTTCTGATTTCGTCTTCCACATGCCATTGGATAGTATCTATCTGGTTTTTTTGGTAAAATAGGAACTCGAGGGAAGATTGAGGGAATGGATTGGGAGAAAGTACTTCCTCTTTATGCCAGTCCGTGACGGAATTTTTGAATATCTCAACCACTTTGGCCGATTCTAACTTCATCGGAGCTAGAATTTACGCGATAGACCAAAAATCAAGAGGATTTCCTATTGTCGGTCCGTCGGCTAATACCAGAGTTACGATCTAGTTCCGCTTTACAAAATAAATTTCCCAGGTTAGGATTTTGCCCGCATGAAAAAAATAGTACCTCCGGAAGCGTTGCAATTTTTAGCGTCTATCCCCTTGTTCAAGGGTCTCCCGAGAAAATTACTAGTCTTACTTTATGGTCATATAGAAGAACGACACGTTCATAATCACACGGTCATTTATTATAAGGGAGAGATCTCCAAGGAACTTTACATAATCCGACACGGAGAAGTAATGATGACCTTGGGAGAAGCGGGCAAAACTGTTCGTTACTTGGGAGAAGGTGACGTATTCGCGGAGAATAGCGTTCTTACAAGAACAGCTCATACCGGTTCTGCAACCGCAATCCTGGATACACAGTTATATGTTTTGGACGGAGAATATTTCCTAAAATTAGCCGCTAAAGAAAGAGTACTTTCTCAAAATTTGATGAGGCTCATGGGCATGAGAATGAGAGAGGTGATGGAAGATTCTTCCAGCCAAATACATTCTCCCAGAAGACTTGTATGCCATATCCCTATAGAAGAAGTAGAAGATTTTAAAGTACATTTGGAATCGATTGTGGACAATGGTAGGAAGTCACACGAGGGTCATGTTTCTCTTTTAAGAATGGATACTTTCAAAGGGAAATCAGTATCTGAGATGATAAGAACAATCGCTCAATTGAGAAAGAAATCCTCTATACTACATCTATATTTTAAAAATCCGGAGATCCAACCTGAGTTGGATAAACTTGTTCAACAATGTGATCAGATCGTTTTCTGGGAAGAAAAGCCGGAAAGAAATCTAAAGCAGAAAAATGAGATCTTAGGTTATTGGGAACCAAGGATCAGAAATTTTTCCGGAAGGACTTCACGGATCATTGTATCCGAAAACGGATTAAGAAAACATGAAGAGTCCGCAAACCAAAAAGTATTTTATAAAGGAGAAACTTTTGCAAGATATTTGGTGTCGAGGACCAGAGGACTTGCGCTTGGTGGAGGAGGAGCAAGAGCTCTTGCTCACGTAGGACTTTTGAAAGTTTTAGAAAGGGAAGGGATCCGTTTTGATTTTGTAAGCGGTTCTTCCTTTGGAGCTGTTATCGGAGCGCTTTATGCAAGAGGAGAGAGCACTGATTCGATCTTCAAAATGATCGGTAAGTTTTTCGGGGGGATAGAAAAACCATTCGATCCAACCATTCCACTTATTTCCTTCTTCAAAGGAAAAAGAATGCTCCGAATGTTAAAGGATGCATTCGGTACTCAATTGATAGAAGATTTAAAAATCCCATTTGCGACTTCTGCAGTGGATCTTCATAGCGGACAAGAATATGTAATGGACCAAGGCCCCGTTTGGGAAGCTCTTGCTGCTGCGATGAGTTTGCCTGGTATGTTCCCTCCAGTATTTAAAGGAGATCATCTTTTGATAGATGGTGGAGTGATCAATAATGTCCCGGAAAACTTGATCAGAAGAAAAGGTGCAGATGTGATCTTATCTGTAAACGTTTCTCCATTGAGAGACGAGGGGATCGTTAGACTTTTAGAAGACAGAAAGGTAACAGGAAAATCATTTTTCAAAAATCTTTGGGAAGATATTACTTACCCTCCAATTCTAAAAATTATGGCGAGAGCGATTACGTTAGAAGGAAGAGAGATCACAAAATTGAGAAAAGAAAAAATGGATCTTTTTATCAATTTGCATATTGAAGAATTTGCATTTACCGATTTCGGAAAATATAAGGAAATCATTAAGAAAGGGGAATTGGAAACGGAAGCTGCAATTGGCGATATCCGAAAACTATTTTTCCCTGCAGAAAAATAGTCAAAGATAACTTAAGATTTTTTCCTGGAGCCTGTCTGAATGTTTTCTCCAGGAAAGTTTCCATTCTTCACTTCCTTTCGGTCCTACTTTGTTCGTAAGTGCAAATATTGTCCCGAAAGGAATATTAAATAGATTGCATACTTTTGCAAGACCGAATGCTTCCATATTTTCGAAGCCCAAACTTTCTCCCTTAATCCTTTCTAAAGCACGAGGACTTAGGTCTTCCAAGGTAACCGAGCCTGTTCCGTTGGTAGCCGACTCAATAAAATCGTTTCCATCGAATGGGAATTGTAAGTCGGGGAATTCATATCTGAAAGTCATACTTTCCGGAAGTCTGATCTTTTTGTCCAAAAATGCGATTTGGTAGTTTGCGAATACTTTGGAAATTCCGAATTTGCCTTCCCAATCCTTTCTGGGGATCCAGTTATAAACTCCTGCGGAACCTATCCCAAAAATCGCCTTAGGTTTCCAGTTAGAAGGATCTGAAAGATATTTTTGGAGATTGATTGCGGCTTCTAATTCTCCGATGCCTGCTTCGAAGGTATGGATCCGAGGATCCGATTTGAGTTTGTCGATTTCTCCCGCGAAAGCCGCGCAGAAAAGGATGTCCTGGATTTTAAGGTCGCTCATCTGATTAAAGAAAGATCGTTTTTATCAGATGCGCATGGAGTTCTGCAACCTTATTTCTTTTCACTTTCATGGTTTCGGTGAGTTCTTTTCCTTTTTCGAACTCTTTGTCTAAAAGGCGAAACTCGCCGATTTTTTCGAAATTTTTAAAACCGTTCTTTTCCGAGATAGTAGTCTTGAGCAGATCTTTGTAAAATTTCAGTACTTTTTGATCTTGGGCAAGGGCGGAATTATCATTAGAAAGACGAATTCCTTGGGAAGAAAAATGATCTCTGATTTTTGCAAAATCCGGAACGATTAAAACCGCCAAAAACTTTTGGTCCTGGCCTATCACCACCGCTGTCAGCACCCAACCGGTTTCTAAAATTTTCCCTTCTATAGGTTCAGGCTCCACATTCTCTCCGGAAGAAAGAACGATCGTATCCTTTGCTCTACCTGCAAATTTTAATTCACCCGTTTTGGTCCAAACGAATAAGTCTCCCGAATTAAACCATCCATCCGAAAAATTGGATTGGGTGAGTTCCGCATTTTTATAATAACCTGCGGTTACATGAGGACCCTTATGCCAAGCGATCCCTTTGTCTCCAGGTTTGGAAACTACAACATTCTGCTCATTTACTAACTTGATATGTGCCCCGGGAAACACGGGACCTATTGATCCGGTTTTTGGAATTGGAAAACTCCCTAAGGCTCCCATTCCTGTAGTCTCAGTCATTCCATAAGTTTCTATAATGGGAACTCCCATGGAACGGAAAAAAAATTGGATCTTAGGAGGCATCGCTCCTGCACCACAGAATGCATATCTAAGTTGCCCACCGAATAGAGCCCTCACAGGTGAAAGCACCTTCTGAGCCAAAATATTCAAAGAATAAAATATGGGAAGAAGTAGGGTAGAAACTACTGTGTCGGTTAACTTCTCCTCTTTATTCGATTCTTCTGTTTCCGAATAATTTCCAGTGACAGTATCTAAAAGAGAATTATAAGTTTCTGCGATCCGGACTGCAGTTTTAAAAATAACAAGTTTAGCGGGAGAAGATTTAGAAACCTTGTCCCAAATCCTACGATACAATGCTTCCCAAACTCTTGGGACAGAAACAAGAACCGTAGGTTTGATGATCTCGAAATCGCGAGTCAGCTGAGAAACATTGGAGCAGGCGAGTGAGGCACCCCAAGAAAGAAGCGCCGTTTCTAAAATCCTTTCTGCAATATGCCAAGGAGGAAGGAACACCACGACTCTATCAGAATAATTTGCAGGTACAAATTGTTGCAACTGGTCGATCGTCCAGGTAAAGGATCTATGTTTTAATACTACACCTTTTGGAACTCCAGTGGTCCCTGAAGTATAAATGATCGTTGCAATATCATTTTCGGTTAAAGATTCGCCGATCGAATGAAGAAGTGATTTTCCCTTCTTTTCAACCCAGGCTCTTCCTTGAGCGACTGCGGTTTCCAGATCTATAAATTCGATTTTAGGATAAGCCGCTTTTAATTTTGCCAAAGAGGCAAAGTTTTCTTCAGACTCTATAAGTATTACGGTTTCTAGATGTTTTAATCTGTTTAGGATATTTCCCAGTTTAACCAGGACTTGTTCTTTTTCTATAAATGTGATCTTGGATTCTGTGTGATCTAAGATATAAAATATCTCATCTTCACTTGCATCACATCCTCTTGGGACATCCGCCCCGCCTGAACACATTACGGAGAAGGAGCATAATGCCCATTCTGTCCTATTATCACAGAATAAGCCTACCTTATCACCTTTTACGAGATTTTTCTGTCTGAAAAACCCGGAAAGATTTTCCAGATTCAAAAACCATTCGGAATAGGAGATCCCGGAGAATGATTTTAATTTTTCATCCCAGATCCATTGGAAAGGTCTATCCTTGTAATGGATACAAGAGTCCCTGACAAGATGATAGATACTTCTTTTTTCCATAGGAATTAGGAAAGTAAGCCCAGGGTTTCCGGCTCGTTCAACATTAAATTTATGTTTTGTAATGCCTGACTTGCAGCTCCCTTCATTAGATTATCCAGAGCGGAAACAATTGTGATATTCTTTCCTCTTTGTCTCAGGCTAATATCTAAGAAGTTTGTATGTTGCACTTTTGCCAAATCAATCTCTTCCGGAGTTTTTCTGATCCGAATGAATGGTTCCGATTTAGAATTTTCAGTTAGAGTTTCGAAAAAAGGTAAATTTTCAGAATTTGCTTCCAGATAGATCGTGGATAAGATCCCTCTATATACTGGAAGTAAATGAGGTACAAATAAAACTTCAGGTTCGGATAACCCGGATCCTGCAAAACAATACTCTTGGATCTCAGGCTCATGCTGGTGGCTTAAAATTTTATAGGCTCTGAAATTTTCATACACACCATTGAAGGAAAATCCACCGTCTTCTACTCTTCCACCGGCACCACTAATCCCTGATTTACAATCGGCTACTATTCTTGGTTTGATTTCTTTTCTGAGATTTCCTAAATAGTATAAGGCCAGGATCACTGAAGTGGAGAAGCAGCCTGGATTAGAAACAAAGTCGGCACCTTTCAGTTTCTCTCTGAAAATTTCCGGAATACCGAATACCGCTTTTGCCGTTAGAGAAAAGCTAGTATGTTTTAATTTATAATTAGTTTCAAATTTTTCTTGGTTATGAAGACGATATACTCCGGAAAGATCGATCACTTTATGACCTTTATCCAAGAACTTAGGAGCTAACTCTAAAGCGGCATCGTTCGGAACTGCAAGAACTACGAGTGAACCTTTTGGAACTTCGTCCTCGTGTTTTTTAAAAACAAGATCTTTAGGAGAGACCAAATCAGGAAAAACTTCGGAAAGAGATTTGCCTGCAAGTTTATCGCTAGTAACATGCACCGCTTTATATTTTGGATGGCGGGCGAGTAGTCCTAATAACTCTTTCCCTGTAAATCCGCCTGCTCCGATGATGCTGATCTCTGACATTGGTCTTCCTTTTGACTAGCGTTTGAAACAATCCTAAAAATCGGGACTCGGCTTGGAATAAAAAAACGCCGGATGAGTTCTCATCCGGCGGTCAATGGTTTCTAAAAAGAAAGCCAGTAGTAATATTAGCCTGCTGCTTTTTGGACTTCTTCTGACGGCTGAGCAGGTGGTAGTTTGCCGTCAGGTGGTGCTAAAGGAGGTAATCCGTTTAGATCTCTTACCATATTTTCTATTTGGAATGCGATCTCTGGATTTGATTTCAGGTATTCTTTAGCGGCTTCTTTTCCTTGGCCTATCTTTTCCGTATTATAGGAATACCAGGCCCCGGATTTGCTAATAATGTCGTGTTTTACAGCCAAGTCAACGAGAGAACTTTCTCGACTAATTCCTGTGTTAAAGATTATGTCGAATTCCGCCTGACGGAAAGGTGGTGCCATTTTGTTTTTTACAACTTTTACACGTACCCTGTTCCCAGTGGCTTCTTCCTTTTCTTTTAAGGTTTCTATCTTGCGAATGTCCAAACGAACTGTACTATAAAACTTTAATGCGTTTCCACCAGTAGTCGTTTCAGGAGATCCGAACATCACACCGATCTTCATACGGATCTGGTTGATGAATACAACAACCGTTTTGGATTTAGAAATGGTTCCAGTCAGTTTACGAAGTGCTTGGGACATAAGTCTTGCTTGCAGACCCATATGAGAATCTCCCATATCTCCTTCGATCTCTGCCTTAGGAACTAAGGCTGCAACTGAATCCACAACCACGATATCGATTGCATTACTTCGGACTAAAGATTCACAAATTTCTAATGCTTCTTCTCCGTTGTCCGGCTGAGAAACTAATAGTTCCTCAAGATTGACTCCTAACTTTTTTGCATAGGCAGGGTCTAGGGCGTGCTCTGCATCGATAAATGCAGCTACTCCACCTTTCTTTTGGCACTCAGCAATTGCAGAAAGGGTTAGGGTGGTTTTACCAGAGGACTCTGGGCCATAGATCTCTACGATCCTTCCCAATGGATAACCACCGATACCGAGGGCGATATCCAAATCTAAGGATCCAGTTGGGATTACTGGTGCAACTACACTTGCAGATGCAGCTCCTAAACGCATAATGGAGCCCTTACCGAATTGTTTTTCGATTTGGGTCATTGCCTGATCAATTGCCTGGCGCTTGGAATCGTCCAAACCCTGTGCTTCTTCTTTTTGCTTTTTCATGGACTCTTTAGCTCCTTCTCTTGCCAAGACCCGGTCCCCCTCAGATAAAACTGCGTGTACTTTTTTAATGGGAATCCAATCTTTTCTAATACGAAGGATACTCTTAGTCCCGGACAAATTCCAGGTCGGATCTAAAAAACCTTCGGATTCCCTGGGAAAAGTTTCTGACGAAATCACTCTTATGTCACCCAAAAAATTAGGAGAGGGGTGAAAAAAGTGCAAATATTTGTATAGTAAATATGATTGTAGTAAAATGAGCCCGGAAAAACAAGGCCTAATCGGACAAAAATCCCTTATCCGTCTTAGTCTTATCCGCTAAAAACGAGACTTCCGCCTTATGGCTTCTGCGAGTTTGTTCTATAAGGAATCTCCAGAACCTTCCCGCATATAATATAAATATAATGAAAGAGGAAAACACCAAAAGTATTTTAGAGAGAAGTAATATATAGAAGGGAGCCAGATTATGATTAGGAAAATAAAATAGTTCCGTTTTGTTTTCGGAGAAGTTTTTCACATTTCCGGTATGCTTTTTATTTTCTTCGAAGAATGTACGGACTTCTCTAATGTCCAGATCCTTGATTGGAAAATCTGGGGTTGTTTTGTACAATAACAACGCTCCTGATTCGGAGAAGAGTAGAAAGCTTCCTTGTAGTTTTAATTCTCCCCATTTAGGTAAAGGGCGGTATATTAGATTACGAAATATGTATCTGATGGAAACCGGACCGGCCTCGAATTCGTAATAAGAATCCGGGAAATCTCCCTTATTATAAAATAGGGTCTCCCATTCTTTTCCTGAAAATTTGATCTGTACTCCTTCGAATCTTTCCAGGCTTTCTAGATCTTTTCTAAGTTTATCTAGACCCTGCTTTTGGTTTTGTCTTCTGTCAGGTTTTAGATCGCTTTTTAGAAATAATTCCAAACTTTGTTCAGAGTCTTTTTTTAACTCAATAATATATTCAGCAGATATATTACGAACTATCCTTTCTTCCGCTAAAATCGGATGTCCGGACCATTCTAAAAACGAATTTAATAACTCCTCCGGGGACTTTTCGGAAGCAGTAAGGCTTAAGGGATAGGAGAGAAAGAAAAGCAAAAAGAAGAATCGGAAAACCTTTGACATAGGCGGCTTTTATCCTGTAATACTCAAACCATAATCGAAAACCCCAAACTGAAAAGCTTTAAAAATATATGAGCCTGTTAGAACTACATAAAATACAAACCACCAAATCTTCCTGGCAAGACTTTGTGGAATATAGCATCCAAACTCCTTTTTATACCGAAACGAAGGCCAGAACCCAGTCCTTGGTAGAGGCGATACAACTCACATTATTCCATGATTATCTCTCTACTTTTTCGCCTGAGGAGAAGTCGGAATTCCTATCTTCTCCGGATTCATTCCAAACATCCGCCGAAAAGTTTGTAAATATTCTAGAGGGTGTGCGTTATTCCCAGGAAGGATATAACCAAAAGGAAAGGTCCTTATTTTTAGGAATGTTAAAGTCTCTTTTAAAAGAACATAAGGTGGATGAGAACGGAGAAAGAAAGGATCTGGAAAGATATCATTTCTATAGATGTATCATTCGTTTTTGTTCGGATAAGGATTATATCTTTAGAGTGTATGAAAAATACAAATCCTATCTTTCCCAGGGCAGCGGGGTGTAATGGCCCATAAAACCTTAGTCGTTTCTCCAGATTGCCCAATTTGTTCGGTACTGCGCGGGGCAAAGATCCCAGGACTAATTCACCAAAATTCTTCTTTTATCATCCGTCATGCGCCTGAAGATAAAAAAATCCCAGGTTATCTATATATAGAACCAATTTCCCATAGAGAAAAATATTCGGACTGGGACACTAAAGAATTCAAGGATTTAGGAGAGACGCTCCAATTCGCAACCGATTGGATCCATAATAAGTTTTCTCCTCCTAAAATTTATACGGTATTGGTCGCAGAAAAAGTAGCTCATATGCATTTTCACCTTGTTCCTAGATATGAGGATATCAAAGGACCTGAGTATATTCGACTAGCGTTGGAGGGTTTAGCCTCAGCACCGGTCGGTATTCCATTCCCTAAATTTGAGTGATCCTTTTTCCTGTCCGTTATTATCAAAAATTTTCTGTCTAAAGTAAAAGGTTATGAATCAATCCAATATAGAAACCCTGATCGATGCAGGTAAAAAAAGAAAAGCGGACTTTGTGGAAATTTATGAAGAAGAATCCAGAAATTCTTCCATTTCACTCAGAGACCAAAAGATAGAACAATCACTTGCGGCAACTGATTATGGGATCGGGATCAGATTGGTATATGGGACGGATGTTTTGTATGCTTATACAAGTAATGATGACCAACAACATTTACTTTCTTTAATTCATTTACTCGCTGATTCTCGAGGAGAGGCAGGTAATGGCTCAGGAACATTTACTCTTCCCGGAGATGTTTCCAAATATTCTTTTTCTAAAAATATACATGACCCTAGAAAAGTTCCTCCGTTCAGAAGGTTGGAACTCCTACAAACTGCGGATACGGTCGCTAGAAAAGTTTCTTCTAAGATTATACAAGTGGGAGTCAGCGCTTCCGATATAGTTACGAATGTTCTGATCGCAAACTCGGAAGGACTTTGGGTAGAAGATCTAAGAGTTAGAAGTAGATTTTTCCTTTCTGTAACCGCAGAAAATAAGGGCGAAAGGTTCGTAGCAAGTGAATCTCCTGGCGCTCTAAAGGGATTCGAATTTTTCGAAGGATTAGCTGTAGAAGATATCGCAAGAAAAGCAGGCGAAAGAGCTCTTTTCATGTTGGATGCAGGTTATATAGAAGGTAAAAAAATGCCTGTGGTAATGGGCAACGGTTTTGGTGGAGTAATTTTCCATGAAGCATGTGGTCATCCTTTGGAGACTGAGGCTATCCGCAAAAAATCTTCTCCTTTTGTAGGAAAACTAGGAGAGCCAATCGCACAATCATGCCTTACAGCTTATGATGATGGAACAATAGAAGAACAATACGGTTCCTTGAAAATAGACGATGAGGGAATGCCTACACAAAAAACACTTCTGATAGAAAACGGAATTTTAAAAGCCTATCTTGCTGATAGGATAGGATCCATGGAAACAGGATCCCCAAGAACCGGAAGTGGAAGAAGAGAATCTTACCAATACGCTCCAGTTTCCAGAATGAGAAATACTTATATTGAAGCAGGAAAAGATTCCTTGGACGAGATGTTTGCGTCCGTAGATTTCGGACTTTATGCAAAAAGAATGGGTGGCGGTTCAGTAAACCCAGCCACAGGAGAATTCAATTTCGCAGTTGAAGAAGGTTACGTGATCCGAAATGGAAAGATATCAGAGCCTGTAAGAGGAGCCACTCTGATAGGCAAGGGCCACGAAATTCTTCCTAAAATTTCAATGGTAGGAAAAGATCTAGAATTGGCCGCTGGAACCTGCGGTGCTTCTTCCGGTTCAATCCCTGTAACCGTAGGACAACCTTCGCTCAAAGTGGATGAGATCCTAGTAGGGGGAAGATAATGGATTTGGAACAAGCAGCCGGATTCGTACTAGAAGAAGGAAAACGTTATGGAATTGATTCCTTCGATCTGATCGCTACTGACTCGGAAGATATCGGGATAGAAGTTTTTAAAGGACGAATTGTTTCTACGGAAACCTCCCGCTCCAGAGGAGTTGGTATCCGTGTTTTGAATAATTCCCGCCCAGGATATTCTTATAGCGAACGTTTTAGTAAAGAAGCTCTTTCCCAAATGGTAAGAGATGCAATGGACCAGACTGAGATCACAGATCCTCTGGATATGGAACTTCCCGGACCAAAACCATTGGCGGAGGTGGATCTAAAACATTATAATCCTGCATTAGAAAAATTAAATTTTGCATGGATGAGAGAGCAAGGTTTAGCACTAGACCATGCTTCTTGGGAATCGGATAAAAGAGTGGAGAACGTTCCGCATGTAGGTGTGGGAAAAAGTTCCACCCAAAGTTTGATCGCAAACTCGAAAGGTGTATTTGTTAAAAAAGAATCCAATGTCGCTTATTTAGGAACAGGTCTTGTCGTCGCAGAAGGTGATATAAAGAAGATGGGAAGTTATTACCGCTCCGGTAGAGATATTTCCCAATTCGACCCATCTTATATCGCAAAGGAAGCTGCTTATAGAGGAACGGAGCTATTAGGAGCGAAACCACTTCCGAGTGGGGTATATACGATCGTTTTAGGAAATCGTATCAGTCCTCAGATTTTCGGAATGTTCTCTTCTCCCTATTTTGCGGATGCAGTCCAAAAAGGATCTTCTCGTTTAGTCGGGAAACTTGGAAATGAAGTAGCATCACCTAAATTAAGTATTTATTGTGAAGCTCATACTCCGGATTATCCTGGATCTCGTTTGGTAGATGCGGAAGGAATTCCTACATCGGCACGGACCAAGGTTTTGGAGAATGGAATTCTCAAGTCGTATCTGTACAATTTAGAATCTGCCAAAAAGGACAATGTACTACCGACTGGTCACGGTGTTCGTTCCTATTCGGGAAGAGCAGGTACTTCCTTTTCTAATATGATCGTCCCACTGGGAGATAAGACCAGAGATGAACTATTAGCATCCGATTCACATTGTATTTTGGTAACCAAATTGGAAGGTGGGGCAGGTTGTAGCGCTGTTTCCGGAGAAATTTCTATAGGGGTCCAAGGGATCTATTATAAAAATGGAAAACCGGAACATGCTGTGGATCGTATCACAATGAACACAAATTATTTCGATCTACTTCATAAAATCCAAGGGATTTCCAATGAATATTCCGACAGTTATTCTTCGATCAAGGTCCCTGATATTTTGATCTCGGAAATTCACGTAGCAGGTTGATCATGTCGGAAGAAAGAAACAAGCCCGAAACATACTTACTTTCTAAAGAATTAGAGGAAGCTGTCCAAGTCGCCGAGATCACTGCAAGACCCTTATTATTAAAGGGAGAGCCAGGCACTGGAAAATCACTTTTAGCGGATTATCTATCGTTCAAAACCAAAAAAAAGCTTTATTCATGGCATGTAAAATCCACCTCTCTTGCAAAAGAAGGATTATATTTTTATGATGCAGTTTCCAGGCTAAACGATTCCAGATTTACGGAAGATAAGGAGAAGGTCCGTAATATCGAAAATTATATCCGATTGGGCGCCCTTGGAGAAGCATTCTCGGCTACAGAACCTTCCGTAGTATTGATTGATGAAATTGATAAGGCTGATATTGAATTCCCAAACGATTTACTTTTAGAATTGGACAGAATGGAATTTGTGATCCAGGAAACCGGTCGTAAGATAAAAGCGATCAATAGACCTTTAACTTTGATCACTTCCAATAACGAAAAAGAACTTCCCGCAGCATTTTTAAGAAGATGTATTTTTCATTATATTGATTTTCCTGAACCTGCTTTTATGGCGGATATAGTATCTTCTCATTTTCCTAAGATTGAATCTTCTCTTTTGAAAAGGGCGCTCGAGTCCTTCTATGTGATCCGTACCATGGATGATATGAAAAAAAAGCCGGGCACTAGCGAACTACTGGATTGGATCCAAATTCTAATCCATATGGGAGCAAAACTTCCGGAAGATGGAAGAATTCCTTATATAGGTGCCCTTGTAAAGAATGAAGAGGATCTGAAATTGTTCAGATAAGGAACTTGTTTTTTCCTTTTTTCTACAGACTGAAATCATCCGGAGTTCCAATCTCTACAGTGGAGTTGCTGGATTTTCTAAAAGCAACCGATGCCCTGACTAAAGACAAAACATTTCTTTCTTTAAACGAATTTTATAGAGTTTCGAGACTCTGTCTAGTTAAAGACGTAAAATATTACGATGCATTCGATCTTGTATTCACCGAACTATTCGGAGAAAGAGGAGTTCTTAAAGAATCTTTCCGTAAGGAAATGATGGATTGGCTTTCTAATATATTCGAAAATCCCAATAAACTTCCACCTGGAATGATCCCTCCGGAAGAACTCTGGAAAGAGTTTTTGGACAGGCTCCAAAACCAAAAAGGGGAACATCATGGCGGGAATAAGTGGATCGGAACTGGAGGAAGTTCTCCTTTCGGGCATTCTGGAGTAAATCCGGGCGGAGTCCGCATAGGCGGAGAAGGAGGCGGAAAGTCCGCTATTTTCCAGGCAATGGAAAGAAAGTATAAGGACTATAGAACTGACGAACAATTGGATGTTCGACAGATCAAGATTGCGCTTAAAAAACTTAGGAACCTAAGAAAGGAAGGGATCCCTGAATTTCATCTTCCTAAAACTGTGGATGCAACTTGTAGGAATGCGGGAGATCCTGAGTTAATATTTGATCGTACTAGAAAAAATGGGATCAAAGTATTACTTTTAATGGATACCGGCGGAAGTATGACTCCTTATGCGGAAAGAGTGAGTAAACTTTTTTCTGCCGCCCACCAGATGAATCATTTTAAAGAATTCGGACATTATTATTTTCATAATTCCGTTTATGATTCTGTGTATCCTAAAGGTGATTTAAGATATCCTATTCCTCTAAAAAATTTATTTAGAAAACATAAGGATGATACCAAACTAATCATAGTGGGAGATGCATACATGGCTCCATATGAACTTTTGGACCCTGCTTACGGTTTTTATCATTCCAGGTTTAGACAGGAATCTAAACTGCCTGAACATCCTGAATCAGGATTGGACAGTTTTAAAAGGATCAAGTCCCATTTTGCGGATACAATTTGGATGAATCCAGAACCGAAAAGATATTGGGATGCTCCTACCATCTACGAACTCAAAAAAGTATTTCCAATGTTTTTTTTAAGTGTAGATGGATTAGAAAACGGAATCCGAGAACTTCTGGGAAAGAGATAACTAGGGTTTTAAAACAAACTTATATTCTATAGTGACCTCGTCCTTTGCGGTAGCAAATAGTAAACTAGGTCTTTCTACATCAAAATCACTCATTAGAACTTGGAATTTTCCGGAAAGAACGGTTTCTTGTCCTTCTTTCTGAATGGTCGCCACAGATTTAATAGTTTTCGTTTTTCCTTTAACTGTCAGGTTTCCGGTGATCGTCCATTCATTTTCTTTTGCTATGACGGATGTACTTATAAAACTGATATTTGAAATCGTTGGATATCCTAAAGATTCGATGATATGTTCGTCTCTATTCTCATCCCCGGATTTGATCTGTGAAATAGGGATCTCAATTTTTATAAGTTTAGGGATTTGCAAACCGTTTGCACCTTGAGTTAATGTCATAGGACTAACGGTAGTTCCGAAACATTTTCCATTCACTGTTTTGAATGGGTGGATTGCTATAAAATTGATATTAGATTCTTGTAGTTTTAATTCTTCCGAAAAGACGGAAGAAACACTGAATAAGAACAAAATCAAAAAACGTAAAAGGTAAGACACTTAATTACTCCTTAAAAATAAAAAACTGCGATAGAAACACTAAATGCTCCGAAACCTGCCCAGCCGACTGCTCTCATTTCATTCGCAGCACTCGGACCTTCCTTGGAAATCCTTTCTCCTATAAATGGGAGTGCGAGCATTGCAGGTAAATGGATCCAGATCATTGCCTTATGAGTGAATATTGTGTTAAGCCCGGGTTCTCTTTCTAAACTTTTAGAAGGGGAGAAGAATGCGAGGCCTGCAGTGATTGCATACAAAGTAAAAGTTGTCCCAGCCAAAGCAGAATGCATACTCCCGGAAGATTCTGAATCCCATGGAGAAGATTTCATGAGTGCGGTATATAAAAGTAAATTTTTTTGCGGATCGGAGATGAGCAAAAAATTCGCATAAGGTTCATATTCCCTTTTTAGATTAGAGAGAGCCTGTTCTCCAACTAAATTGGTCGCCAACCAAAATCCCCAAGTTAAAAGACCTAAACCCTGATGCCAATCTAACATAGAACGACGCAATTCTACACGTTCCTTTTCTTTTTGCAGATCTTTCGGTTCGGCAGTATTTAAAGTAGAAGTCTCCTGACTATAAAATCTGGGGGAATAGTTAGAATAGTCCGGAGTTAAAGGATTAGTCTGCGACCATCCGGAAAAATCGTTATAAACGTACGGAGAAGAATACAACATCGTACTCGTGAAAAAGAGAAAACCAATAGAGAAGAATATTTTCCTTCCGGAAACCATATCCGAGTCATAAGACAAATTTCAAAAAAGAAAATCATTATTTGTAGAGAATGACAAAAAGCAATGAGTGATAGAAAATGCGGAATAAACGGAAGGCCCGGAACTAAAGCGAAATGATCTCGGATTTTGAGACTGCGTATCTATCTTATCTTTTGCTTTGTAATTTTCTAAGTACTTCAGTAACTGCTTGGGTGTATCCGTCATAAACACCCTTATCATAGTCGTTTAAAGATTTATAGTTTAAACCGGAAAATTCTTTTAGAAGTTTAGAAAGTTCTTCTTCGATTATATTTTTGCGAATGTATACTGTTTCGAAATGGTTCGGATGCATGAAGTTTATCCGTAAAATTCTGATCTAAGCCTAAGGCCGATTTCTTTTTGGTGTTTTATTAGAAACTTAGGATATTCCATTTTCAACCAATTTATGGCTTCTCTGTATCTAACGTATTCTTTTTCCTTACGTTTAAATTCAGGACTATGGATGGAGTTATGGCCGTTTTTGACCCTGCTAGGTAAAATATGATGTAAAATTTCGTGATGTACCACATGTTCCAGGACGTAAAGTGGAACCTCTTTATGGTCCAGGATGGGACTGATACGTATATTCATATTCCGTTTTTCGTAACTACCCAATCTTCTTTTTCCAAGGCGATCAGCCCAGCCGATGGATAGAAGTTTTGCATCCATTTTAGAAAAATAGGAAGATGAAATTTCTTCCAAAATTACCTTTAGATCGTAAGTGACTCCGTTTTCTTTTAACTTTTTAAAATTTGCGGATCCTGACTCGGGAATAGAGTTTAGGAATTCGGCAACTTCTTCTTTCCAAGCCTGTTTAGGTTTGAGTCCCAATAATTTAGAAATGAGTAATGAAATAAAGGAGAAGATAATTTCTTCTCTCGCACCCATTAAGGATGTGTGAAATTTTGCGGATAGGATCCCGTTATGAAAGGAGATGGAATGGTTTCCGTTCCTATAAGGATAAAATTTCAGTTCAACGGAACGTACCTGGCTTTCTTTAAAACGCCTGGACCTGATTTTCAATGAATCCCAAATGGAAATCAGATATTCTTCCCAGTTCCTAGCTGGAATAGGATCAGGAACCGAAAAACTCTCTAATTCTTTTTCTAGCATCTGAATCGTTCTGATTTTGAGGATTTTGGGAAGAAGAAGGAGGACCTGTAATATCTTCTTTTTTATCGATAAAACTTTTATCCAATACTTTTTCCGGTTCTCTGATTTCTTCTATAAATCTAGAAACTCGATTGAAGTATTGTGAATTTTTTTGTTGGGAGATTTGAGGATAAGTGAGGACCAATTTTTTTTTGGCTCTTGTGATCCCTACATAAAAAAGCCTTCTTTCTTCCTCTAAGTTTTTTTCTCCTCTTCCGGAAGGAAAAGAACCTTCTGATACATTCAATAAAATAACGGTATCAAATTCTAAACCTTTGGAAGAATGAACTGTGGACAAAACCAATCTCTCATCTTCTTCGTCCGGAGAAATTTTGTCCAAACTGCGGTTAGGCCCTTCTAAACTCATATCCACTAAAAACTCATGTAAGGTTTCGTACTTTTGGGAAAGTGTCAAGAATGCATTCAGATCTTCTAATCTTCTTTTGAAATCATCATATCTTTTTTCCAGTAGAGGAGAGTAGTAGTCTATGAAGTTTCCTAAAAGTTTTTTTAAATCCTTTTCCGGATCGTTGATTAGATGATTTAATTCTTTTAAATGAGAAGCAGTGGCACCTTTGGACTCAGAAACGATCCTTTCTAAATTTCCGCCGGATTTTTCCAAATCAGTCAAAATGGACCTTGCTTTTGCGGCTCCAATCCCGGGAAGAAGTAACAAAACTCTCAGCCAAGAAACGGAATCCGTCTTATTCTCCTTAATTTTCAGAAGAGAAAGATAATCCTTTGCATGTGCACTTTCTACGAATTTTTTTCCGCCGAATTTTAAGAATGGTATATTTCTCTGGGAAAGAACTAATTCCAATTGGTTCGAATTCCATCCGGATCTAAATAGAACGGCAATATCCTTTAGAGGAACACCATCTTCTCTTCTTTCTAAGATTAGATCGGCAATCCCTTCTGCTTCTTCTAATTCGTCTGCATAACCGACGAGTGCTGGCTTTTGGAAATCTTCGTTTTTAGTATATAGGTACTTTTCGTATTTTTCCCTAAAATTAGCCAGCACCACATTCGCAAGATTTAGGATAGATGGAGTACTTCTGTAATTTCTTTCCAGATAGATCGTTTTTGTTTTTGGAAATAATTTCGGAAAATTGAATATTCCATTTACATCCGCTCCTCGGAAGGAATACACACTTTGGGCATCATCTCCCACGACTAAAATGTTTTCATGATCTAACGCGAGTAGGCATGCTATATGAGCTTGGATTTGGTTCGTATCCTGGAATTCATCCACCATGATATATTTATATTGTTCCGAGACCTTTTTTCGGACTGTTTCATTTTTGTTGAGAAGATCTCTTGTATAGGTCAATAGATCATCATAATCTAATAGAGATCTTTGTTTTTTATAATCGGTGTACTCTTGGAAAATTTTACGAATAGCGGATTCTTGGTCCAAAAACTTGGGATATTCCGCTTCTAATAATTCTTCTAAAGATTTTCCACGATTGATAATAGAAGAATGGAGTGAGATCAATGTATCGTTAGAAGGGAACCTGGACTTCTGTTTTACATATTCTCCTTCCGTTCTTAAAAGTTGGAATATATCGGAAGTATCTGATTCGTCTAAAATGGAGAACTGAGAGGAGAACCCTAGAACGGGAGCGTATTTTCTGAGAATATGACTTCCGAAAGAATGGAATGTTCCTCCATGAACTCGAGCGCATCGTTTGTCCAAGAGTGATACTGCTCTGGAGAGCATTTCTTTGGAAGCTTTGCGTGTAAATGTTAGAAGTAGGATGTTTTCGGCGGGGATGCCGGATTCGACTAATTTGGAAAGTCTGTGGACGATTGTTTTTGTTTTTCCCGTACCGGCACCGGCGATCACTAAAACCGGGCCGTTTAGGGTCTCGATAGCTTCCTTTTGTTTTTCGTTAAGTGACTCTAAGGACGCCATTATTGAGATTAGTGGTGGTGATGTCCCCCCTCACCGTGAACATGTCCATGACTCACTTCCTCGTCGGTCGCCGTTCTGATATTTACGATTTGAACATCGAAAATCAGATCCACCCCGGCTAAAGGATGGTTTCCGTCCACGATCACAGATTCTCCCTTGATATCAGTAATCGTATAAACGGTATCCGGCTCGTCGGTTTGGAACATCATTCCGACACTCAATTCTTCCCCTTCCGGGAATTGGCTTTTAGGCACATCGAAAACTAATTCAGGGTTTTTTTGGCCATAAGCTTTATCAGCATTAACGGAGATTACTTTTTTATCCCCTGCATTCATACCTTTGATTTCGTCTTCTAGACCGGCAATGATCTGTCCGGTTCCTTCCAGATAAGAAAGAGGATGGCTTCCTTGAGAAGAATCGATTTCGTTTCCTTCTTTATCTGTTAATTTATAGTGAAAAGTCACTACTCTTGGGTTCATTTATTGCTCCAACCGGGTAAAGGCCCCTTGACGGGTAAGGGAGGGAAGTTCCGGCACGTGATTTAAGTTAGTATATTCTTGGAAGATCCTAGGACAATCAGATTTTTGAGGCTAAGTCAAAAGTCGTAGGAAATTTCGACTCCGAAATTCTCTACATCTTTAATAAACTGTTCAACTCGATTGGCTAGGAAGAACCATGAATCCCTATGAACAATATCACTTAGAAAATTCAGGAATCGATTTGTATTCCTAAGAGCGAATTCTCTATCTTGGGTGTAGTTTAGAAGAACTGTATATGCCAAAGACTTTAGAACTTTATCATTTTCAGCTAATTCGGAATACCCAGGAAGACTAGGCTCGAATAAACTGAGCCTGGTTTTGGCACTTCCTTCGGTTACATATAAATTATAATCTGCTGAGTTCGGCACTCTGTCGGCTGAGTATACTTTCATTTTGGATAACTCCTCTAGAAACCAGAGGAAAATGTGGTTTCCATTAAGAAACATACCCGCAAAAAGTCAACGGGAAAGAATAGTTTTGGCATTTCTGAGTCACAAAACGGACCTTAGTTTAGCGATGTTTACAGAATGTTTTATGAAACCTTTTTAAAATAATCTGTTGGACGGAACATTCTTTGCACGTCGGACCTGGTATCCTCTAATAAGCCTAAAAGTATAACATCCGATATTCCTAGTTGAAAATAAATTTTTGCTAATAATATAAGATTTTGATGATTTTTAGGATCTCTATACAACAGTTTTTCGGAATATGTTTTGGCCTTCTCCAACTCTCCAGTTTTCCAAAATGCCCAAGCTGTGATATAAGCCAAATCCTTGTCTTTAGGATCATCTGCACTTAGTTTGGAGAAAAAGGAACATGCAATTTTTTTATCTCCCTTCTTCCATATAAGAATACCTTTTTGTAGATTTTTTCTTTTAGAAGTTTCTCTCCATAGATCCCTGGATTTCTTTTGAGGATTTACTTTTCTGAAGATGCTTACTAAACTTAGATCGTCTATATAATCTCCATATTCGGACATTCTATTCTTTAGTAGAACAAGATCTGCTTTCGTATTCGAAACTTCTAATAAGAATAGTTCCGAGAATGAATGGATCTCTCCGGTTTTTGTTCTGGATCTAAGATCTTCTCTTCCATCCGAACCGAAAATAATCGAATCATTTTCCTTTAGAGAAATGCATTGTACTTTTGGGATTTCTTTTAAGATTGGAATTCCCATCTTGTAAGAAATTTCATTCTCTATAAATCCCGAAATATTGTTTCTCAGAAGAATAGAAGTGGGATGCCCTGCATTCAAAAAGAAGATACAAGAATTTTCCGGATCCAAAACCGCTAAGATACCGGTTGCAAACAGATTTCCATCAAAACTCTGGAATAACCCATGGATCTTTCTGTATAAGGAAACAATCCATGTCTCTGGAGTATAAAATCCGGAAGCGGAAGAATCGATATGAGACTTAAACATGGAAGAGGAGAGTAGTGCACCTGTCGCCCCTTGTAGAGATTTCCCCATTGCATCCACGTTTAGAATGGCTAGGAATTTTCTTCCCCCGATCCGGATCTCTTCTATACATATAATATCTCCTCCAATCTCTCCCGGTTTGGAATTAAATTCGAATTTTTTGAATTGGGAAACCAAGGTCTCGATTTTGAAATCTCCTACACTCCGGATCTTATTTTGAAAACAAGACTGTAGAACGCTCATTAAGAAATAATCCCCGTCCTGCTTTTCCTTTAGGCTGCGGACATTTGTGAAACTTTCTGTAAGTTCTTTCGTTTTTAGAGTTACTTCTTCTTGTAGTTTTTCATTCCAACTTTTGAGCCGATTTTTCATTTCTACAAATCTGCCTGAGATCCTAAAAGAGCAGAATAGTATAAATCCTAAAACGGAATATTCAGAACTTCTTGGAAATACAATCCATGCGCGAGCGGATATAATATCCAAAAGGATAGAAAATACTAAAAAACAGATCGATCCTAAAAATCCAGCACCATCATGTTCGGATGATCTGGCCTTAAGGCATTTGAATAATACCCAAAGATATACAATCCAAGAAGGTTGCAGAAGAGTTCGATTTAATGTATCCAATTCTAAAGGACTGGAAGATTGGATAAACAGGAAGGACACAAATCCGGCCCATAAGAATAGGGGAAATTCAAAAGGATGATGTTTATCTCTACAAAATTTTGAAAAGAAGAATGTGAAAAATGGAAATAGAAAGCTAAGCGAAATATACTCCGCCTTCTTACAAAATAGAAAATCCAAATCCAATTCATATTTCCATTCCGAGCCGAAAAATGAAAACAGAAAGAATAATATAAGAAATGTCCCAAAATAAAAATGAGATTCTAATTGTCTTTCTTGTAGGGAAAGAAAGACTAAATAGATCCCTAATAATAGGAATGTAGAGATCAGGATCAGATAATAGATCTGGAATTTATAATGTTTTTGTAAAATATATTTCGAATTTCCTATACTCGGGATACCTTCTAAGATCCCTAATTCATTTTCGAAATATTCTGAAACTAAAATTTCGATCTTATGATCATACTCTATCGGAATAGAATTAGAAATCTTCTTCTTATCGTAGCTAAATTTAAATTGTTTGTTTGCTTCTGATCTTTCCGAAAGAAGAACACCATTCCAAAATAATTTTGCGCCTTCTGATGTTTTTCCTAGGAAAAGCGAAAGTTCACAATCCGGAAGTTCAGAGAAATGGATCGATTTAGAAATCAGAAGACCAGAATGATCTAAGTCCGAAAAGTTCCTAGGTAATGAAAAGGTTCCGATCTTCTTGCCGGAAAGTTCGGAAACTTCCCAATCTTGTTCCAGGAAGACAAATGATTTACATGGATCCTTTTGTTTACTGGAAGAAAATAAATTTGAATAAATCCATTCTCTGTATTCCAAAGAATGAAAAAATGTATTCGTTCCAATACTGAGTAGAATGGAAAATATGCAGATTCCTAATTTTGATTTCATACCTGCCTCCGGAGAAACGGGTATGAAATCTATTAGATTGCTTGTACTTTTTTAGTTTTGTTCTGTTCCGATCTTCGAAGCAGCCAGATAACCTTCCAACATAGCGCGTTTAGCGTCTATTCCGGAAGCATCTTTTGCCCCACCGATCAGATAGGAAGGAATACCAGTTCTTTCCTTGCTAAAAACCTCATACAAAGAAGTATCACTTGTTTGTCCCGCGCAAAGAATAATAGAATCGCATTCTAATGTCTTTGCTCCTTCTTTTTTGGTCTCAATCACAAGACCTTTATCGGTTACTTCTTTATAGGTAAGAGAAGAAAGGAAATCCACACCTTTGGATTGTAACTCTTGCAGAAGCGCCCAAGAGGTTGTAGCTCCAAGACCTGCTCCTACTTTTCCATTTCTTCTGAGGATGGAAACTTTTCTAGGAGCGGTTTCCGGTTGGATTACTGCCTGTGTATAAGAATTCACATTGTACTTTTCGAAGTAGGTAGGAATATCCGGGTCCTTCTCTTCAGTAAGTTTATGTGCCACATCCACACCGATCCCTCCGCCTCCAATGATAGCAACTTTGGAACCTGGTTTGAATGTTCCATTTAGGAACTCAACATAACTTGCATGTGGTTTTTTGTCTAAACCAGGGAGGTTCAGGTTTCTAGGAAGAACACCAGTTGCAAAAATTACAGCATCCGGTTTTAGATCATCCAATAGTTTCAGATCCGCTTTTGTATTCAGACGAATATCCACTTTTAAACGAGGAAGTTCGTTTTTGAAATAACGGATTGTTTCAAAAAATTCGAATTTACCCGGGATGGCGGCGGCAAGATTCAATTGGCCACCTAATTTTCCGGAAGCTTCTAATAGTATTACTTCATGTCCACGTAAAGCGGCAACTCTTGCAGATTCCATTCCGCCTGGCCCGGAACCGACAACTACCACTCTTTGTTTTTTGGCTTGAGGAAGAGATTTCCAATCCAACTCTCTATTTGCAGAAGGATTTACCAAACAAGAAACCATTTCTTCTTTGAAAGTATGGTCCAAACAAGCTTGGTTACAGGCTACACAAGTATTCACTCTTTCTGTCTGGTTTTCTTTGATCTTATTAACGATTTCCGCATCCGCTAAGAATGGTCTTGCCATGCTCACTATATCAGCTTCTCCAGCATTCAATACTTGGATGATTGTCTCCGGCATATTGATCCTATTGGAAGCGATGATCGGAATTCCTGGAACAGAGGACTTTATTTTTCCTGCAATCTTTGCCCAAGCTCCTCTTGGAACCAACTGAGAGATTGTAGGAATTCGAGACTCGTGCCAACCAATCCCAATATTGAGTGCATCCGCTCCTGCTTCTTTCAATTCAGTTGCAAGTGAGATTACTTCCTCGAAGGTTGGATTACCCGGGATCAAATCGATCCCAGACATTCTTACAATGACTGGAAAACCTGGCCCTACTTGTTTGCGGACTTCTTTCATTGTTTCTATCGCAAATCTTCTGCGATTTTCAGGAGAACCTCCGAATTCATCGGATCTTTTGTTAGTCACTTCCGAAAAGAATTGGTTCACCAAATATCCTTCCGAAGCCATAACTTCTACCGCTCTGAAACCTACTTGTTTCGCACGTAATGCGGAAGATCCAAATTCACGAATGGTTCTCCAAGCATCTTCAGTAGAAAGTTCTTTTGGTATAAATCGATTGATAGGTGCGCGTAGCGCAGAAGGTCCTACAAGTTCTCTGTGGTAGGCATATCTTCCCGCATGGAATAATTGTGCGCAGAAAATTCCCATCGGTTTAAGAACTGAGGCAACTTTTTCGAGTTCTACACAATCTTCTTCTTTCTGGAAATCGAAAAATATATTGGAACCTTTTCCTTCCGCGTTAACCGAAATTCCTCCGGTGGTAATGAGACCAACTCCTCCTTCAAATCTTTTACCATAGAATGCGGCCATTCTATCTGCAGTTTCGGGCATTCCTTCCAAACCCAAGTGCATGGATCCCATGATAATACGATTAGGAATAGTTTCGGCTCCGATTTCTATCGGGCGAAAGATTGGGGAAATATCTAAAGAAGACACACAGTTCACCTTTCTTTTTATTTGAGTAGAACACTCGTTCTACTAAGAAAGGATTTTACCTGATTTTAGAAAAGGCAACGGTTTTTCTGGGAATTTTGAAAATAGATACCGAACATGATTCGGCAAAAATTTTAATTCATAGAGAAACGATTTAAAGCGGAGATATACGCTTGAGAACAAGCCTCAATAATATCAGTGGAGCTTGCTTTTCCTACGACTCTTTCTCCATGTTTTTCTAAAGTAACGGAAGCTTCTGCCAAAGCATCCTGTCCTTCTGTTACTGGAGAGATTACAAGCTTAATGAGTTCCACATCACCGCTTATAGTAGCCTTCTGGATCGCTTTGAAGATAGAATCTACTGGACCATCCCCGGTTGCGGATTCTTCTTTGGTATTTCCTTCGATAGAAAGTCGAATACTTGCGGTAGGGGTACTTTTAGTACCTGTAGTTACATGAAAACTTTCTAATACATATTTATCGTTGGAAGATTTTCTGGATTCATCGGCGAATAATGCACGAATATCTTCGTCGAAAATTTCCTTTTTACGATCCGCGATCTCTAAAAATCTTTGGTAAGCGGCTTCTAATTCTTCCGGATGAGGGCTGAATCCTAAACGAACAATCCTGTCTTTAAATCCTGCTCTTCCGCTATGTCTTCCAAGTACCATTCTATTGGATTGGATCCCGACACTTTCTGGAGTCATGATCTCGTAGGTTTCCCTATTTTTCAAAACACCATCTTGGTGGATCCCGGACTCATGAGCAAATGCGTTAGCACCTACAACTGCTTTGTTCGGCTGTACCACCATTCCGGTGATTGTTTTTACTAGATAAGAAGCTTTTGCAATTTCTTCCGTTTGGATCTTGGTTTGTATTCCGAATTTATCCTTACGTGTACGAAGTGCCATTACCACTTCTTCCATCGCTGTGTTACCGGCTCTTTCTCCGATACCGTTTACAGTACATTCTACTTGTCTTGCTCCGTTTAAAATAGCAGCAAGGCTATTAGAAGTAGCAAGCCCTAGATCATTATGGCAATGCGCGGAGAAGATTGCCTTCTCACTTCCTTTTACATTTTGGATCAGGAATTTAAATAATTCACCATATTCGTATGGTGTTGTATATCCTACAGTGTCTGGGATATTGATTGTGGTTGCACCGGCTTCGATTACTGCTTCACAAAGTTCTCTTAAAAATTCTGGTTCGGAACGAGTTGCGTCTTCCGGAGAAAATTCGACATCATCCACATGGTCTCTACAGATCTTGACTGCTTCCACAGCCATTTTTAAAACCTCTGCAGGATCCTTACCTAGTTTGAATTTCATATGAATGGGAGAGGATGCGATAAAAGTATGAATTCTTCTTTTTTTAGCGGGAATGATTGCTTTTGCAGCTGCTTCTAAGTCTGGACGAACCGCTCTTGCAAGTGCCGCAATGATTGGACCTTCGACCTCTCTGGAAATTCTTTGGACTGCCTGGAATTGTACTGGGGAAGAAACCGGGAAACCTGCTTCGATCACATCCACATTCATTTTAGCGAGTTGGAGTGCGATCTCTATCTTCTCATTCTCGCTCATTGCCGCGCCTGGGCATTGTTCTCCGTCTCGGAGAGTGGTATCGAAAATCCGAACAAAATCCAAATTTGAGTTCATATGCTTGGAAAACTTCCCTAACTCCAAAATTATAGTCTGAATCGGGCCGTAAACCTAATAAATAAGCGGTTTTGGCCTTTCGGAGATTAGACCGGATTATGGACAGGGACTCTCTTAGTTTCTTTGGCGCTAGCTTAAAATCAGAAGATTGCTCGGAAGCAGCAAGGCTTTACTCGGATCTTTTCAGCGGAGAAGTTCTGGTCGCAAGCCTTGGCCATGCAGAACTTCTCTTTTCCGAAAACCAAAGAGTGATCTTTAGTAAAGAAACAGAGGAATGTCCCGTAACTCCCGGAACCCTAGTCTGGAAGATCCGAAAGGAGAAGGTCCCAGCTTTCGAAACTCGACTGTTAAGCTTCGGTTTTCAGAAAGAATCTGAGACAGATAAATATTCTTCGTATTTAGATCCTTGGAAAAACCGGATCTGGCTGCATTGGTAGCGAAATCCTTAGCGGTCTTTGCGCCTTTGCGTGATTCCCAAATCTTTCCTTATTGTTATTTTCACGCGAAGCCGCTAAGGGTAGAAGGTCTTGGGCTTTTTACCTTAAATTCTTTATATTTCTCAGTGATCTTTGTGCGAAACTTCAACCCGGATAAGGTTGGACCTCTTCTTTTCCTTCTTTGAGAGCTGCCTCTGCCATTTTATGAGCATCTTCTCCTAGATACTTTTCGATCCAGTAATGGGCGAGGTAGATCAAAGGAGTGATCCCGATCGCAATAAAGATCTTATAGAAGAAGTTCGTGTACGAGATTGAGTTCAGTGTTTGGAAATCGTAAGTTCCCCAATAGGCAACAAAGATAACGACATAAGAATCCAGCAGTTGTGAGAAAATTGTCGAACCGGTGGCTCTAAGCCAAAGAAGTTTGTTTTTGGTCTTCTTCCGGATCAAATGGAAGACTTGGATGTCCACAAGCTGTCCGATTAGGTAAGCCACGATAGAGCCTGTGATCACTTGCCCTGTATTAAAGAATACCACCTGAAAGGAATGATCATCTACAGGCGAATTTCCTGCCGCAGGAATAGCCATATCCAATTGAAGAAGGAAGAATGCCAAAACGATCATTACCATCCCAACTAGGGTTAGGTATCTAACACCTCTTCTTCCATAATACTCATTCAAAAGGTCCGTTACGATAAATGTGATCGGAAATGGAATTACACCTAAGGTCATGGTTAAGGCCTTACTTCCGATCGTTACTTGGAACCATTTAGAGCCAGTCACCTCTGCCATTAATAAGAAGGTTATGAAGATGGAACCTAAAACGAAAAATAGTTTGAATGGCCGGTGAAACTGCATCTGAGGAAAAATCTTGCGAATTAAGTCTCTGTCAATCAAAGAACAGATAGGATTCCCACAAACGTTTGACAGACAGACCAACTATAAATCACTGGAAGACAGTCGGTGCTTTACTTTTGGCCCCCGCGATTCGATAAATATATAGAGCTCAAATGAATCCAAACGATGAACCTTACACCCCAGAGGACTTGATCCGCCCCGTCCCATACCAAGCTAAAAAGCAGCCTCTCTGGCAAACAAGCCTAGTGAGCCTGACTTGGTTTTTGCTTTCCGGAATTTCTTTTTATCTAGGACTCCAAGCCCTAAAGGCAGATCCTAAAACTGCTTCTACCCAAACCGGAACAGAACAAGTAGCATTCCAAAATACTACTCTCAAATCAGATCTGGCTCCTACAGAGGGGGCCTGGGAATCTTGGAAGAAATGGTGGAATTCCAACAATACTTCTTCCGAGTCAGATGGAACTTCCAATACTGTAAGTTCTTTCCAGTCTGAAATAGAAGAAGATCCTGCTTTTAGAGCTTCTACTTGGTTCTCAGATTATGAGGCGATGAAACGTACAGTTCATCTATATAATGAGATTCATCCATTTATCTATGGATTTAAAGGAAGAGAGACTAATAACGGAGATCTTTATTCTCTTTGGGGATCTGCTCAAAAACACGCACGTGTTGCAGAACTTAGGTCTTTAAATCCAAGAGTAAAGATCATTCCTACCATTTTCCGCTGGGAAAATAAGAATGAGAAGATCTCAGAGAATATCGGTCTGAACGGACGTAATGATATCAGAGACAAACATATCCAGAATATTCTATACGAAGTAGATACTTACGGTTTCGACGGTATTGATATTGATTATGAAGGAATGAGCTGCGAGAAAAAAGAGAAGTTCGAAGAATTCATCGTTATTCTTTCGAAAGAAATCCACAAACGTGGCAAACTTCTTTCTGTAGCCGTTCACCCTAAAACTGCCGCTAAAAAAACCGGCCTAAAAGCATGTAAGGGTTTAAAAGAAAAAATTAATATGGATTTTGCTGAGAATTGGAGAGGTCCAATGACCCACGATTACGCATTCTTAGCAAAACATGCAGACCGTGTGAAGGTGATGGCTTACGAACTTCATCCTCGTAAGTATAGAAACCCAGGACCTGGACCTCAGGCTCCAAACGTTTGGATCAGAAATATTATCACTTACGCAAAAGAAAGAGTTCCTGCTAAAAAATTGTATATGGCAATCCCAACTTACGGATATGATTGGGCGCTAAATTGTAATGCGAAGATCAAGGCTGTATATTGGTCGGACGCATTAAAACGCCAACAATTAGGTGTGACCAAACAACCTACTAATATCACCCAAGTTTTAGCGGATAATAAGAACTCGGATTCGTGGACAAATCTTTCCAAGTTTAGCTGGGTTCACCAAGGTAAAACTTATGAGGATCCAAGTATCTGGTATAAGTCGGAAGGTTGTGATCGTGTTGCTTTTTTCATGAACAGAAAAGCTTTCGAAGAGAAAATGACTCTATTAAGATCTTATGATATTGGTGGATTCTCTTTCTGGCAGTTATTATCCGATAATGATCCAGGTATCAATGATTATTTGGAATTACTTGTGACTAATAAACTTCCACCTGTTCCAAAGGCTAAAAAACTGCCTGAGAGTCCGAATCCTGATGTAAAACAGGCTCCTCCGGAAGAAGGTCAGGAAGAAGCCAAGAATACACAGGATCTTGTCAAAAAATAAAGTTACAATCATCACAGAAGATCCTTCTCTCGCAGCAAAAGTTCTGAAAGAGGGAGGGATTGTTCTATTTCCTACCGAGACTGTTTATGGTCTTGGTGCGGACGCTCGGAATCTTTCCTCTTGTTTAGAAATTTATAAAATTAAAAACCGTCCCGCAGATAATCCTTTAATTGTACATTTAGGGAATCCGGCTCTTATTCCGGATATTGGAGAGGTTCCTGAAGGTGCAAGGATCCTGATCAGGCAATGTATGCCAGGTCCTTTAAGTTTGGTATTGAAGAAGGTTGATAAATCCGTTTTTTCTACCGGGCTGACTACGATTGCAGTAAGAGTCCCTTCTAATCCGAAAACTTTAGAAATGCTTTCTTATTTCGGAGGTCCGGTTTCTGCTCCTTCTGCAAATCTTTCAGGACAACCATCTATCACAAGATTAGATGATGCTATTTCTGAGTTTGATGGATACGTGGATCTGATCTTAAAAGGTCCTGAACCTGAAATAGGTTTAGAATCTACCGTTGTTGATTTTTCAATTTCTCCACCTAAACTTCTTCGCCCCGGTTATTTTGGTTGGGAAGAATTACAAAAACATGTTCCTGATCTAGAAAACTATAGTGACTTAAAAGAAGGAGAAACTCCTTCGAGTCCTGGAGTAAAATATAAACATTATTCACCTAAGGCAAAGGTGGTCTTCACAGAAAACCAAACTCCAGACAGAGAATCGGCTGCCATAGGAATAAGCCTAACGAGAGGCTGGAAATTTGCTCTGGATCTTCGTAATAACTCCGAGTATATGAAAAATTTATACTCCTTCTTTAGAGATTGTGATCGATTAGGGATTTCTAAAATTTACTGTTTCCCACCTGCAAACTCACTCGGTAAAGAAGCACTCTTGAACAGAATATTAAAGGCTCAAGAATAGCATTATATATTAGATAGTTCCTGAGCAATTTCGGAGAGATGTAGTATCTCCATTGGATTTTGCTTCTTCTCTGCATTTAACTTAGAAAAGAAAGAAAACTTGGATAACTGCATTCCGGGTTTTAAGTCCTGGACTAGATCCTTCCAGCTATAAGTTCCCGGAAGATAACGTACATCTATTTTTTTGGATTTTAGTTCTTGTTTCAAATCCTGTAATATATCCAAGAATGAATCACAGGAATCTAAAAATCCTGATTTACGGAATGTTTCTCCGGAGAAGATACGACCTTCTCCGTAATGTTTTTCTAATTCTTGGAAACTGGTTTTCCTAGATTCAATTACGCGGTTATAGAATAAGTCCCTGGATCTTAATACTTCTTTTCTTAAGAACTGCTCCGACTTAGGTGAAAGTTTTCCGTATTCGGAAAGAATATCCCTATTTGGATAAAATCCGATCCTTTCTTTTTGGACCCCGAATTTATCATAGAGCTTCTTCAATTCGAATCTCATCATCACTGCACCGATGGAACCAACGATTGAATACGGTGTTCCATGGATTTTTTGGGTGGCGCAGGAGAGATAATAACCTCCTGAAGCGGCTACATTCAATACGTATGTGATAACAGGTTTTTCTTTCGCAAGTTTTTTGATCTCTCTGTATAGAAGTTCCGAAACAAGTGCGCTTCCACCTGGAGAATTCATTTCTAAAACAACCGCTGCGACTTTTGGATCTTCTTTTAAATCTTTAAAAATTTCTTGGTAATATCTAAAGGAAACCTGTCTGGATCTGAAATCTTCTTCTCTTCCTAAATCTGGAAGAATATTTCCTTGGACAGGGAGAACTGCAACGATTGGAACGGATTTGGAGATAAATGAAAAATTGGATTTTTTATGATATAATCTGAAACCTTTAGGGCTTAGTTTTCTATATTTAGGTTTATCCGTTTCCGTTTCTTTTTTATAATTTTCGAATAGATAGTTTTCTTCAAACTCGTCTTCTTCCACAAAGTCAGTGATAAATCCGATCTTTTTTAATTTTTCAGAACTGATAATCGGTTCTTCTAAAACTTTCAGATCTAAGTTTGAAGACTTTTTAAAACCTTTAGAAAGTAACTCTTTATAATCTGTGAGTAAAGCTTCTAAATTTTTTCGAGCTGGAGCGGAGAAGGATGTTCTTTGGAAAGTTTCTCCGAATGATTTGAATGCACCACTTGCATACGCTTCTACACCCACACCGAACTTTTTAGCAGCGCCTCCAAAAAAGTAAGGCTCCGCAGAAGGAAGTATAGGGAAAAATTCAGATGCAGAAGAGGAGTATCTGTAGTTGCACTGAGAAAGTAATAGTAATGCTTTGGTTCCTCCACCTAAACAAAAACCGGAAGTTTCAATTCCTTTTTCATTCAATGTTTGGATTGCTTCGCAAATATTCCAAACTTCTCCAAATCCGTATTCAGGATTGGAAATATGGAAAGAAACTTTTTTCAAACCTGGGACTTTAGTTAAGGCCTTTAATCCCAATAAAAAATCTACCAAGAAGGGAGCTTCTTCTTTAGGAACCAATAGTTTGACGAAAAAAGATTTTTTATCAAAGGAGAAGGAAGAAGGAATTTCCAAATAGAAATGATCTCCTTTGCGGATGATCCAGGACAAGATCCTAAATCCTTGGAACAAAATCCGGATCGGTAAAAATACAAGAGAGAACAGAATTCTAAACATTGGAAATTCCTTTTGGCGACCAAAGTAAAACGGACATTTATTCCGGAAAACGTAAAATTACGGAAGGAAAACCGCTTTTCAGCCTGGCTTTCCAGAATTTATCTGAAACCTAAGAGAGGGTTATTCGTTTGGATCATATCCGCATCCGAGGAGCTCGGGAGCATAATCTTAAAAATATCAATGTGGATATTCCACGGGATAAACTCGTGGTGATCACTGGACTTTCCGGTTCAGGTAAATCTTCTCTTGCTTTCGATACGATCTATGCAGAAGGACAGAGAAGATATGTAGAAAGTCTTTCCGCTTATGCTAGACAATTTTTGGGCCAGATGGAAAAACCTGATCTGGATCTGATCGAAGGACTTTCTCCCGCAATTTCTATAGAACAGAAAACCACACATCGTAACCCAAGATCCACTGTAGGAACTGTGACTGAGATCTATGATTATCTTCGTCTTCTTTACGCGAGGGTGGGGAAACCTCATTGTCCTATTTGTGGAACTCCGATCCAATCTCTCTCCATCGATCAAATCACAGAAAGGATCCTAAATTTTCCGGATGGAACCAAGATCCAAATTTTAGCGCCGATCGTTTCCGGTAAGAAGGGAGAGCATAAAGATGTTCTGGAGAAGATCAGAAAAGACGGATTTAATAGAATTCGTCTGAACGGTGAGATCAAAACTTTAGACGAAGAGATTGTCCTTAAAAAAAGTTTTAAGGCAACGATCGAGATAGTGGTGGATCGTCTTGTGATTAAAGACGGGATCCGTTCTCGTTTGACCGACTCTGTCGAGACTGCTCTTAAACAATCGGAGGGAATTCTTCTCATGGACGATGGGAAGAAGGACCATACATTCTCCCAAAAACTTTCCTGCCCTAATCACCCGGAAGAATCTTTACCTGAACTTTCTCCTAGGTTATTTTCATTTAACTCTCCGTTCGGAGCCTGCGAAACCTGCGATGGACTAGGAAGCCTTTTAGAATTCGATGAGGATCTTTTAATTACGGATTCAGAACTTTCTCTGGTCGAAGGTTGTATAGAAGCATGGGCGGGCGCGAAGAGTAATAGTTATTGGTTTTTAACAACCGTTCACTCTTTGGCTAAAAAGCTTAAGTTCGATTATAATATTCCTTGGAAGGATCTTCCTAAAAAAGTAAGGGATACCATCCTTTATGGAGATAAAAATCTCAAAATAGATTACGATTTCAGAAATGAAAAATCACATTATGAATTCAGTAGGGAATTCGAAGGTGTGATCCCTAATTTAAAAAGAAGATATAAAGAAGGTTCCGAGGCAAGACGTCAGCAACTGGAAGGATATATGACCAACCACCATTGTCCTGCCTGCGAAGGAAAACGACTGAGACCTGTAAGCCTTCATGTGGAAGTAAACGGTTTAACAATTGATAAATTCTCCGCTTTTAGCGTCGAGAAAGGTTTAGATTTCGTAAAATCAATGAAACCTAAGGGAAGTGAAGAAGTAATCGCGAGACCTATCTTAAAAGAAATCCAACAAAGACTTACATTCTTGAATGATGTTGGTGTTGGATACTTAAGTTTAGAGCGTGCTGCCGGAACTCTTTCCGGTGGAGAAGCTCAAAGGATCAGACTTGCTACTCAGATCGGATCTAGGCTTCAAGGTGTATTATATATATTAGATGAACCTTCTATTGGTCTTCACCAAAGAGATAATACTAAGCTCGTCAATACTCTTAAAGAGCTGAGAGACCTAGGAAATACTGTTTTGGTAGTAGAACATGACCAGGAAACCATGGAAGAAGCTGACTGGTTGATCGATATGGGACCGGGAGCAGGTGTTCATGGTGGAACGATTGTTTGTTCCGGAACTCCTGAAGAAGTTTCTAAAAACAAAAACTCACTTACAGGTAAGTTTTTATCCGGAAAAGAATTTATTCCGGTTCCTAAAAATGTACGACCAGGAAACGGAAAAAAACTTAAGATCGTAAACGCCAAAGAGAATAATCTTAAAAACGTAAGTGTAGAGATCCCTCTTGGAAAACTGATCGTAGTGACAGGTGTTTCCGGTTCGGGAAAATCTACTCTCATCAACGATATCTTATACAATGCGGCGGCTCATAAAGTAATGAAAATGAGAACCGTATGGGGAAAACATGAGAAGATCACAGGCCTCGAAGAAATTGATAAGATCATCAATATAGATCAATCCCCGATCGGTAGGACTCCTAGATCCAATCCTGCAACTTATACAGGACTTTTCACTGTAGTACGTGATATGTTCGCTCAGTTAGAAGAATCTAAACTCAGAGGTTATTCTCCCGGAAGATTTAGTTTTAATGTAAGCGGAGGAAGATGCGAAACCTGCGAGGGAGACGGTATCTTAAAAATAGAGATGCACTTCCTTCCTGATGTGTATGTAACCTGCGATGTTTGTAAAGGAAAACGTTATAACCAAGAAACATTAGAAGTTCGTTATAAAGGTAAGAATATCTACGAGATCCTGGAAATGACCGTAGAAGATTCAGTTCCATTTTTCGAGAATATTCCTGCATTAAAGAGAAAACTGGAAACCTTAGGCGAAGTAGGGCTTGGTTATATCAAATTGGGACAACCCGCCACAACATTCTCAGGTGGAGAAGCCCAAAGGATCAAACTTGCCACTGAATTATCCAAAAGACCTACAGGAAAAACATTATACATCCTGGATGAACCTACCACAGGACTTCATTTTGAGGACGTTAGACATTTGATGACTGTTTTGCATATGCTTGTGGACCGTGGAAATTCTATGATAGTCATCGAGCATAATCTGGATGTAATCAAACAAGCGGATTGGATCATAGATTTAGGACCGGAAGGAGGAGAAGGAGGCGGAAAAATTATCGCTGAAGGAACTCCAACAGAGATTGCAAAGGTCAAAGAATCTTTTACAGGTCAATATCTGAAAAAAGTTTTAGGAAATCCAGGGAAGAAGGCGGGTTAACATCCTCCAATGATGAAAGAATTAAGAGAAAAACTTTCTTCCTTTCCTCCGGGAGAATTTAGATCCGTTTATAAGTCTTCCTTGCCTGATATTGCAAAGGCAGGCTTACTGAATGCTCTAAAGGATGGTGGTTTCCGAGCATTTCACGAAAAGTTAATATTAATTCCTTCTTTCCCTCATGGTATTGGAGTAGGGGTAGGATTGATGGCGCAGACAAATGTCGCCGGAAAGATCCTAAAATTAGTAATTGGCTCCGAAGCAGGAGCTTCTACCAACCCGGAATCCAAGAAATTGGCATCCGAACTACAAGATAGATTAGTAAGTGGTCTTGGGATCTTAGGACTGGGAGTGAGTGAGCCGGGCTGGATGGGAAAACTCACCAATCTAAAATCTACCGCAAAAGTTCTTTCCAGCGGAGAAATAGAATTAAATTTTCATAAAGGATTCGTGACCAACGGAGCCGACGCGGAAGGTTATCTGGTCGTTGCCAAGGAAGAGGAGCAGAATCGTTTCGGAGTCTTTTTTATTCCACGAGATTTCCCTGGTTTAAAGATCGAGGAAGTCTATCTGGATGTTGCCAGAGAAGCGACTCATTGTAAGATCACCGGTGAAAATTTCAAAATACCGTCTCATTATCATTTTATAGAAGATTATACAAAATTAGGCGCCGATATCCATCTTTCTGAAATGTTATCAGCTGCGGTTCTATTCTGTGGAGCCATTCGTAAAATTGTATCCGACTTAAGCCAAGGAAGTGAATCCAGAGAAAGATTTTCCGTTTTAGGAAAACTTTGGGACTTAAGTGGACTTCTATATGGAAAATGTTTAGAGATTTCCGACAAAAAAGACAAGGATCCAACTTATAAAATAGAAGAAGACCATCCTTACGGATACGAGGCAATCCTGGATGAATGTATCTCTATTTTAGAATCTATTCCGAACTTCGATTATAAAAAGGAATATCCTGATCTAGGATTATTCTGCACAATCCATCCTGCCAGAAGTCCTGTTTATATTAAGAACAGGCTTAAACAGTCCAAAAGCTGGAGAAAATTCGGAAACCTCTAATGATGATGGTGAGCAGGATGATCGTGAGTATGGTGATGATGTCCCCATTCTTCAGAATCGATATCGTGTAGAGTTTTAGCGATAATCCCATCAATCGTATGAGTGATAGAAGGGTCTTCTAATTGCAGATAGATCTGTTCGAATTTCCATTCTCCTCTCAAAAGTTCGTAAGCTTCTTTTAAGATCTTTTTAGAATCAGATTCTTTAGTGATTTGGACCCTAAACGCACAAGCATGGATCCCTTTCGTTAAGGTCCAGGTATGAGCGGAAAGAAGTGAATCCACTCCTTTGATATGTAAAAGGTCCTTTTTTAAATGATCCCATTCGTCAAAAGTTGGAGAAGATTCTAACAGGATCATCAAACTTTCTTTTAAGATTACGGCTGCAGCTCTTAAAATAAAAATAGAAAGAACCAAACTGAGAAGTGGATCAATCCATGTCCAAGCAAATAAACGAATTAGAATTGCGCCTACTAAAACCGCTATTGTGCCGAATAGGTCATTCAATACATGAAGGTAGGCAGTTCTTAGATTGATATTGTCTGATGAAATTCTTTTTAAAAGCCAAACAGAGATCAGATTTAATCCGATAGTTCCCAAACTGAAAACCAACATGGATTCAGTAACAATTTCTTCCTGGTGGCGGAATCTTTGGACCGCTTCGTATATAATAAAAATCGAAATTCCGGATATCAGGATCGAATTTAAAAATGCTGCAAAAACTTCTACCCTGAAGAAGCCGAAATTCATTTTTGTATTCGGTTTTTTGTCAGAGACCAAAACTGCAAATATACTTAATAAAAACGCAAATGAATCCGAGATTACATGTCCTGCGTCTGCAAGAAGTGCCAAACTTTTACTTTGAGTGGAACCGAATATCTCCCAGGAAAAGATCCCTATGGAAAGAAAGAATGCAAAAAGTAAACTGCGTAATGTATCCTTTCTTTTGGGACGAAGAATTGCCTGTCTCGCAAAAGGTTCTAAATTAGAGGATGAATTAGTATCTTTTTTCAAAGTTGAGGGGAGCCTTAGTGACCCTTACCACTTTGTGGTTCCAGAACGATATCTACTCTTCTGTTCAAGGAACGATTTTCAGGAGTATCGTTAGAAACGATTGGCTGATGTTCCCCATAACCTGCTACGGAGAAGTTTCTCGCATCTAAGTTTTTACTCTCTAACAAGAAACGAACTACGGAAAGAGCTCTCTCGGTAGACAATTGCCAGTTATCGTTAAACTTTTTAGTACGTATCGGAATATTATCCGTATGGCCTTCTACAATGATCAGGTTGCCAGGATATTTTACCAAAATTTCTTTGATCTTGTCTAAAGCTGGGAAGATCTGTTTTTTCAAATCCGCGGAGCCGGAATCGAAAGAGATTTGATCATCTATATTGATGACTAGTCTATTATGAAAACGTTTTACTCGGATCTGCCCTTTAGCGATCTCACCGGAAAGTTTAGATTCCAGTTCGTTTGCCTGTTCTGCTAAACGATTTAATTCCCTTTTTTGGTCCTCGTTTAGATTTTTGAGTTTGGAAAGACTATCTTCTAATTCTTTGATCCTTGCTTCCAAACTTGCAATTTTGGACTCATATTCTCTTTTGAGTTCATCCATTCTGCGGATACAGCCTAGTCTTTCTTTTTCTAACTCGGACTTTAATTCCGAGATCAGGTCCTGGTATTTTTTGGACTGCTTTTCGTTTTCTTCGATCAGTTCTTTTTCTTTATTTCCACTTTTTGCTTTTAGAAGTGCGATCTGATTTTCAAGTGCACGGATCAGTTCTGCGGCAAGTTCCCTGTCCTTTTCCCGGAAGGATTTTTCGCCTGAGAGTTGTTCTTCTAAATTTTGGATCCTGGCATCGAGGCTGAGTTTTTCTTTTTTAGCGTTTTCAGTCTCGTTCCTGTAACGGAGTCTGAGAGAGTCTAACTCAATTCTGAGAGTCGCATTCTCATTATAGAGTTTATTGTATTCCCAAGGGAAATAAAAAGCGTCCGAAAATATCGGCAAAGAAAATAGGATTAGAAGAACGGGAGTAAGTCGGAAAAAAAAAGGTTTCATAGTCAGATAGGGAAAACTAGGTTCTATTCTAAGGCTGCAAGCCCCCAGTCAAATGAAAAACTCTTGTACCAAAAATCAGTAAATTCATTGAACCGATAAATTCCATCAGGATTCTGTCATAGGGGGAGGGACGCCGCATGGACGAAACAAATAGCACTAAGGAAACTTCTTCCCTGAAGGCAAATCCACATTCTGCGGATTGGATGGATTCCTTCCTAGAAAAGGTAGAACAAAAGGACAATAAGTTCCTACTCAGTTTTACTTCTTCCAATCACCCAGCCGATATCGCCGAAGTCCTGGAAAAACTGGATATAGACGACGCATTTTACGTATTTAAACTTTGTGATTCTGAACAGCAGTCTGAGATCTTAGTCGAGTTCGATGAGGATTTACAGGCGGATTTGATCTCCCGTCTGAATATGAAGGAGATCTCTCCTATCGTCGAAAATCTGGAGCCGGATGATGTTACAAATCTGATCTCCGAGATCCCAAAGGATAAGGCGGAGGAAATTCTGAATTCCTTGGATCGGGAAGATTCTTCTCAGATCCGAAAACAACTGAATTTTAGGGAATATACTGCAGGTCGTTTGATGACGACTGAGTTCGCTTCCGCTTACGAAACAGACACAGTCAGAAAAGCGATTATCAAATTAAGAAGGGTCGCTAAAGAGACGGAAGATATCTATCTTCTCTATGTAACTGACGCTGAGAATCATCTAAAAGGATTTATCAGACTAAAGGACCTATTCCTCGCACCTCTCAACCAAAAGGCAAGTAGGCTCGTAAAGGAAGAAGCATTCTCCATTCATTATGATACGGACCAGGAAGAAGTGGCCCGTATATTCCGAAAATACGACTTAGTTTCCGCTGCGGTGGTAGACGATCTGGACCGGATCATCGGCAGGATCACCGTAGACGATATTTTGGATATCGTTCAGGAAGAAGCTTCCGAAGACATTTTGAGGATGGCAGGGGTTTCGGAAGAAGAGAGATTAAACACTTCTATCTGGGACTCGATCCGAAGAAGGCTGGTATGGCTGGTATTTAATTTGGGAACTGCAACCCTTGCTTCCACCATGGTATCCTTTTTCGAAGATACGATCCAGTCCTTGGTTTTCCTGGCGGCTCTGATGCCTATAGTAGCCGGTATGGGTGGAAATGCAGGAACACAATCTATTACTGTGGTAGTCCGAAATATAGCCACAGGGGACCTAAGTGTTTCCAACTGGACGACTGCTTTCCGAAAGGAAAGTCTGATCGGATTAATAAACGGGATCACGATCGGCTCAATTACCGGGCTCGCGGTTTATTTTTTCTTCGGTAAACCTGTTCTCGGATTTGTTATATTTTTAGCTATGCTTGCGAATTTGATCGTTGCTGCTTTGGTGGGTGCCTGCGTTCCTATGGGTCTAAAACTTTTAAAAATAGATCCAGCGATCGCATCTTCCATTTTTGTTACGATGACAACGGATACCTTTGGCTTCTTCTGTTTCTTGGGGCTTGCCACACTATTCTTGCAATATTTGGTATAGTTGGAATATTTCGCATAAAATAATAAATTTCCTTGGATAGGAGAGGCCAATGTTTCGCGTTTCGGTTTTCCGAACTTTTTTAGCCGGTTTTGCGGTTTTATATTGTTTATCATTCATTTCTTGTATCAGCTCCGGAGGACCGACTTCCCATACCCCGGAAACTCCTAAAGGAGAAGTCCTTCCTAATCCGGCAGGAGACAGCGAGGATATCATAGACGAAGAAGGTAGAGAAGTGAAGATCAGTACTACTGATCCTATCTCTTTCCAAAGTCAGTCTAAAGACAGTTCTGAATATTTCAGGGTACATATTACAAGTGAGTCTTATCAGGTCCGACAGATCAGAGGTTCTAAGTATATTCGCAGAAAAGTGGATAAGGGCGGAGACGCACTGATCAGCGAAGAATTAGTAAAATATAATAGGATCAATTTTAATGATGATGGGATCATCTTAGTGATCCTGAATGGAAATACCGGAGCCGTTGAAACGATTCGTTTTAACACCAGAGTTCCGAGGATTAATAACCTGGCAAAAATTATCCAGAATGATGTGACCCGTTGGTCCATGGAACATTCCGAAGAGAAGCCGGTGGTTACAAAGTATCAGATCCATTATACTATTAAATTGGAAAATAAATCCAATACGACTAGAGATACTGTAAAAGAAGAACTTAAAGGCGAAGTCAAGAAGAGGTAGACTACCTTATCAATTTCTTTCTATAGATTGTGTCCGAATCAGTAGATTCCCGGTATAGATATACAAATGAAAGCAATAATATACGAGAAGTATGGATCTTCTGATGTACTTCAATATAAAGAAGTTCAAAAACCTACACCTAAGGAAAATGAAGTCCTCGTAAGAGTCAAAACTGCTTCCGTGAATGCTGCCGATTGGCGTATGATGAAGGCGGATCCTTTCTTGGTTCGCTTTTACGCCGGTCTTTTCAAACCTAAAAAATTTTCGATATTAGGCGCAGATGTTGCCGGAATTGTAGAAGCGGTCGGACAGAATGTAACTAAGTTCCGTCCTGGTGTCGAAGTGTTCGGAGATGTTTTTGCAAGCGGGTTTGGCGCGTTCGCTGAATACAAATGTGGCAAAGAAGATGAATTCGTTTTAAAACCTTCTAATATATCTTTCGATGATATAGTTGCTTTACCTCTGGCTGGAATGACCGCTTTACATTCTTTAAGAGATTTCGGTAAGATAGAAGCGGGGCAAAAAGTTCTGATAAACGGAGCATCCGGAGGTGTTGGAACATTCGCGATACAGCTTGCAAAGTATTTCGGGGCAGACGTTACAGCGGTCTGTAGCACTTCTAAAATGGAACAGTCAAAATCACTCGGAGCCGATCAGGTAATCGACTATACCAAGGAAGACTTTATCCAAAACGGAAAAAAATACGACCTAATAGTTGGCGTGAATGGATACCGTTCTCTTTCAGAATATAAGAGTGCTTTAAATCCGAAAGGAAGATATGTCATGGCTGGAGGAGGCACTGCTCAATTATTCCAAGCTTTACTTTTGGGGCCTTTCATCTCTCTAAGAGGTACTCAAAAGATTATTGCTGCTTCTTCCGAGCCGAATCAAAAAGATCTTATTTTTTTATCCCAACTCATGGAATCAGGTAAGATCAAATCGGTAATTGATAAACGATACAAATTGGAAGAAGTCCCGCAAGCTATCCAATACGTTGAACAAGGCCACGCAGCTGGTAAAGTAATCATAACAGTATCATAAATCTGTCTGATTGATTGAAAAATAAAAAGGAACTGTGAATGAAAAGAATTTTGAAGCTTATTGGAGTGTTAATCATCCTTTTACCGGTATCGGTGATTGGATTTTTATATTTTAAATTTCCAAATGCAGAACCTGCTCCGGAAATTTCTGTAGGAAACAATCCAGAACGTATACAAAGAGGAAAATATCTCGCCAACCATGTATCTGCATGTATGGATTGCCATTCCATTCGTGAATGGTCTAAATATTCCGGACCGTTAATCCCTAAGACATTGGGAGAAGGTGGAGAAGTTTTTGATCAAAAGCTTGGATTTCCTGGCTCTTTCGTTGCACCGAATATTACTCCAAGTGCCTTGGGTAAATGGACTGATGGAGAAATTTTAAGAGCGATTTCTAGCGGGATCAATAAGGAAGGAAATGCGTTATTTCCGGTTATGCCTCACCCTGCGTATGGGCAAATGGACAAAGAAGATCTAATTTCTATCATTTCTTACTTAAGAAGTTTAGAGCCGATTGAAAAGAAAAATCCTATTTCTAAACCTGATTTTCCGTTTAACCTGATCTTAAGAACAATACCTAGTCCTGCAAAATTCGGGAAACTTCCGGATAAGAATGATAAGGTTTCTTACGGAAAATATCTATTCGTTGCTGCCGCTTGTACTGAATGTCATACAAAACAGGATAAAGGAAAACCTATTGCTGGAATGGAACTTGCCGGAGGATTTGAATTCCCTCTAGGAAACGGAACTAAAATTATTTCCGCAAATCTTACCCCGGATAAAGAAACAGGACTTGGTAATTGGACTGAGGCTCAGTTTGTTAAAAGATTTAAGGAAATGGAACTTCCTAAATACAAACCTCATTCCATAAAAGAGGGTGAATTCCAAACGATTATGCCTTGGACTATGTATGCAGGAATGACTGAGGAAGATTTAGCTGCTATATTTGCTTATTTGCAAACTGTACCGGCTATTAAAAATAAAATTACTAACTAAGTTGGTTAAGAAGAAGGGAGGAATTCTCCCTTCTTCGAAATCATCCCTCTTAACTTTTCGATACGTCAAAAATCCCTCGTTCAATAGATATCCCAAGTCTTTCTAACATTCCCGGCATATCAAAACCTTCTTTTTGATAGGATGCTTGTACTTCCTTTTTTGCATTAGAAATTGCTTCTTCATTTTCCCAACTTGCTACAGTTACAAATTGGATCTCGTTTGAACTTTTCTCACGGATATACGATGAGTCTTGTATAAAGCCTGGAAGGTTTTTAATGAAGTTCCGATTCACCTTGACACGATTGAAAAATTCTAACTCGGATTTTTTAGGAACGATGAATGTATCGATCAGTACTTTTTGCATTTTTGCTCTCCTCTTAGAAATAGAATACTCTATCCGAAAGATCAAAAATTGTAAAAATTCAGGATTTTACCAGTAAGGTGTGGAAAGTTTAAAAAACTGTTTCGGCGTTGCGTCTGTGAAAGTTTTGAAGTCTCTGATAAAATGAGCCTGGTCAAAGTATCCGGCATTCTGAGCCGATTCCGTTAAACTGATCTGAGAAGAATACGAATCTATAAAGTTTCTCATTCTAACTAGGACGGAAAATTGTTTGGGGCTTGTTCCGATTATTTCTCTAAATCTTTTTTCATAAGAATCCCTACTAATAGGCATTCCTTTCAGTAAATCCGCTATTTTTAGATTTCCTTTGGATTTTCTGATCTTTCGTATCGAATCTAAGATTAAATTGTCGTTTTTAGATCCGACCCATTCCGAGATCAGGAATTTCTCCACTATGGAAATTTTTTCAAGATTCGTTTTTGTTAAGAAAAGTTTCTCTTCTGTTTCCGAGATTTTTTTGGATGAGATCAAATTGTCCAAGGACAGATTCAATTCGAATAAATTATGAAGTGGTTCCTTAATAAAATTTGCAGCTCCACCTTCTTCAAAGATTACTAATAAAGTAGATGCATTTTTAGAATATTCGATCAATCTAGGAATACGTCTAAGTCCAGTGATCCCGGACATAGGAAGAATATTCTCTTGGTCTTTCTCCTTATGAGCAATTTTCCCGGAGATCCTAAATGAAATGACCAGAGAAGATCCAGGCAGAATTTTGTTCTGCATTCCGTCTTCGCTTTCAATGATCAAGAATTGGCGAACATACGGTTGCAAATTTTTACTTGGTAAAAATGTCTCAACGTTCATGAGAGGATTCTTACAGTAGATTCTATATTCTTTTGTGAATTCTCAAGCAAAAAAACGTATCTTTCTGATTTCCCAAATAAGACCGGAGATCAACCCTAATCCAATAGAAAAGAATATCCAATCCGAAGGTATTTTTTCGAATCCGAATAACCTAAGACTGAATTCGAATTGGAAACTTAAGATCAGCGCCGAAGCCGCCAAAAAGAAGATCCAGAAAACATTGGAATGCAAGGATCTAAGAATGGATATAAATCCACCTTGATGAGTCAAATTCGTCAGCATTAAACTAAAATTGGATACGACTAGAAAGATAAAGCCAAAGGATCTGATTTGGTTTTCGTTATGACCTTCTTGTTTTAACCAGAAATAAGAGACTAGTAATAATGCTAGAACTCCTGCACCTTGAGAAAAAGATAAAATAAATCGGGAAAGACTGATTAGACTAGAATTTTTTCGCCTTGGACTGGAATAACGATCTCCTTTTTCTAAATCCAATGATTCAAAAACAATGGAGCAGGTCGGATCTATAATCAATTCCAAGAGTAGGATATGCGCAGGAAAGAAAAAAATAGGATCACCGGTAAAAGCGGGAAGCAAGGACATTCCTATAATCGGGATATGAACGGATAAAATATAAGAAACACTCTTTTGTATATTCTCATAGATCCTTCTTCCTAAAAATACAGACTTCACAATAGAGGAAAAATTATCATCGAGTAGTACAAGATCGGATGCTTCTCTTGCTACATCCGTTCCTCTTTTTCCCATGGAGATCCCAATATGAGCCGCTTGCAGTGCGAGAGCGTCATTCACTCCATCTCCTGTCATTGCGACTATTTCTCCTTTTTTTTGGAATGCTCTTACTATCTTTAATTTCTGTGCCGGTTTGATCCTGGAAAAAATACCTACCGTATCTAATTTAGAATCCAATTCATCACTCGTGAGTTTTTCCAACTCATCTCCGGTTATACTTTCTTGATAACCTTCTAATCCAATCTTAGAAGCTACCGCTTTTGCAGTCCCTGCATGGTCCCCCGTGATGATAATAACCCTGATCCCTGCTTGTATACATTCCGAAACGGAAGAAGGCACAGATTCTCTGATTGGGTCTTCTAATAAGATCAGCCCTAAAAATTCAAATTCTAGATCGTGTTGGTTTTCAGGAAGAGAAGAATTTACGATCTTGGACCTTGCTACTCCGATTGCCCTGTATCCTTGTAAAGAATAGGTTTCGGTTATCTTTTCCCATTCAATGGTTCTTTCTTCTGAAAAATGGCATAAGTCAAAAATAGCTTCCGGCGCACCTTTGGTGCCGATTACAAATGTTCCAGATTCTTCTGAATTCCATGCGTAACTGAGCGCGAGTAATTTGGGAGAAAGCGGATACTCTTTTTCTAATGTCCAGTCTGCATGAAGATGTTCCGTATCATATAGAAGATTGATGCCTAATTCACGGATTGCTTTTTCCATTGGATCGAAAGGATCTTTTTTAGAAGCAAGGATAGAGAATTCTAAGAGTAAATGGAATTCTTCTGCAATATCCTGAGTTTTAAATTCAAATAAACTATTCTTTTCGGAAGAAACTAAACCTTTCACTTTCATTTGGTTTTCAGTTAAGGTTCCTGTTTTATCCACGCATAATACTGTTGCCGCTCCTAACGATTCGATGGAGTTCAGTTTTCTTGTTAAAACTCCACTTTTTGAAATTCTCCAAGCTCCTAAAGAAAAGAAAATACTTAGAACGACAGGTATTTCTTCCGGCAATACTGCCATTAAGAATGTAAGCGCTGCCAAAACGGACTGCATCCAATTTCCATTTCGTATCCCAAGGCCATAGATTAGAAAAACGGAAACGACTAAGGCTCCTAAAAAGAAGAACATAGTGAATTTTTTGGCTTCTTTTTGGAGAGGACTTTCGGACTCCGAAATTTCTCCCATTTCTTTTCCGATCGACCCAATAGAAGTGGAGTCCCCGGTGAATAGTACTTTGAAAATACCTTCTCCTGAGACTATCTTTGTTCCGGAATAGATTTTTTGAAATTCTGAATAAGGTCCTAAATTGTTTGGATCTGTCTCTTCTTTCAGAACAGGGATGGATTCTCCAGTTAATAGAGACTCGTCTGAATGCAAATTTAATCCATCTATTAGGTATCCATCAGCGGGGACCTTATCTCCTTCTGATAAAAAAACTAGATCTCCAGGCACGATGAACGCAGAATCTATCTCAATCTTTTTTCCAGCTCGGATCACCTTTGCTCTTAAGGGAGAAAGTTTTCTAAGAGATTCTAAAGCTTTTTCAGACTTATTCTTTTGAAAGATTGTGAGAGAAATAACTGCGATCACCGCAATGGAAAGAGTGATCGCTTCCTCTAAATCTCCTAATAACGCATAGATAAATCCGCAGGCCAATAATAAAGAGAGCATTGGCTCTGAAAGAATGGAGAGGGTAGTCTTCCAAAAAGATGTTTTCTTAAGTTTGGATTCGTTTGGCCCAAACTTATGGAGAAGTTCTGAGGCTTCTTGAAAACTTAAACCTTTATAAACAATCTCCTTGGCGGGGGGCATGGGATATAATTAGTATAGAGCCGATCTACCTGGCAATATCTTTCTAATACCCAATCCGTTTAAGATTTTTTAGAATGAGTACGCGTATTCCAGCCAAATAAAGTATAAATCGGGCACCAACCTACGATCCCAGTTGCAAGTATCACGAAGCCGACCGCAAATATTGCCAGCTTATATAAATCTTCTATATAAAATGCCCAGGTAATCAAAGAAGTCCCGAGTATTACCCTGATCGCTCTGTCCCCAAAATTTGAATTTATAAATTTCATAACGAACACCTATTGACTGTATCTCTGTTAAAAATATTCTTCTATTTTAAGTCTTTGTCAATGATTGGACAGGCGTTGTTCCGTTCTAACGTAATGATAAATATCAGTAATCTCGGAAGTTGAAGTTAGCATGAAAATTGATCGTTATATTATTAAAACTATATTCAAAACATCGATAGAATATATACTCATTCTATCTTTAGGAATACTTCTGATCTATTTGGATGAGATCGAATTTTCAGGCTTGGAGATTAAATATCTTATATTGATTCTTGCAGGTTTTAAATCTTGTTACTTCTTTATAAAAGGTTTCCGAAGGATCTCTGAATTTTCGGGATTAGATTTGAAATACTATGAATTTCTGGTGTTTATAGCATTCAATATCAGCGTAATCGTTTTATCCTTCGGTTTCGATTATCTTTGTATTTATAAAACGGATATGAGTTCTTTTTCAGGAATTCCTCAAAATTTAGGGGATTCTTCTCTATTTTTTAAATTTTTATATTTTAGCTTAATGATCTTCACGAATATTGGGATTATCAAAATTGTCCCGGAAAGTACTGAAGCTGAGATCTTAGTAATTTTCGAAGCGATTTTATCCTTTATTACGATCATCTTCATTCTCTCTGACTTTATAAGTCTAAAAGAATCTTTAACTAGCTCTTCCTATAAGAAGGGGGATGATACTTAATAAATCCTCAAATTCCCTTTTACAATTTCGATCCTCCTGAAATACATGTAAAAGCTTTATGAAAAAAATCCTGATCACCGGTGGAGCCGGATATATCGGCTCCCATATGAATAAATATCTCCATAAATTAGGTGTGGAAACTGTTGTATTCGATAATCTTTCTAACGGTCACGAGAAAGCAGTTAAATGGGGGAAGTTTTTCAAAGGAGATCTATTAAATAAAGCGGATCTGGATCGTGTATTTTCAGAACACGAATTCGAAGCAGTCATTCATTTTGCAGCACTCGCATATGTGGGAGAATCAGTTACGGACCCCCAAAAATATTATATAAATAATGTGATGGGAACTCTCCAACTTTTGGAAGCGATGAAAAATCACGGGATCAACTACTTCATATTCTCTTCTACTTGCGCTACTTATGGTGCCGTTACTGAAGTCCCGATTCTGGAAACGACTCCCCAAGATCCGATCAATCCGTATGGCCAATCCAAACTGATGATCGAAAAAATTTTAACGGACTATTCTCACGCATACGATCTAAAATTTGTAGCACTTCGTTATTTTAATGCTTCCGGTTCCGATCTGGACATAGGGGAAGAACATGATCCTGAAACCCATCTACTTCCTATAGTGATCGAAAAAGCATTAGGAAGAAGAAATTCACTTACAGTAAATGGAAATGATTATGCTACCCCGGACGGTACGGCAGTTAGAGATTATATCCATGTGATGGATCTAGCTCAGGCTCATCATCTCGGATTAGAATATCTGAAAAAAGGTGGAGTTTCGGACTTCTTTAATTTAGGGACAGGACAGGGATTTTCTATTTTAGAAATTATTAAAACTGTGGAGAAGGTCTCCGGAGTTCAAATTCCTTACAAGATCGGCCCTAGAAGAGAAGGGGATCCTGCTAAATTGATCGCAGATAATACTAAAGCCAAAAAGATTTTAGGCTGGGATCCTAAATTTGCAAAGATAGAAGATATAGTAACTAGCGCGTGGGAATTTCACAAAAACCATTCTCATTAAAAAGAAAAGGCTTCTTCCCTGATAGAGAAGAAGCCTGAAAGATCGGTTAATAGTGATTACATTTCTGCTGTTTCGTTCTCTTCTATAATGGACCAAGCGCCGGTAATCTTATTCAATTTGTATTTATAAGTTAGCTGCTTTCCACAGGTACTTATACTTCTGCTTAGATTACGGGTCCTTAATACTGTTCCGTTCAACTTTAGTTCTAGATCCAAAGCGGTTCCGAAACAATTCGTGTTATATAACTCCACGGTGAATTCATGCTCCGAACCAACGCTCATTGCATTGTTCAGATTGATCTCAGGTCCAGTATAAACATCCGCTTCCGGATTTGTTGAGAAGAACTCTTGTCCGTCCATTAGGAAACGGACTTTATCATCCACTTTCCCTAGTTTTGCAGTGAATACCTGAGGATTTTCAGAATAAGTCGCCTCACAATCTCTTTGGTCATACACTGTAGTATAACTCATCTTAGCAACAGATCTGTCTTTCAGATAATTTAAAGTATAAGCGATTGGAACTCCAGGGTTAGCAGCCGAATAATTTGCAGCTTCAGGATTTGCTAAGAAATTTCGGATCGCTTGGTACATACTTCCTGGACTAGCCGAGTCGGCAGCGCTAATTGGAGCCAGAGCCAGACCTGCATTTCCACCTCTTACGAAGTAAGAAATTCTGGTCCTGTCTAAGATCTGCTCGTGAGTTACTGAAACTTCTCCGCCGATCGGAGGAACTGGAGAAACTGCGGAAAGAATTCCAGGATCCCAAGCAACTTCTAATGCTGTTTTAACTTGGAGTGCAGTATATTCTGATTCCAAAAGGAAATAAACCGCTCTTCCGTAAGATACTTTAGAAACATATAATGGAGGATTATTTGCCTCGATCTGTCCTTCAGGATCTTGGAAATTAGCTCCGTCTCTGAAAACCGATGTGGAAAGTGTAGGATCTTCGAAGTTTACGTCATAAAACTTCTGAGTGAACTTCATCAAGATATAGTTCTTTTTACCCAGATTGTCGATTCCTAAGCTTACTTTCAGGCCAACATCGGAGAAACGAGCATCCAATCCAAGATTGAATAATAGATGATTTTCGTTATAAACTTGCTCAACGCTAAAAGAAGCGTCCGCTGCAGTTCCTACCACATCTGTGGATAGAATATCGTGGATCCCTTGTTGGATATTGGATGCGCTTACCTGAGGTAATTCCTTGGAGTAAACCGCATTCGGAGAAAGTTTTAAACCGGTTAGGAAAATTTTACCGCCTGCTCTTGGAATGGTAACTGGAGTATAACCTCCCGCTTCCAAAAACTTACCTTGTAATACTGCGCCCGGATAAATTACCTCGGAGCCTTGGTTCAGAATTGCTCTGTCAACAAGACTTCTTATCTCGGAAGCTCCCCACTTAGTAGTGGTACAAGCATAATGACCGGTCTTAGAATCCGGAACCGGGATACCCGCAGGAAAAGGTGTAATCGCTTCTTTGCTGGAGGAGGAAAGAGCCTTACCAAACGAAGGTTCTGTATATAAATCGCCTGAGCCTGCAATTTTAAGAGCTCCAGGACCTGTTTCTTCTATTTGTTTAGAAGTGCCTGAGCCTGCTAAAAAGCCTAATAAACCGCTTAAGTTGGATTGATTTGGGGAACAACTCGCTAAATATCCTGCGGTTAAAACCACAGCGACAGACGGTTTGATCCAATTTTTCACTATATTCATCTTTCAAAATACCCTGTTTCTATTTCAGTGCCTACAGATTTATCTGCCCAAATTATTGTAGCAAGCGCTAAAATGAAATTATGATATTTTTATTTATTATTAAAACATAATATATAAGAAGAATGAAAAACGAGATGTAAGTCTTCTTGATATAAAGTAAGAGATGGCTGAAAATATAAGTAGGATTTAAGCGCTTATTTTTGTAAGGTTTTTCAGTGAGAATTCGAGAGAGGAGAGGAATAAGAAAAGTAGAAGGTCGGCTGGTTAAGGACCTTCTACTTGCAAAAGTATATTATTTTTTTATAAAGGTAAGGAAATGTTCCACTTCTTTTTTGGAACCTACAACGAAGGTTGTTCTTTCGTGTAGTTCTTCCGGTTCTAAGTCCAGGATCCTTTTTCCTTCTACAGTAACTGCCATTCCACCCGCTTGTTCTGCGATCAGAGCCATAGGAGCTACTTCATATAAAAGTCTCAATTTTCCTTTCGGATATTTAGAGGATTTTGTATCGTTCGGATATAGGAAGATCCCGCCTTTCAAAAGGTTTCTGTGGAAGTCCGCTACAAGAGAACCGATATAACGTAAGGATTGAGGTTTACGTCCGCCTTCGATTGACTTAATGTTTCGGATATAATTTTTCACTTCATCCGACCAATAGTCATAGTTACCTTCGTTAATGGAATAGATCCCACCTGACTCGGGCATTTTCATTTCCGGATGTGAAAGTATAAATTCTCCGCAAGAAGGATCTAATGTAAAACCCGAGACTCCTTTTCCAACACAAAGAACAAGCATAGTAGAAGATCCGTAAACGATATATCCAGCTGCTCTTTGTTTAGATCCTTTTTGCAAAAGATCTTCTTTGGTTCCAGGAGTTCCTTGAGGAGAAATTCTCAAATGAACTGAAAAAATAGTACCGATGGAAACGTTAGCATCAATATTGGAAGAACCATCCAAAGGATCTATAGCGATAGTATATTTACCAATCTTGTATCCTGTTGGGATTGTGATGATATCTTCCTGTTCTTCGCTTCCCATCACACATAAGTGTCCGCAACGGGTGAGAGTATGAGTAAAAATTTTGTCCGCGTATTCGTCCAGTTTCATGACTGTTTCGCCCTGGACATTCGTTTGGTCCGTTGCCCCTAAGATATTTTCTAAAAGACCCGCTTTTCGTACTTCTCTAGAAACAACTTTGGCAGCGTATACGAGATGGCTCATGAGTGCAGTAAAATCCCCTGTTGCTTGGGGAAGTTTGAGTTGTTCCTCGATCAAATATTGGGAAAGACTCATTAATTGGGTAGGGTGGGCGCTCACGGCGGTTTCTCCTTTTTGCTTTTTAGCTCTACCGGATATAAAATCGCTCCTGGGCAGGTTGACAAGCCTGAAAAAGTTGGTTTTTAGATGGGTATCCGGTCGATATCTCTATAAGAGATGGAAACAGCGAATCAGAAGCAGCCTATCCCGGATGTGTTCGAAGAATTTACGAACCAGTTCTTACGTGATGTTAAAAATTCACTTAGCACTGAAATGGTTTTGACCCATTTTTATTTCCAGGATCTTTCCCAGTATTTCAAATTATTGGGAGAACAAAAGTCAGGGGAAATTTTAGAAGAATTAAAATCGGTCATCCAAGCCCATCTTCGCCCTTACGATAAATTGTACGTTTTAAATTCCAGGTCCTTCTTAACATTCTGTCCTGATTGTAGATTAGATATCGTAAAAAGTAGATTCGATGAAGTCATTTTCCAGGTGAACCATCTCATCATCGACTATGAGATTAAATTTCTCGAATTCACTGAACCTTTAGATTCATTCCAGCCTGTTTACGAAAAACTTCTGAAAGCCCATTTCTAAAAAAAAAACTCTCTCTTGAAAATGAACGGTTGTACCGTAAATTGAAACGTATTGGGGGAGAAGATGAAAGACAGGGCGAAACAATTTAAGGCAACCTTGGAACGTTATATTAATTACCGTGGAATAGATATCATCCTAACCCTAAAAGATGGAACCGTGATCGAGCTGGATAAAAATAGAAAAATGAACGGCGACGTGGTGATTAAAAACGGTGATTTCGGAATAGAAGCGGAAATTGAAATTTCTTCCATCCAAAAAGCGGATTTTTTTGCAGCTTAAACCGATCTTTAGTTCTTGTCCGACCTAATTTTCTAGATTACAATTCTTCTCCGCGAGCGGGAGGAATTATGGAAGCAATAGGATTGGTCTTCGTGGCCGGTTTTGTCGGAACCATTTGTATGTCTCTTTCCATGTGGTCCATTCACTATGCAGGATCTGTAAATGCAGATATGATCCGTGCCGTAGGGAGTTTTTTCACAAAGGATATGAGTAGGGCCCTGGTTCCAGGGATAATCACTCATATTATCGTTGGGCTTATTTTTGCATTTCCATATGCTTTCCTGATCAGCCTGGCTCCCCATATTTTGATCGCTTCTATTGTGACAGGAGGGGCGGTAGGATTCTTCCATGGATATTTGGTAGGTTTCCTTCTGGTTGTATTGGTAGCGAGAAATCACCCAATGGAACAATTTAGAGAAGCAGGGATCAGCGTAGCAGCTGCTCACGTTTTCGGGCATTTGATTTACGGAGTGGGAATCGGAGTCATACTTGGTTTATACGGGTATAACTGGACCTCCATTTTGACCATGTAAGGTCATTTTGGGGTTTTCTAGGTTTTGAGCCTGAAAATCGGCCAAATGACCTTGACTTCCAACCCGGTCAACAGAAATTAGTAAATACGGGGTACTTTGTCCCCAGACTCCGGACCTCTGTTCTTTTCAGTGGTCGGTATCGTTTTTTTGCGATATTGTTTATCCGGTCCTAAAACAATCCAAACAGGAGAACTCCACCGAATGGTAGGAATCATTGTAAAGGAAGGCGAGTCCATCGAATCCGCTCTCAAACGTTTTAAGAGAGATTGCGCTAACGCCGGAATCATGAGCGAGATCAAAAGACGTGAATTCTACGAAAAGCCTAGTATCAAAAAGAAAAAGGCTCTAGAATCCGCAAAACGCAAATTAGAAAAGAAAAAACGTCTCTTCTCCCGTAAAGACCGCGGTTAATCCCCGGTCTTAGGTTCCTAAGAGATAGGGGAACGGGCATGTCCCTGCAATTAAAAATTAATACCGACCTGAAAGAGGCCATGAAAGCAAAACAGGAGCCTCTTCTCTCCACCTTACGCCTACTCAAGGCTGATATCCAATACGAGCTTACGAAAAACGGAGCCCAGGAATTGAGCGATGAACAAGTCATCGTATTGATTAAACGTGGGTATGTAAAACGTACTGATGCAATCCAGATGTACGAAAAAGCAAATCGTAATGATCTCGCGGAAAAAGAAAAGGGTGAGGCTGAAGTCTTAAAATCATATCTTCCACCTGATGTGCCTGAAGATCAAATCATCGCCGCTGTAGAAAAATTCGTCATAGAACTCGGAGCTTCCGGACCCAAAGACATAGGAAAGGTTATGGGAAAAGTTATGGCTGAGTTTAAAGGCGCGAACATAGACGGATCAAAGGTTTCTGCGATCGTAAAATCTAAACTTTCCTAAGCAGGCTAACCTTGCAGTTCCAAAGGGAATTTATCGACCGTATTCGTAGGGAAGTTCCCATCGAAAGTTTTATCAGTCGATTTGTACCCTTACAAAAAAGAGGGAGAAACATGGTGGGCCTATGTCCATTCCACCAAGAAAAATCTCCTTCTTTTAATGTCTCCGTAGATAAACAATTCTATCATTGTTTCGGATGTAAGGCATCGGGAGATCTATTCCAATTCGTAATGAGTTACGAAAGAGTGGATTTCCAAAGAGCTAAAGAAATCCTTTCCGAGTATTCCGGCATTCCAATCCAGGAAAAAGCAAAAGAAGAAGTAGAAAGAACTGAACTTCTTTATAAAGTAAATAAGAAGGCACTTCTATTCTTCCAAGAAAATTTGCGAGGACCGCAAGGTTTGGCAGCAAGGGAATATTTGAATTCTCGAGATCTTGGAGAAGAGATCCAAAAATCATTCCAACTTGGATATGCCCCAGGTGGATTTAATCATTTAGCCGGAAAAGTTTTTAATACAAAAGAAGAGATCAGGGCTGCTTTGGAAGTAGGCCTAATCCGTGAATCCGAAAAAGGTAAAGAACCTTATGATTTTTTCAGGGATCGGATCATGTTCCCTGTTTTCGATCTTTCTGGCAGAGTAATCGCATTTTCAGGAAGAATTTTAGGCCCGGGAAAAGAGTCTAAATATGTGAACAGTCCTGCTTCTTCCATATTTGATAAAGGAAGAACGTTTTATCATCTTCACCAGGCAAAAGAATCCATCCAAAAATCCAGAACCTCAATTTTAGTGGAGGGATATTTGGATGTGATCGGTCTCGTAGATAAGGGCTTAGAAAACACTGTTGCGTGTATGGGAACCGCTGTGACTGAAAATCATATCCGGACCATGAAGAAATTTTCCGACAAATTCCTCCTGGTTTTGGACGGGGATTCTGCAGGTAGAAAAGGTGCGTTGCATGCTGCGGAACTTTGCCTGAAAGAAGGACTGGATTGTTTTGTTATACTATTACCGGAAGGAAAGGATCCTTTCGATCTTTCTAAGGAATTGAACCGCCAAGAATTGCATAAACTTTTGGAAAACCAAATCCCAGCTTCTTCCTTTGTGGTTGAAGAACTTCTGGATAAAGCGGATTCTCGCGCTCTTCCGGAAAAGAAAAGAAGGGCATTGGACAATCTGTATCAATTCCTGAAAGGGTTCAATCGGGACTCAGATAAGGAGTTTTTTCTGGGTCTTGGAGCAAGAAGGCTCGGGATCAGTATGGATGCAGTTTTGCGAGATTATAAGGGTGGAGGAGCCAAGTTTGCCAACCCTAAATCCGATAATAATAAGGATAAATCCGCCAAACGTGTATCAGGCCCGAATCCTGCCGAAAAATGTGAAAGAGAGATCATTGCCTTACTCGTGAAGGCTAATCATTTATTCCGTTTTTCCGAAGAATTATCCGGGTTGGAATTCTTGGACTCTAAAAGTGCGTTTTTATGGGACTTTATATATACGAGATACGCAAGCGAAGAAGAAGTTTCTCCTGCTTCCGTTATTTCATCGGAGATCCCAAACGAATTTAAGGAATTTATAGCTCCTTTTCTGATCTCAGAAGCGGATATGAGTCCCGAGGATTCCGTGAAGGTGTTCAAAGGATTACTAAATCAACAGAAACTTTTCGTGATCGATAAGAGAATGGAAGAGTTGGATTCGGGTTCACCTATGGATGATCCCGAACATTTTACTAAACTGGCATATTATAAGACCGAGAAAGCAAAATTATTGGAATTTATCCGTAATGAAAACTCGGGCGTAAGATAGATAGGGGACCGCAGAATGGAAAATCTACAAAGCATGCCGGAAGTGCAGAAGATCATCGCGATAGGAAAAGCAAATAGCGAAATTTCCTATGACGAGATCAACGAGATACTTCCGGATAAGATCTTAAACTCAGAGAAGATTGACGATGTATTCACACTTCTTCATGAGATGGGAATAGAGATCGTAGAAGAATATACTAGAAAATCTTTAGAGCCGGCTACTTCTATCCTGCCTAAAGATGATCCGGCTCTTCCGGTAAAACCTGCTCGCAAAAAGAAGGAAACAGCATCTTCTGCAGGCGGTTCCGAAGACCCGATCCGTTTGTATTTAAAAGAGATCGGAAAAGTAAATTTGATCTCCGGAGAAACGGAAGTATTTCTCGCTAAAAAGATAGAGAAGGGTGAGAAGATCATAGAAGAGACAATCTTAGGTTCTTCTATCCTTAGAGCGAACTTCATCAAACTTCTTCCTAAGATCCGTAGTAAAAAGACTAAGGTGTATGATCTTGTTCGAGTAGACAAGATGTACGCGATGAACGCGGAAGAAGCGAAGAAGTTAGAAGAACTTTTCTTCAAAAACATCTCCGTTATCCAAGAACAAGAAAAAGTTTTACAAGAAGCTCAATCCAGGATCCGCAAATATTCCGAGAACTCTAAAAAATACAAAGAGTTCAAAGAGAAAATCGATATTTCGAAAGGTATCATTGATACAGCTGTAAGGGAACTTGGAGTTTCTCAGAAAGAGATCCAGAAAATTTCCCAAAAGATCAAATCCATGGTCTTCAGGATCAAGGAGATCGATCGTCATTTCTTAAAGATCAAAGCTCAATACGGTTACGACGTAAAAGATATCAAAGCGTTTAACCGTTTCATCGAGAAGAATGAAAAGTTAGAAGATATCGAAAAGATGATGGGAGTCTCTATCGACGAGGTTCGCGAAGTTATCAAGGATATCCGTAACAACGAGCGTAAACTTCGCCGCATGGAACAAGAAGCCGGTTCTTCTGTCCAAGAAATCAAAGACTGGGGCGAAAAGATCATCAAAGGTGAAAGAGAGATCGCTCAGGCCAAAAAGGAACTTGTAAAAGCAAACCTAAGACTTGTGGTTTCCATCGCGAAACGTTATGCAAACCGAGGAATGCATTTCTTCGATTTGATCCAAGAAGGAAATATCGGTCTAATCAAAGCAGTAGATAAATTCGAGTATAAGAAGGGATATAAATTCTCCACTTATGCTACTTGGTGGATCCGCCAGGCGATTACCCGTGCTATTTCAGACCAAGCAAGAACGATCCGTGTTCCGGTTCACATGATTGAACAAGTGAATAAGGTAATTCGTGAAACTCGTTTGTTTGTTCAAGAATTTGGTCGAGATCCTTCCAATGAAGAAATTGCAGAACGTTTAGGCTGGCCTGTTCAAAAAGTAAAAGCAGTTAAGAACGTTGCTAGAGAGCCAATCTCTCTAGAGATCCCAGTCGGTTCCGAAGAAGATTCTGAACTCGGAGACTTTATCGAGGACAAGGATGTGGAATCTCCGGTGAACTCTGCTGCTTCCAGTATCTTGGCAGAACAGATCAGACAGGTCCTTCATACTCTTCCTGCAAGGGAACAGAAAGTGATCCGTATGCGTTTCGGTTTGGATGATGGTTATCCTCAAACCTTGGAAGAGGTCGGTTATCAGTTCAAGGTAACCAGAGAAAGGATCCGTCAGATCGAAGCAAAGGCACTTCGAAGACTAAGACACCCATCTCGTTCTAAAAAACTGAGAGACTATATCGATTAAGAGACGCTGAGGTATAAAGAGTCGCAAAGAATTGTCCCACGCAGAGGCGCGGAGACACAGAGGGGTAACTTTAATTAACTTCTCTGCGACTTTGCGGCTCCGCGTGCAAAATCTCAGCGTTCTCTCTAAACTCTGCGCCTTATTTACCGTCGTAGGTGGATCGAAGTGACTCGATCAGTTCGATTGCTTCGGATTCTTTTTCCTTTCTTTGCGCTTCTTTCCAACCGAGTTGTTTAGCTAAAATCCGTGAAACAGGTGTTGCGAGTTTTGTCGAAAGTTTCAGATCTAAGAATTGGATCCTGAATCTTCTGGCAAGAACGTCCGTGACTGTGAGTGCAAATTCCTCTTTTGCGAACCATTCCACTTCTTCTTGGAAATATTCCACACCCTTTAAGAGAGGAGTCGGTTTTTTACCAAGGATGATGAAAACTTCTCCACCATAAAAGTTTTGAAGACGTTTTGCGGAAGTCTCGCTGACCTTATACATTTTCTGGATTTCTTTGTATAAGTTTTCGGAATATCCCACTTTTCCAGGGAAAGCATATTTTGCAGTTCTGCTAGATCCGAATTCTTCTAGGGAAGCTTCTTTTAAAACTCTATCGATCAGGTCCTCGGACATTTTTCTGTAAGTAGACCATTTTCCTCCACCCATGGTGATAAGCCCTGAAGGGGAAACTAGGATCACTTCTTCCCTAGAGATACTTTTTGTATCTTGGTTTCCTTCCGGCGAGATAAGAGGTCTGATCCCGGAGAAGACTGAAATGATATCTTTTCTTTGTAGAGGTTTAGCTAAATAGTCGGAACCCGTTTGTAGTAGGAATTCCACCTCCGATTCTAACGGGAGTGGATCTTGGCTGACTTCATGGATAGGTGTGTCAGTCGTTCCTAGGATTACATGATCTTCCCAAGGGATAATAAATACTACACGTCCGTCTTTTGTTTTAGGAATGATGAGTGCAGTATTACAAGAAATGGTTTCCTTTTTGAAAACTAAGTGAATCCCTTGGCTAGGAGAAAGTACACGATAGGTTCTTGGATCGTCTTTTAGTCGAATATCGTCCACCCAAGGTCCGGTCGCGTTCACTACGGTTTTTGCTTTTACGTTATAGGTTTCTCCACTTAGGAGATCTTTTACTTTTCCACCTACAATTTTGCCGTCCTTCTTCTGGAAAGATAGAAGTTCGGTTTGATTTAGTACCAAAGCGCCTTCTTTGGATGCAGCACGTGCCAGGTTTACATTCAGTCTTGCGTCATTGAACTGAGAATCGTAATATAAGATCCCGCCCGTTAGGCCCTTGGTTTGGAGAGCTGGAAAATCTTTTTCTACTTCTTCCTTGGAAACTCTTTTGTGAGAAGGAAGATTTCCTTTCCAAGCCAGGATATCGTACATAGTCATTCCAATACTGTAATACGGTTTTTCATACAATTTGTATGTGGGAAGAATGAATGGAAGTGGTTTGACCAGGTGAGGCGCGTTTTCCAAAAGTCTTTGTCTTTCGGTGAGCGCCTCGTGTATCAGTTTGAAATGGAATTGAGCGAGGTAGCGAACCCCACCGTGTATTAGTTTTGTGGAACGAGAAGAAGTTCCGGAAGCAAAATCTGATTTTTCTAAAAGTGCAACTTTGAGTCCTCGAAGGCTCGCGTCCAGGGCTGCTCCGGCTCCGGTGGCTCCACCCCCCAAAATCAATAGGTCGAATTGTTCTTCTTTTAATTTTTCAAACCGGCTTTTGCGATCGTGTTTTTGCATGTACAAGGTCTTCCTGCTTTACAGGCTGATTTCGGTGGGTGAAATTGCAATAAAAGAGCCAAATGGAACCTAAAAAACAAATCGAATTGATACGACGCGGGACAGTCGATCTCATCAGCGAAGAGGAACTTACCTCCAAACTTACCAAAAAAAAGTCCTTAAAAATCAAAGCTGGTTTCGACCCTACAGCTCCGGATCTTCATCTGGGGCATTTCGTTTTACTTAGAAAATTGAGGCATTTCCAGGATCTGGGGCATGAGGTGAATTTCCTTTTAGGGGATTTTACGGCTATGATCGGAGATCCTACAGGAAAATCAGAAACCAGAAAAAGACTCTCTAAAGAAGAAGTTCTGAAAAACTCGGAAACCTACCAAAGCCAAGTTTTCAAGGTTTTGGATAAGGAAAAGACCAAGATTGTTTATAATTCCCGTTGGTGTTCCGGGATGAATTTCGAGGATGTTTTGGTTCTCACTTCCAAATACAGCGTAGCGCAGATCTTGGAGAGAGATGATTTCAGCAAAAGATATAAAGGCGGACAACCAATCTCTCTTATCGAGTTTCTCTATCCACTTGTGCAAGGTTACGACTCCGTAGAAATGGAGGCGGACGTAGAACTTGGTGGAACTGACCAAAAATTCAATCTTCTAGTAGGAAGAGAATTACAAAGAGAATACGGAAAAGAAGCACAATGTGTGATCACTCTTCCTCTTCTCGTCGGTCTGGACGGGGTCAAAAAAATGTCCAAGTCTCTCGGAAATTATGTAGGAATTACGGAAGAGCCGATAGACATGTTCGGAAAATTAATGTCCATTTCAGACGATCTGATGTGGAATTATTTCGAATTGCTTACGGATCTTCCTATGGAATCAGTCGGAGAACGCAAAAAAGGGATCCAATCCGGAGAATTACATCCTAAAGAAGTTAAAACAGAACTTGCGAAATTAATAATGGACCAGTTCTCTTCTTCCGATGCGAATTCGGAGGCGATTGAAGAATGGAATAAGGTCCATAATCCGAAAGCAAGGGCTATCCCGGAGAATATTCCGGAAACAAAATTAGGTCCCGAATTTTTCCAAGAATCCGAAACTCCTCAACTGATCTGGGTGCTCGCCAAACTGGGATTCGTTCCTTCTACCTCCGAAGCGAGAAGGTTAATCAAGTCCGGGGGGATTTATGTCGACGAAGAGAAACTTTCGGATGAAAAATTTACTGTGAATAAAAACGCAGAATACTTGATTCGCCAAGGCAAAAAAGGAAAATTCATCCGTCTGGTCAGTTGACCGAAATCAGAACATGCTCAGCGAAGAAGAATCCACAGTACTTTCCAAGACGATCAAAGAAATCCAGGACAACGAAGTAGAATCCGAAGTCCTGGAAAAAAAATTTCGTCAGATCCGGATCGGTTCCTCCGTTTTCTTTTTCCTGATTTTGAGCATCACCACTGTTTTTGCTTTGGCAAGAAGATTGGATTCTCTCCAAAACACTGTCCAAAAACAAAATGAAGTCATCTCCGTTCTTTCCGAAGACATTACAAGTTTAAGATTAGAAGAACAACAAAGAGAAGAGGAAGTCCTTCGTTTCAAGTCATCGATTTTGGATGATGTTCCTGACGGCGATCTAAGTGAAGAAGTTAATAAGAACTTAGGTTCTCTACAAGCAATCATTCCTAAACCGGGAACAGGTAAAAATATAAGCAGGGGAAATCCTAATTTTAAGGAAATCTCTCTCACTTTTGATTTAGGAACCGGGGAAGATCTACAAATACTTTATGAATTTATGATGCGGTTCCCGATTAAGGTTACCCTATTCGTTTCCAATGAGAATCCAGCTAAAAAAGGAGGATCTTTATTCTCCAAAACCAACCTGGTCTATCTCAAAAAATTAGCTGCATTAGATGGAAGAGTAGTTTTTGGAAATCATACCTGGAGCCATTTCAATTTACCTAGAAGTTTAAAAGAACCTTCTCTCAGAAAAAGAGCATTACTTAGCTATGTTGCTGATGAGATCCCGGATTTTAATCTTCTTCTGGAAGAGCTAACTTCCGTTGAGGATAAATTTAAGACCATCACAGGACTTACTCTTACTAAATATTATAGATTACCTTATGGTGCAGTAGACCAGATCATTTTGGATGTATATGCTACCCAGGGTTATGAAAATCATATTTTCTGGAGTAATAATACGGTAGGTTCTTTGGATGTACCTGACTTCGTATATAAAAAGTACATTACCAAAAAAGATCCTGGGACCGGAAAAACAAAACTAGTACAAAATCCTCATTATAAAACCAAAGAAGAAATGTTGGACTTTTTGTATCGCTGGGAAGCTGCCGACAAAAATGGAATGAACGGTGCAATTATTTTGATGCACTTAGGTTCGCCTAGACAATCCGAAAAATTGATCTATATTCTTCCTGATTTTATCCAGGCGATGTTAAACAAAGGTTATAAATTTACAACTGTTCCGGAAGTATTGAACGAAAAGCAGGATTGACGAATCCCGCTCTTCGTATTTATCTTACTTCTTCTTTTTCCCTTTATTATTCGTTGAAATCTGTTCAGGCTCACTGGAAAATTCTCGGCTTGGAAAGTAGACAGCTCCTCTATGTGATCCTTTTTTCTTATCAAAAATCCGATCTAACCATGCCTGAAACTGTTTCCTTTTCGATGAGAACCAATTCTGGAAATTATAAAGGTGAAGATAGAAGACCGGCACCATGAGAAGTGTGATGATACTTGCAAATGCAAGTCCCCAACCGAATGCCAATGCCATCGGAACTAAGAATGGATCATAACCTCCGATACCGTATGCTGTAGGCAAGAGTCCTAAAACCGTGGTTACAGTTGTCAAGGTCACGGCTCTAAGTCTTAAATTTCCTGTATCTATCAGGATATCCTTAATATTCTTATTCGGATTTTCTCTACGCAAGGTATTCGCAAAGTCCACAAGTACGATAGAGTCGTTTACTACAACTCCCGCAAGACCTACAATTCCAAGCATTGCTAAAAATCCGAAAGATTCTCCATGACTTACGAATGCTAAGATCACTCCAATAAAGGAGAAGGGGATGGCACTTCCTATCACGAGAGGTTGCATCAAGGATCCGAATTGGGAAGCGATGATGATGTACATGATGAGTAGGGCCATTAAGAATAGAAACCCTAAAGATCCCATAGATTCTTCCGTATCCTTGTTCTCTCCACCGAAACGGACAATATAACCCGGATATTTATCTATGATCTTTTCTTCTTCGGCTATTTTTTTCGCGAACGCATTTGCTTCACTTGAGTTTGCTTGTTTTCCGCCGGCTAAGTTTGCAGTGACGGTGATCAGTCTTTTTCCATCCAAGTGATTGATATTGGAAACACCCGGAAGTCTTTGCATAGTTACCAAGCGGGAAACTGGGATCATTTTTCCGATAGAATTTGAAACATATACATGATTCAAACTATCCACAGACTTTCTATAGGATTCCGGAAAGCGTACTTTTACTTCTACTTCTTCGTCCGTTCTTTTGATCTTTGTAGCAACAGTTCCTTGGAAAGCGGTATTGATTGCTTGGGCAACTCTGAATACGGAAACCCCGGCAGTGGATGCAAGTGATTCGCTTACTCGGATCCGAACCTCATCTTTTCCTTCGTTGAAGTCATCTGCGATATCAGTGACTCCTCTTACTCTTTCTAATACACCTTTGTATTCTGCCGCAATTTTAAGAAGAGTATCGTAATTATCTCCTCTTATCTCGATCGCTACCGGTTTTCCTACTGGAGGTCCTCCGGATACTTTTTCATATTCTAAAGCGATTAGTTTTCCTCTAAGAGATTCGAATTCTTCCGGGATCACCGTAGGCTCAGGAATATCACAAGGATTTTTGGTTACTTCCGCCTCTTTCTGGATCTTCTCTTCTTCAATTTTGCGAGAAGTTTCATTGAGTAACCAAAGAGTTTTTCTCCTGAGTTTTTGTATGATATCGTCCGTTTTGTGGCATTTTTTACGATTCTCTTCCGCAGTTAAATAAGCCATTACCATTCCGTAATGTTTTCCTCTTTTGGTGAAAGGATCATTCGGATTGGCTTGGATGATCCCCACTCGAGTCGCATAATTCTCCAGATCTTCTTGAGGAACTTTTGCGATCTCTTTTTCGATCACCTCTAAATAACGATAGGTTTCATTTAAGCTGGCACCGGTTTTCGCAGTAACCTTTACGTAGAATTGATCTACAGAACCTGGGAATAATTTAAATTTGGAGAATAGAAACTGTATGATAAAACTCGCGATTAATAAGGCAACAATCCCGATTGTCATTTTCCAAGGATTGTTCAATGCAAATCGAAGTGCAGGAACATATTTGGTATTTCTGAATTTAGAGAACCATCCTGATTCTTCTTTGATCTCGCCTGCTTTTACTCCACCCTTATTGATATCGTATAAGTGGTTTGGAAGAATAAAGAATGCTTCCGCGAGCGAGGCGCAAAGTGCTATGATCACAACAAGTGGAATACTAAATACGAACTTACCGAAAATTCCCGGCATGAATAGTAGGGGAGCGAATGCAGCAATTGTTGTAGTAACAGTCGCAGTCACTGGAGAAACCACTTCTAAGGTTCCTTTTAGAGTAGCCTCGTAAGGTGGAAGTCCTTCTTCTATATATCTATATACGTTCTCGCATATAATGATCGCATCATCCACCAGGATACCTACGACCAAGACTAGTCCAAACATTGAGATCAAATTTAAGGTCAGACCAAATTGATCCATAATGAAGAATGTAGCCCCGAAAGAAACCGGTATTCCGAGTGCCGTCATAAGGGCTACTCTCCATCCTAAAAAGAAGAATAGAGATCCGGTAACTAAGATCATCCCGAATGCTGCGTTTGAGATTAATACGTTTAACCTACGTCGGATATACTTAGAAAGATCATTTACGAATGCGTATTGGAATTCAGGAGATCCCTTACGGAATTTTTCTACAGTGGACTTTACATTGTCCACTACCTTGATGGCATCTGCACTTTGTCTTTTTAGAACGGTAAGAGCAACGGTTTTAGTTCCGTTTACATTTTCAATATAATCGGCTTCTCTTAAACCTTCTGTAACTCTTGCAATATCCTGGATACGGATCGCATTTCCGATCTCATTTCCTCTAACATGTACTTTGGAGATCTCTTCAGGGGTATCAAATTCTCCGATGGTCCTAAGGATAATCTCCTTATCCAGACCGGTGATATTTCCACCGGGAACGTTTACGTTACGATTCCTTAATGCACCTATTACATCTTGGCCTGTGAGATAAAAACCGAATAAACTATTCGGAAGAATATCCACTTGCATCTCGGTCTCTCTCCAACCTCTACGAGAAACCTTAGCAACTCCTGAAATATCCAAAAGTGCTTGCTCTACTATTTTTGCCTGAGCACGTAACTTTTTCTCTGCCTCTACTGATCCATCATCATCCTTTAATGTGATAGAAACCTCGATCACCGGAGTCCTTGCGGTTGTGATCTCTGTTACAATTGGATCTTCGACTTCTTCTGGAAGATCTTCTACCCTGTCTATGGCGGATTTAATATCATCCACCACCTTTTGGGTATCCTTCGTGTCAGGATCTAAAGTGATTACTATTCCGGATCTACCTTCGATAGAAGCGGATCTATATTCTTTGATCCCATCTACTTCTTTGATCGCTTTTTCAAGTGGGTTAGTGACTAACTTTTCTACCTCTTGGGGAGAAGCACCCAGATATAAAGTGGAGATAGAAACTATATCGAAGTTGATATTCGGGAAGGCTTCTCTGTTCATCTTAACTGCAAGAAAACTTCCTGCAAGAATGATTAGAACAGTGAGTAAATTTACGAAGATACTTTTCGAGAGGAAATATTCGATGATACTTTTCATAGGTGTATTCTGCTTAAAGGTTAGGGGAGAAGTTTTTTAGTCCAGGATAGGACCGCTTAGTTCCATGGAGTCATTGAACCCGAACATTTTTGTACTCTTTAATCTATCTACGTACAAAACTCCGTGTAGGTGATCGCATTCATGTTGGTATACGATTGCGGAATATCCCTCGATGGTTTCGTCGTGGGTACTTCCTTTTTCATCCATCCAACTCATTTGGATCTTATTAGGTCTTTCTACATAACCTCTCATGCCGGGAACGGAAAGACAACCTTCCCAGTTACCGTCTACTGATTCAGTAATTGGTTTGATAACTGGATTGATCAGTATCCTTTCCGGAACTCTGGAGGGACTGTCATCTTCGGGATCGGAACCTACTACCACGATCTTCTTCATGATACCGATCTGAGGAGCCGCAAGGCCAACTCCATCTGCATGTCTCATTGTATCGAACATGTCCCGGATCAACTTTTTGAACTCTTTGGTCCCCAGCTCGTCCGGATGAACATCGTCGCTGGTCTTTCTTAGAAGTGGATCGCCGATTTTGAGAATTTTACGTACTGACATTTTTCAGAACCTTGTCCTAGAGCTATCCTTCACCGGTTTTTGCCCACCAGATTTTAAGAATGGTTCTAGGATTTTAGACAGCATTCCAGTGGTCGGTTCTGAAAATCTTGGATTTTGAGCTTCCCATCTAAATACCGAAGTTCCGACGGAAATGTTTTGTAATATTTCCGCTTGGGTTTCCAAGGGTCCAACTGTTCTAGGAAGAAGGATACCAACAGCACATTTCGCCTGTTGGGAGTATAGATCTTCCTTTTCCAATCCGTTCCAAAGCTTTTCTAAACCGAATGGGTCAAAAAAGAACTTAGGGATTTGGGTTAAATTCCGTAAAAACCAATCCGTTTTTTCCAAAAGTGAAGCAGAATATCCGGACACAGGCAAAGGGTTAGGGAAAATCAGAAATGCAGAAAGTATTTTGTCGTTAGGTTGGGTCAGAAGTGGCCAGATCAGTCTCGCTGAAAATCCTTCCGCAATTAGAATTTGTTTCTTCTTTCTTTTCTGAAGAAAATCCAGGATTTCGATATTTGAAAATCCTGAGAATTTTTCAGGACCTTCTGCCACGGTTAGATAATATTCGGAAGAAAGTTCCGGGCTAAAGGATCGGTCGAAAGAATGTAAGGGGTCCCGGAGCCAAAGCACCTCGTCTTTTTTGGGATTTCCCCGGCTGGTAAAAGTCCAATGATTCTCTCGCATTAGTCTTGACAGTGATTAGGAAAGGAAACTATCTATTAGGTTCGGCTGAGAGTGGTGGAGACGAGGGGAATCGAACCCCCGACCTTTTGAATGCCATTCAAATGCTCTCCCAACTGAGCTACATCCCCTTCGATTCCAAATTGGTCTCCTTGGGCATGCTGTCAATAGATATTATTAGGAGCAATCGGATGAGCGATTCCGTCGAGGAACTACAGAAAAAAATAAAAATCCAAAACGATATCATCAAAGGTTATGAAAAAGTTTTGAGATTGAACGAGCAGGAGTTGGAAAATGCGGATGAGATCATTCGTATGTACGAAACAATCATTCAATACTCCGGACAAGAATTAAAAGATGTTAAAGAAGCTTTCGACGCAACTTCAATCGTAACTAACTTATCCAGAGACGAATTAATTTCCGCAATGAATCGTATCAAAGAACTTGAACACGCTAATAAAAGATTAAGGGAAGAATCCCTTAAATTCCAATCCTAATTTTCCGACCTTGACCCAGATAAAAAAACAGGAGACCCTACTTAGAAGTCGAAGTGACGGTTCCTTCTTTCTAGAAGAAGGTTTAGGGGTCTCCTCTATCTTTGATAGTTTTCTGAGAGAGGCGATTGCACTCACTCATGCAGATCTAGGCGGCATATTTTCCACAACAGAGTCCGCAAATATACGACAAATCTCGGGTCGTAATGAAAAAGAACTGATCGAAGCTGCTCACTGGGCATTCTCACAATCCGGAAAAGATCTACTTTTAGAAAGAGGTAAAACACCTCCTTGGGCAAAATCACCTAGCAGTTATCCACTTTTAGTAGTTCGATTAAAAGTGGATGATCTGGATTCTAGTTTAAAAGCAAATCGAGCAAGTTATGCGGTTTTAGTTTTGCAAGGTAAGACGACTGCAGATCGTTTTTCTAAAACTGATTTTGAACTTCTTCGTACCACCTGCAAAACAGTCGGGAGATTATTAAAAGAATCTCATGTATCCGGGGATGCTTCCTTAGTAACTCTTTCTTTACTCGCTACCACTCAGTTAGTATTAGAAGCTGCGCAGGCAAAAAGACAATCGGAACGTTTCGACTTTTTGCTTACTGAAGTGATCCGTGTTTCCGGACTTATTAATTCTTCTTTAGATCTTTCTCAGTTATTAGAAGCAATCATGCTTTCTTCTAAGACCGTATTTAGAACGGAAGCATGTAGTGTTCTTCTTTTGGATGAATCCAAGGAATATCTATACTTCCATACGGTTCTTGGCGAAAAAAGTGAAGCTGTTACTAAGATGCAGGTTCCTGTCGGAAAAGGTGTGGCAGGATTAGTTGTCCGAGAACGTAAACCTATGATCATCAATGATGCCCAAAATGATGATCGGGTTTATAAAGAAGTGGATAAGGCCTCTCAATTCACTACTCGAAATATTATGGCTGCTCCTTTAGTTGCAAACGACGAAGTTATCGGTGTAATTGAAGCGATCAATACTGTAGATAGAGAAAAGTTTACAGGAGAAGATCTTGAACTTTTCCTAAGCTTTTCAGGAACTTCTGCGTTAGCCATCCAAAAGACAGGGCTTCTTCAAAACTTAGAGAACGCAAACAAGGATCTTCGTAAAAAAGTCTCAGAGTTAGAGTCCTTATTCGATCTATCCCAAGCGGTTAGTCTTTCTACAAACAGGTTAGGTTTGGTCCGAAAATCCATCCGATTGATTATCAGAGAGTTGGATGCGAGTGTTGCAGGCATTTTCTTATACAGTCTTTCTAAAGAAAATTTTATCAACTGCGCCTATTATGACGGAAAATCGGAAAAGATAGATAGGGTTTTAGAAGAGGAAATTTCCGGGACTCAGGTCTTATCTAGTATAAAAGAAGGTCTTCCTGTCTTAAAAAGGGATATTTTGGACCAACCGTTCCCTCATGAGTTGGACAGAAGATACCTAAAAGGTTCTTATATTATTGTTCCGTTATTCTTGTCCAGTGGAGAACCTTACGGGGCCTTGACTGTTGCAGATAGAAAGGATAAACTTTCTTATCAGGATTCGGATTTCCGATTATTACAGACCATGGCTTCCCAGTTTACAAAGGGATTTGAAGCTTTCCGTTTGAGAAATGAGATGTTGGAGAAAAAAGCGATCCAACAAGAAATGGAAATTACCCGGAAGATCCAACAGAATATTCTTCCTTCCGAAAAAGTATTTCATTCCAATTTTGATCTAGGTATCCTTTCTGTTCCGGCAAAAGATGTGTCCGGAGATTTTTATGATTATTACCAATACAGTGATGGTCAGTATTCATTTCTAATCGCAGATGTTTCCGGAAAAAGTTTGCCTGCGGCTCTTTTTATGGCGATGAGCTCTTCTATCATAAGAACTCTTGCTAGAAATCATGATCTAAGTCCGGAAGAAATTTTAAGACAAGGAAATGAGTTAATTTTCGAAGATTCTCATTTCGGAATGTTCGTTACTGCATTTTTCATTCATTATAATCCTTCTATGTTTACGATAGAATATGCATCCGCAGGTCATAATGATCAGGTCTGGATCAAAGAAGATGGTTCTTACGAATTATTAAAAGGACAAGGACCTCCTTTAGGTGTGATCCCGACTGCAAAATACAAGGGTGGAAATTTTACGGTCAAGCCGGGAGATATTTTTGTTCTCTATACGGACGGAGCGGTAGAAGAAAAAGACGCCCAAGGAAACGAATTCGGTCTGGAAAGAATGATCGAAGAGATCCAATCCAGAAGACATCTTCCCGCCCAAAAAATTGTAGAAGAATTATACGCCACAATTCGTTCCTTCTCCTCCGGAAAAGAACCTTTCGACGATTTCACTGTGCTTCTATTGAAGTACAATAATGATTTCCAATTTTTCAGGACTTTCGACGCGAATACCGGTCAAATCCCTATCTTCCGAGAATTTATTTATGATGCGATCAAAGTTAGGAATTTGCCTGATTTTTTAAGAGACGATATTCTTTTGGCGGGGGATGAGGCGGCTACGAATATCGTAATGCACGGTTATAAGGATACTCTGCTCAGAAATCCGAAATTCGATTGTAAAATTAGGTTCACTGAAGATTCTATCACGATCGTCCTGACTGATTCCGGAAAAGGATTCGACAGAACGAATGTGAAAGACCCGTCCATAGAGGAAAACCTCACCGGAAAAAGAAAAGGCGGATTCGGTGTGTATCTGATAGAGACATTAATGGATGTGGTGGATTATAAAATGGAAGAGGGAAGAAACATACTCACCCTCCAGAAATTTTTCCGCTGAACTATGAGGGCAAAATGGAACTGACGGTAGAAATAAAAGGGAACTCTAGAGTGATCCACCTTATCGGGAATATGGACGTTCATAATACCCATAGGATCGAACAGGCGTTCATGGATCATATCCGTAAAGCCACAGAGCCCAATATCGTCTTAGATATGTCCAATGTGGAGTTCGTTTCTTCCGCAGGTTTAAGAGTCATCGTTGGTTCCTTAAGAGTTTGTAAGGAAAGAGAGATCCAACTCAAACTTGCGGCTTTAAGACCGGCAGTTCGTAAGGTTTTCGAGATCATTGATATGGATTCACTTTTTAAAATTTACGATACGGTAGATTCTAGCCTCCAATAAATCCTTCTACCGAACCGCGGTTTTTGGCTTTCCTCCCTGGCCTTTCTTTAAAAACTGTGTACCGTATGTCGGAACAAGCGTACTCTATAAATAATCCGTTTCAATCTTCTGATCCATCGGAATCCCAACCCGTTTCCAGTATTTACGACGATGCCAATGCAATGGGCAAAGAGTTATTGGAGAAACCTCTGCAAGGAGGTGGAACGGATCGGATCCTAGTACAACATTCTAAAGGAAGAATGACTGTTTGGGAAAGGATCAAAGTCCTTACCAATTCAGAACCCAATATTCTCTACCAAAACTGGGGAAAAAATTTAGATGGGGCTTCCTTAATCACAGGTATTTTAAATATCAACGGAAGGGACGTAGCAATCTACGGACATGACTTCACTCTCAGAGCTGGGTCCATGGACGCTACTAACGGAAACAAACTCGCAAGACTCATATACATGGCGGGTGAACATGGTATTCCTCTAATCGGAATGAACGACTCAGCAGGTGCATATGTTCCTGCTGGAGTGGGTGGTCTGGACGGATATTCCGAAGCATTCACTGCGCTCAGAAAGATCAGCGGTGTTGTTCCAAGCTTAATGTTAATGTTTGGATTTAACGCGGGTGGTGGAGCTTATCTTCCAAGACAAGGTTCCTTCATGATCCAACCGGAGAATACATTCTTTGGTCTGACGGGACCTGGAGTTGTTAAATCGGTTTTAGGTGAAGACATCAGCGCTGATGATCTGGGAGGACCAAAAGTCCACGGACAAAGCGGAGTAGTTGATTTAGTCACTAATGACGAGTTAGGAGCTTTAAGAACGGCACTCAGACTTCTATCTTATCTTCCTGATAATAGTTCAAGTGCTGCACCTTTCCATCCGACTTCTGATCCTACTGACAGATTTATTTATGAAGAAGAGATCTTATTCAAAAAGACATTCAATTCTCCAACAGGGATGAATACTCCATTCGATATCACATTATATATTCAGAATATTTGTGATCATGGACAGTATTTCGAGATCCAACCTCAAAGATCTAGAAACTTAGTCACCGCATTCGGTAGATTGGGTGGACATGTGGTTGGTTTCGTAGCGAATAACTCAGCAGTTTCTTCCGGTCAGATAGATATCGGTGCGGCAAGAAAAGGTACAAGATTTATCCGCTTCTGTAACGTGTATAATATTCCTTTAGTATTCTTAGAAGATACCACAGGATTTTTACCAGGAAAAGAGCAGGAACAAAACGGTATCGTTTTAGAAGGAAGAAAACTTTTAGATTCGATCATCGATATCCGCACTCCAAGATTAACTCTTATCATCAGAAACGCATTCGGTGGAGCTTACGCAAGTTTTAACTCTTACCATACGGGCGCGGACATGGTATTTGCACTTCCTACTGCAAGGATTGCAGTAATGGGACCTGCAGGTAAGGATTACGTTTACAAAGACGAGATCACTGCCATCCAAAAAGAATATAAGGAAAATCTAAAAAATGGTGCATCTGAAAAAGATGCCGCTGCGACCAGGGATAAAAAACTTCAACTTCTCTCTCAAAAATACGAGAAAGAACTGATGAACCCTAAAGAAGCATTATCTTTAGGATCTGTTTCCAGGATTGTTCTTCCGGGAACCACCAGAAACATCCTATTCAAAAATTTAGATTATTTAATCCGACACTACAAACCTGGACCGATGTCCGGACCTCAAAGGGAATTCGAGTAAACACAGATGATCGACTACCAAAATCGGCGCATTACATTTCGTGAATCTACTTCTCCTTGGATCCATTCTTTCTCCTTAGAGACGATCAAATGTCTGATCGTTTGCCGGGGACCAGTTCGAAAAGAGGCAATGGAAATTTTCGACGAGATCGGGATCAGAGAATACGGTATCTTACTTTCAGAAAAAGATTCGGTCGTTTATCCAATGGCACTCGCTCCGGAGCTTAGAGATTTTAGGTTTCCTTCTAATATCCACAGAGTTCCAGATTATATGGGAGCAGGTGCGGAAGAAAAAGCTGCAAGGATCAAACAAATCATCCAAATCGCAAAAGATAATGGATACACTCATATCTTTGCCGGTTACGGATTTATGGCAGAAGATTCCGAATTCATCGAGGCAATCGAAGAGAGCGGAATTACATTCATGGGACCTTCTTCTCATGTGGCTCACCAAGCGGGTTCTAAAGACGAGGCAAAAAAGCTTGCTCGTAAACTGAACGTTTCCGTAACCCCGGGTGTAGATACGATATCTGCAACTTGTCTTCTTAAAAAAGCAAAAGACGAAAAAGCGTTAGTTGCTCTGGCTAAAGAGAAAGGATTAAACTACACTTATAATTCTTCCATCTCTATAGAAGAAAACGCAGAGGCATTATTATATGCCGGTTACGAAAAGATCGTAGAATTAGTAACTATTCCTGAATTACAAGCTCAGGCAGAAATTGAAACTGCAGAGATCTGGAAAAAATACCCAAGCAATCGTATTCGTTTCAAATACGTGGGCGGTGGTGGTGGAAAAGGCCAAAGGGTAGTTTCCAAACCGGAAGAAGTAAAAACTGCAGTTCAAGAAATATTATCAGAATCTAAAGTAACAGCTCCAGGTTCTAACAGAAACTTTTTGATAGAATTAAACATCGAAAAAACCAGACACAATGAGATCCAGTTGATCGGTAACGGAGAATGGTGTTTGGCTTTAGGCGGAAGGGACTGTTCCGTTCAGATGCACGAACAAAAACTTCTGGAAATCTCTCTTACTCAAGAGCTTCTACAAAACGAGATTGCTGTTCTGGAAAAAACATCTCCTAAAAAAGCGGAGATCATGAAAGCGGATCTTCAGGTCCTGAAAGAAATGGAAGAGCAATCCGAAAGATTCGGAGAAGCAGTCGCACTCAATAGTGTTTCCACTTTCGAGTTAATTGTAGAAGGGACCAACCACTTCTTTATGGAGATGAACACAAGGATCCAGGTGGAACATAGAGTTACAGAGATGGTATACTCTTTGAAGTTCATCAATCCTGAGAACAAATCCGAATTTTTTATCGTGGATAGCTTGATCGAGGCAATGGCACTTCTTGCCCTTCATGGAAAAAGACTGCCTAAACCAGAACGTGTAGTCAGAAATATTTCCGGCGCAGAAGTTCGTATCAATGCTACAAATAAAGCGATCCAACCTCACGCAGGCGGGGTCATTTTAGGCTGGTCCAAACCTTTACCGGAAGAGATCAGAGATGATCAAGGAATTTCAGTTAGAAACCCTGATACTGGTTTATTCGTACATTATAAAGTAGCTGGTGCTTACGACTCTAACATTGCTCTTTTGATTACTTATGGAACTAGCAGAGAAGATAATCTTCGTAAATTAGGAAACATACTCAGAAAGACTGAGCTTAGAGGTCAGGATCTACAGACCAATTTGCTTGTTCATTACGGTCTGATCCATTGGATTTTAGGAAAAGATCCTTTATTCAAACCTTCTACAGCATTTATGATCTCTTACCTAGCAGCAGTGGGTGCTTTGGAAAGTTTAGGCAAGGATATAGATCTGGAAGTTGCTTGGACAAAAACTCTTTCTAACGCTCCTGCAGAAGGGAAGAAGATTCTTTCTCGCAAATTAACTCTTATCACAAGACCTCTTGGTGAATTACTTGCAGATGCTCACGTTTTAGCGGGATTTTTAGGTTATCATGAGAATGTTTCCTGGAAAATCGAAAAGGATCAGGTGGTTTGGGTCCGAAATCCAATCCATATTCTTTCCGATCTTTACTATTATCTGCATATGGAAGGTGAATTACACCAATCTCCTTCCGAACAGATCTGGGACCATGACCAACAAGTTTTACAATCTGCATTAGCATTTTATAAAGAACTAGAAAAACTAACCGGCAAAAAAGCGGATTCTGCAGACTGGGACTCAGTATTTGCAGGTAAGGCTCCTGCTGGTGTAGAAACTTCGGTTTGGACAAATGCGATTTCCTCTCACAAAGGATTCCAAATCGGATTAGAATTACTTAAAATTATTCCAAACCTTGGGAATAAATCCGGTTTCTATAAATTAGGCGTGGATGAAAACTTAGAGCCGGTAATCCCTGAAGAATTTAAGAAGGCGGATACAAGAGACGCGTTCATCAAATTTTTGGCACCTGCTCCTAAAGCAAGTTCAGACGAGATTGTTTCTCCAATGGGTGGAATGTTCTATTCCAAAGAAGCTCCTGATCTTCCTCCAATGGTGCAAGAAGGGGAACATTTCAAAGCTGGCCAACCTTTATTCATCGTAGAAGTAATGAAGATGTTCAATAAGATCACTGCTCCATTCTCCGGAACTATCAAGAATGTAGTATTACAAGACAGTGATGGAAAGATCATTCAAAAAGGACAAACTATCTTCAAGATCGTTCCGGACGAGGTCGTTAAGATCGAAACTCCGGAAGAGATACAGGATAGAAAGAATAAGGTAACTTTCTCTCTACTTTAAGTTAAACTTCAAAGATTCTCGTTGGTGATTTAACCGGCGAGAATCTCGGAAGGAACATCTACTAAGGAAAGTATTTTTTCCGCAGCCCCTCTCTCTATCGCTTCTCTCGGCATTCCAAATACGACAGAACTTGCCTCATCTTGAGCGATTGTTCTTCCGCCTGCTTGTCGGATCTCTAAAAGTCCTGCTGCTCCATCGGATCCCATTCCTGTAAGTAAAAAGGCTTTTGCATTCCGTCCCACATGTTTTGCAACGGAATGAAATAATACATCCACGGAAGGTCTATGACGATTTACGAGTGGTCCGTCGGTGATCCTTACTATAAATTGAGCTCCACTCCCTACCACTTCCATATGTTTATTACCGGGAGCGATGAGCGCGATCCCTTCTTGGATCCGATCCCCGTCTTTTGCTTCCTTTACGGTGATCTTACATATCTTATCTAAACGATTTGCAAATGCTTCCGTAAATTTTTCAGGCATATGTTGTACGATCACAATACCAGGGCTATTTGCGGGAAGGGATGTAAGTATGTCTTCCAATGCAATCGTTCCGCCGGTAGAGGTCCCGATGGCTATGATCCGATCAGTAGTTGCAATTTTTGTAAAATCAAGTCCGTTTGTTTTGGGAGAAGGAGCAGAAATTTGATGTTTCAATTTAGAAATGGATGCAGAACGAATACATTCTCCTAAATAAACCGCCGAATCTTCTAAAAAATCTTTCAAGCCTATCTTCGGCTTAGTTACAATTCCTACTGCTCCTTCTTTTAATGCCACCCAAGCCGTTTCAGAAGATTCTTCCGCGAGAGAGGAACAAATTAAAACCGGAGTAGGGTGAGTATGCATGATCTTTTTCAAAAAGCTGATCCCGTCCATTCTTGGCATTTCTATATCCAGAACGATTACATCAGGCCATCGTTCAGACTTTCCTAATTTTTCTAATGCAAAAACTGGATCAGGAGATGATCCGATCACCTTGATATCGGAATTCATTTCCAGAACTTGTTTTAGTACGGATCTGACTACTGCAGAATCGTCTATAATATATACGTATATCATGTTATACTAATTTTTAGGGTTTTCCATATACACTTCCCCGTCCCAAAGAGAGAAATATATTTTTCGATGGGATTTACCTCCGGTATTGGAAGCTGTTAGGTCTATATTCGCCTTACGAACTAGATCAAGAACGGATTCGACGTTTTTTTCACCTATCTCTACGATCTTTTTCACTTCTTCCAGTTTATCTTCTTCCGGAGAAAACATGGACGCACCGCCGAAAATTTTGCATACGAATCTGCCAGGTCTTTCTCCCAATTTTTGGAAGTGTTTTAGAAAAGATTCCAATGCATCATCTGCATACTTCGGATGAGGTTCCGGAATATGAGAAGGCCGTTTAGGCAGCATGATATGAGCCATTCCTCCTACCTTGGAATAAGGATGCCAAAAACATAATGCAACACAAGAGCCTAATAATGTGCGGATCCTTGTACCATTTTCACCCCAATAGAAACCTCCAGGTTGGAGAAAAATATCCTTAACGATTTCGGGTTCCATTCTTAACCGGCGGAGACTGCATTAACCGCTTCTTCTTTGGTTTCTTCTAAAGCGGTCAATTCTTCTACAGTCAATAAACGAAGAAGATTGAGCAAAAGAATAAATCCGCTCGCTTGCCTTGCCATACCTGCCAAAAAATCCACACGTATCCTGGAGCCGAATGTAGGAGGAGGTTCAATTTCAGAAGAAGGTATACCTAATACTTCGTATACGGATTCTACGATGAGACCGATATCCATCCTGGCACCGTTTACTGATTCGGGAACTTCTACTATCACGATACATGTTCTTTTATCAGGAGAATGTTTCTTTCTGAAAAACTTATCGCATACATCCAAGACCGGGACCACATTCCCTCTTAGATTGATTACCCCCGGAATAAAAGAAGGCATCATTGGGACAGTAGTTACATGAGTGTATTCTAAGATCTCTTTTACATTCAGAAGTCCTATTCCGAAAGTCTCCTCTCCGATCTTAAAGGTCAAATACTGGTTGTCTTCGAAAGTGCTCATGTATAAACCTCAGTATTTTTCAAACTTAGGTTTGTCTGGAATACTTACAGTCCGTACAGCCGCTAAACTTTTGGATCCGTTCCCGGTAGTTTCTCTTCCCTGAGATTCTTTGCTCAATCTGAAGAATAGCACTGATTCTCTTAGAGATTCGGCTTGGCTATTCATCTCTTCAGCGATCGCAGCTAACTCTTCGGAAGCAGAAGCATTTTGTTGAGAAACCTGATCTAACTGTCCCATTGCTTTATTGATCTCAACTACACCGGATGCCTGTTCTTCACTGGAAGCCGTAATTTCCTGCACCAAATCTGCAGTTTTTCTAATATTCGGAACAATCTCATTAATGAGTTTTCCTGCTTTTTCTGCGATTGCAACGGAGGATACGGCAAGACCCGAGATCTCATTAGCGGATTTTTGGCTTCTTTCTGCTAACTTTCTAACCTCAGAAGCTACTACTGCGAATCCTCTTCCATGTTCTCCCGCTCTTGCGGCTTCGATCGCGGCGTTTAAGGCGAGTAGATTCGTTTGGTACGCAATATCTTCTATGATTGAAATTTTTTCTGCGATTTGTTTCATCGCTGACACAGTCTCGGTCACAGACTTACCACCATCTTCCGCATCCTTAGAAGATTGACTTGCTATTTGTTCCGTCTGCTTGGAATTACTAGCGTTTTGATCAATGGAAGCAGTCATTTCTTCCAATGAAGAAGTAGTTTGTTCTACGGAAGCAGCTTGTTCTGAGGCACCCTGACTAAGCGAATTAGCGGTGGAAGAAACTTCTCCAGCAGAGCCGACGAGGCTTCCTGCTTTCATTACTATATCACCCATGATCTCGTTCAGTTTATCTACCGTTGTATTTCCATACTCTTTCAGTTTTCCGAATGTCCCGAAGTATTCATTCTCAATTTTAGAAGTAAGATCCCCGTTCGCTAACCTTTCTAGGGCGTCTACTACTTCGTTTAATCCGGTTTCACTGACTTGTAAGAATGAGTTAATACCTTCTCCTAAACTTCTAAAGAAGCCGTCTTTTCCTTCCAATCTTACGCGAGTTTTGAAATCTCCTTTTGCTGCGGCACCTACAATCTCTTCGATCTCTTTTTGAACCGCAAGTTCAGCAGTTACATCGGACCATTCCACAACCGCTCCTAACCTTTGTCCGTCAGAACTCAAGATAGGGTTCGCGATCAGATTAAATGTTCTTCCACTGATCACGATCGAAGACTCGTAGGTTGAATTCAGATTACCTACCAAATTTCTTTGGTGGGCGGGATTTTTATGGAAGGTATCAATATTGGTTCCAAGCAAACTTTGTAGATTGAAAGAAGCCAATTGTTTCCTAATATCTCCTTCGCTGTTTTGGAACATCTTATATACGGCTTTATTCATATACTTAATGTTAAAATCGTTATCAGCAATCATTACGTTAGTTGAAGTATTGTCTAATGCCACCTTGATACGTGTGAGCTCGTCATTCTCTAGTTTGCGAGCTTCCGCGACTTTTTTCTGCTCTGTCACATCGGACCATTCTACAACCGCGCCCAATCTGTCCCCGTTGTCTGTAAGGATTGGATTTGCGATCAAATCGAATGTTCTTCCTCCGATTTCAATACTAGATTTAAAAGTGTTCGTAAAAGAACCGAGTATTCCTCTTTGGTGGGCAGGATTTTTGTGATAAGAATCAATATTCGACCCAAGCAATTTATTTAAATGGAAATTAGTGAGTTGTTTTCTAATATCGGATTCACCTATTTCAAACATCTTCACGATCGCTTTGTTCATATATTTGATATTCAAATGAGTATCAGCGATCATGATATTTGTACTGGTATTATCCAAAGCAACTTTGATACGAGTAAGCTCCTCGTTCTCTTGGCGTCGGACCTCCAACATTTTCTTTTGCTCGGTTACGTCTGCCCATTCTACTACAGCTCCGAGTCTGTCACCCGATTCCGTTAAAATCGGATTAGCAATCAGATCAAAACTTCTGCCGCCAATTTCAATATTAGAGCGGAATGTTTGGTTCAGTTCTTTTAGGATACCTCTTTGGTGAGCAGGATTTTTATGATAACTATCAATATTAGAGCCCATCAAAGATTCCATTCTGAATTGACTAAGTTGTTTTTTAATATCCTCTTCCGCGTTCCCAAACATCTTACGGATGGACTTGTTCATGTACGTGACCTTTAAATTTTGGTCAGCCATCATGATATTCGTAGTCACATTGTCCAAAGCGGTTTTGATCCGAATAAATTCTTCCGAATCAGAACTACCGGTATTTACAATACTTCCGGAAGAGAAAGGTTTTAGATAAATAACAAGAGCAGGTAAGAGAAGGGTCCCAAATATAGCGAACAGAAAATGATAATATACTGGGACTTCTTTCTGGACAGGAATAGAAAGTGAAGATCTGGATCTATTCCAGTCGGATTTTAATTTTTCTAATTTAGGTAGAGAGTTCTCGGAAACTTGATTTAGAAAATTCTCTCTCGTATCCTTGGCCTGGATCCCCAAAATACCTTTTGCGGCTAGGATACTTTCTTGGAGAGAATCCAGATCTTTTTGGAATTGTTGTATATCTTCCGGATTTTTTAAACCGGAAGAAAATTCTTTCAGATTTGATGAAATCTCGTTTTGGATCGTTTTCAGATCTTCTAATTTAGAAGAAATGGATTCTTTACTTTGGCCGGGTAGAAATAAAGAATACAGCCCGGATTCATAATCCTTTAATTCCGAATATATTGTATCGGAAGAGACTAAATTTTTATCCGAAGATCCGGTCTCGAATCCGTGATCATACAAATAACTCCAGCCGGCTGAGCCGAATGTCAGAACTATTCCTAACAATAACGACCAAACAATTACGCTTAATTTTAATTTACCCTGTCCCATACGATTTACCTATACTATAAATTAATTATTTCCTTTATTATCGAGTCACTCAACGTGCGAGTGTCCTATCTCTTAAATTAGTTCTTTGGATCTTTAATAGGGAATGAAGACCAGGCACGTCCAGAATGAACGCGATCTTTCCTGTACCTAAAACGGAGGTCCCGCTGATACATTGTATCCCTTTGAAAATTTCATTCAAAGGTTTGATTACCGATTGGATCTCTCCTAATAGATCATTTACCAAAATCCCGAAATTTCTACCGTCATGTTCTAAGACGAGGACATTCTTCCTTCCTTCATCCGGATCGGGCAGACCTAAAAATCTTCCTAAGTGCAGAATTGGTAAAACTTCTCCTCTTAGATTTATAGAACCTGCTATTTCTTCGGGTAGAAGTTGTAGTTCCGACTCCATTGTCTCTCTTACCCAATCCATAGGCACTACGAAGTAAGAATCACAGGATCTAACTAAGAATCCATCTATGATCGCGAGTGTAAGAGGAAGTCGGATAGAGAATACGGAACCTTTCCCAAATTCAGATTGTACATTCACTGAACCTCTAAGAGATTCTATATTGCGAAGTACGACATCCATTCCAACACCTCTACCTGAAAGGCTTGTAACTGACTCCGCAGTTGAAAATCCCGGTTGGAAAATTAGATTAAAAATTTCTTGTTCGTTTAATACTTGGGCAGGATCTATCAGACCTTTTTCGATCGCCTTCTGCCTGATCTTTTCATGATTGATGCCTTTTCCATCATCAGAGATCTCAATCGAAATACTGCCGGTGGAATGAGAGGCTTGTATTTTTAATTTACCTCTTTGCGATTTTCCGAGATTTGTTCTTTCTTGGCTGGGCTCTATTCCATGATCTAGCGCATTTCTTAAGATATGAACGATAGGATCGTTTATTTTTTCGATCACTGAACGATCTAATTCTGTTTCCCCGCCCAATATTTCGAAGTCCACTTCCTTTCCAAGTTCTAAGGAAATATCTCTTACTGTTCTTCTATACTTTTCGAAAAGTTCTCCTATAGGCACCATTCTAAGTGCCATTGCAGTCTCTCTGATCTCTCCAACAAGTCTGGATAATACTTCAGCAGATTCGTTTAAGTCTGAATCTTCCTTATCTACAAGTAAGCGACCTAGGCTTGCTTCCGAAATGATCAACTCTCCCACAAGGTTTACAAGTTGATCCACCTTTGCGGAATCTATTCGGATAAGTTTTGGAACAATTTGAGTCGTTTGTACTTTTTCAGCTTCGGATTTCTTGGGAGAAGTTTGTTCTTTAGAAATTCCGGATGAATAGGCTGGAGTTGGGGTTTGGAACCGAAGTCCTTGTAATTCCAGTGCCTTAAAATATTCTTCTTTTTCACAAGGGATTTCATTTGAGATCGTATGAAATATTTCTTCCGAAGAATTTGGAGGAATAAGTCTTAAAAAGGAAGAATCCTTTACGAAAGAAAAAACAGATTCTAGATCCTTCTTCTCCGAACTTGACTTAAGTTGTACCTCATAACCTAAATAACAATTTTCTGAATCCCAATTATTCCAATCCGGTAGTTTAGTTTTGTATACGTATAAATATTGAATCTCTCCGACCGTTCTTAGATATTTCAAAAAGGAGAATGGGTCCATTCCATCTTTAAATATATTTTCTCCCGGGAAAAATGTGATCTGCCAATTTGAGTTAACTGTTCCCTTTTTTTCCGCCTTATTTGAGACTAGATCACTTGCAGGATTTTTAATTTCTTTTTTTTCGGAAACTTTACCGGTAAATCCTTGAGCCTCCTTTATAATTTTTGTTTGTTCAGCCTCTAATTCAGGAGCCAAATCCCGGCCAGGAACAGGATCTTCTACAATTCGTTTTAAATGATCTATAGCTCTTAATAGAAAGTCTATTTTAGCTGGATCCAATTCGGTTTTTCCGGATCTGGCCAGGTCTAATAGTGTTTCCAGTTCATGGGAGCATTCCTCTATGGATTCATAGCCGAACATGCCCGCTGTCCCTTTTACTGTGTGAACGGAACGGAACATAGAATGAATAGCTTCTTCATTGAATTCTCCTTTTTCCATTTGCAAAAGATGCAATTCCGCTCCGGATAATAATTCCAGAGATTCCTGTATAAATGCTTCTTTAATCTCTGAAAGATCCATTACAACTTCTCCAATCCGTATGCAAACTTAAAGGAAGAGGAATCTTTTTTAGAAATTCGGATACGATCCTGGAAGAATCCTATCAAACCATACAAATCATAAAATTCTAATAAACAATTTGGATGATTTAAAATAGCAAGATCCCAGGATTTATATAAGGAATCTTTTTTGAGTAAAATCAGGGACTGAACGAAACTAGAATCCACTTTTTCCAAAGCAGAGGTATCTATCTCTATCCGGATCGGATTCCTATCTAAAAGTGATTGTAACTTTGACTTCCAATCGGAGGCATAATATATAGAAGCCTCTCCGGAAAGATCCAAATGAAAGATCGGTCTGGAATTCTTTTCGCCTAGTTCAGATACTTTAATTTCCAAAGACATAAAGTTTCCTGATTACACGAGTAAAACCTGGATCGTTTTTAAAAGTTCTTCCGGAGAAAAAGGTTTCGTTAGCCAAGCCTTAGCTCCCGCTTTTAAACCTTCGTTTTTTAGATCGTCTTGCGACTCAGTTGTAAGCATGATGATCGGAACGAATTTATTGTTTGAGTCTTCTTTGATCGCCTTTACAAAAGATATGCCGTTCATGTTCGGCATATTCATATCACTTACCACCAGATCCACTTTCCCTTCTTTCAATTTCTCCAAACCTTGAAGTCCATCTTCTGCTTCTATTACGGAAAAAGAAGCCCGAGAAAGATGGAGGGTAAGTATCTTTCGGAACACGGCTGAATCATCCACGATTAAGATTTTTTTCATATTCTCCTTCTTTTCATTCTCATTGAATGGGTAATAATAATTCGTTCATAACACAAAGACGGACCTGTTCTCCCGTATGATCCTTTGCATTATGAATAAAGAATAGACCGTTATGTTTTCTTAAGATTTGATCCACCGCAGTAAGCCCTAAACCAAGGCCAAATCTTTCTAAATGAGAGACACTTTCGACCGGCGGATGGATACGAAAGAAGGGTTGCAGAACAAGGCTTTCATGTTTTTCGTCCACACCTCCGTAAGGCCTTTCATCTACTATATTTTTCACAACGACGCAGAAATAGCCTTGATTGATGCTAGTAAATATTTCTAAAGAAGTTTTGGATGCGCAGTATTTGTATGCGTTCAAGATCACTTCCTCTAATGCAAGAAGGAAGAGATCCACCTCGATATCCAGCTCTACTTCCTTTTTTAAGACCGGAAGAGAAAGCCTAAGATTTTTCTTCTCTAAATAAGGTAGAATGAATTCAGTAGAGTGTTTAATCTTTTCAACAAGCTCCGAAGCCTTGATCTTCTTTTTTTCAAGATTTCGATTGATGATCTCTAATAATTGGGTAAGGCCTTTGAGTAAGTTTTTTGTAATCTCCTGGTTCTCAATTACCAAGTTCATCATACTTTTATTAATTAGATAATTATCCCCATCTTCTTTCATTTCAGTCTTGATCATATCCAAAAGACTGATAATCGCCCCAATCCCTGATCCCTGAGATAATGAAGTCTGCAAAGAATGTATGGAGGATTTTTCCCAGGATTCGTCTCCAGCTTTTCTTCTGGTTTCCTTATATGTCAGCCATTCCAACTGGTTCCTAAGTTTAAGACTTTCCGCTTCTATGATCGCCGTCTCACTTGCCTTTAAGAAACGATAATCTACAGCCTTGTTTAGAGCCTTATGGAATTGGTCAGGTAGGATTGGTTTAATTATATAATCGAATACGCCTAGTTTCATCACCTCGATCACGGTATCCGTGGAATCTAATGCAGTTTGAACAAGAACGGTTGCGTCCGGTTGGAATTCTTTCAATCTCTGGATAAAAGTAGGGCCATCCATCACAGGCATCATAAGATCCACAATATAGAACGAATATTTATTCGTTTTGGCCATTTCCAATGCTTCTTCTCCATTGGAAGCGGATTGGTATTGGATGCCGAACTCATCACAGAGAGCTTCGAGCATTAGCGTATTTTCTAACTTATCCTCGACTATAAGTATTGGATCTCTGACAACACTCTTTCTCTCTTGTTTATTTTTGATTACTGAACTTGTAGAGTTAGTCATTGATTTGATCCGCCAATTCTTCTAATACTAATTTGAGCTCATCCAAGGATATGGGTTGAGAAAGAACGAAGTCAAAATTCTCTTTGGAATATTTTTTTTCAAAATCTTGAGTCTCTTCCGGAAGGATCAATACTGTTTTCCAAATTTCTGATATCCTAGTCTTTGAAGGAGAATTTGAATCTTGGAACAGAACAATTCTCTTATCTTTTCTGAGTTCTTTAAATAGCAGTGGTTGGTTTTGTTTTTTAAAAAAATGAGTAAGAAGTTCTGCGTTTTTCTGGTTTGATAATTCTAATTGTATAAAGCAGAAATTTTTCAATTTATCAGGATAAGCCCCTGCGAAATTTTTCCTAGGTTTGGATTGTTTGGGACTTTGTTCTAACCTGGGAAGGTTCAGATAAAAAGTAGTTCCGATACCTTGTTGGCTTTTGACGCGGATACTTCCTCCATGCGCCTCTACAAGTTTTTGAACGATAGAAAGCCCAAGACCTGTTCCTTCCGTATCTCTAGATCTGGAATTTCTAACCTGATAGAATGCATCGAAAATTTTTTTCTGTTCCGCTTCCGGTATACCGATCCCAGTGTCCGTGATCTCGATTACCCAATCTTTCCCTTCTTTTTTGGTAGAAAGGTATATGGACCCTTGCTCCGCTGTAAATTTAACTGCGTTACTGACCAGATTTAAAAAGATTTGTCGAATTCGTTTCGCATCTCCCCAGACGAGACAAGTAATTTCTTCCGGATCATTCCAAACTAAATGTAGATTTTTTCTTATAAGCTCAGGTTCTAAAAATTCGACTACTTGCTCTAATTCCTTCCTAAGATCCATTTCCGAAAAATAGAAGGAAGACTTTCCTGCGTTTAGTTTAGAAAGTTCTAAAATATCATTAATTAAACCTAATAGATGTAATCCGGATTTATGGATCAGGTCCAAATATCTTTTGTCGTTAGAGTTTTCATCTTCTATCTTGATTAATTTAGAAAGTCCAATGATCGCATTCAATGGAGTGCGAAGCTCATGGCTCATATTGGCAAGAAAATCACTTTTAGCCGTGCTCGCTGCTTCCGCTTTTTCTTTTTGAACGGATAGTTCCTTTGTCCTTCTGACTACAGTCTCTTCCAGATTTTCTTTATGGATCTTTAGTTCTTCCAATATGGACATTCTTTCCAAATAAAATCCAAGCAAGTCTACGAATGTGCGAAAGGTAAACTGCTCCTCCGGACCTGATTCATGTTCGAAAAATTCCATTCCCAAAAATCCAAACCAATCTCCCGACATTCGGATCGGAAATAGAAAAATTGTATCCGTCCTTCTTCCTTGGTAAAAAGATTTTTCAGAATCAAGAAGATCCGAGGTTCGAAACTCGATGATATCATTTCGAAGTAGGTAAGGTTTCCATCTGGCAAATTTAGAAGAGAGTGAAATTTCTGGATGTGTCTCTGCAAGAGTAGCACTTGAATAAGGACTTTTGATTTCTGCTTGTAATGCTAATACATCTGGATTTGCAGTCTTCTTATATAGATAGATCCTTTCTGCTTCTACCAAAACTAAAAAATGTTCTATCGCTCTTTCTATTGTAAAACTTTCATGAGTCGTATTCAGTAAGATTTGAGAAGCAGCGGTGAGACCCATTTCCGATCGGAGTCTTTTTGCAGTTAATTCTTCTCTTATTATTTTCTCGCTGACGTCTCTTTGAATAGATAATAAATTTGTAATATTCCCTTCTTGGTCTTTGACTGGAGAGACTTTCCATTCCGAATAATATTTGGTTCCGTCTTTTTTGTAGTTAATTGTAGAAGAAGAGTATGAGTCTCCGCGTAAGAGGCAATTTTTAAGATTTTGTAAGATTCTTCTGTCGGTTTCTTTACCGAATAAAATTTTAGGGGAGCCGCCGATTAACTCTTCCGCTCTATATCCGGTCAGCTCGCAGAACGCCGGATTTACGAAAACAATAGAAGGACCGTTCTCATTTAGAACAGCGTCTGTAACGAGAATTGCGTCCGAAGTTTGGGAAACGATAATTTGAAAAAGTCCGATTTCTGTGTCGAACCGCAGATCTTCCCCGACCATATAGGCCAGAGAATTTAAGCGAAAATAAACTTAATTCAACCATTTTAGCGGTAAATTCCACAAAAATGACTTATTCTAAGGAAAATTGCTCAAATTCATAGGATCCGAGACATAACTATATTGTCGAAGTGACTACATCAGAAGATTCGCAGGCAATTTGAAGCTCATTGAATCTTCCCTAGAATCAGGGAAAAGATCCAAAACCGCTTTCGGATAGAATTGTATAAGCTTAGATATGATCTCATCCACTAGTATCTGAGGAGTAGAAGCACCCGCAGTGATTCCCAGAATTTTGATCTCTGAGTTAGCTATATAATCTTTATTTAATTCTTCCAAGGAACTGACTTTGAAAGAAGAAGGTTTGGATTTTTGGGCCAATTGCAGAAGCCTAAGTGAATTAGAACTATTATCTGCTCCAATTACCATCATTGCATCTATCGCTTCCATCATGGAAGAAACTGCTTCTTGTCTTTCTGTAGTTGCGTAGCAGATATCATCCTTGGCTGGATGTTCAACGCTTGGGAATAATTCCGCAATCTTCTCCACCACTAGTTTGGTGTCCGCTACGGATAAAGTGGTTTGCATAAGATAGGTGATCGGTTTGTTTAAATCCAATTTCCCGACCAGTTTTTGGACATCCTCAGGTGATTCTACAAGGAACATCTGAGCTTCTCCCATGGTTCCGATTGCTTCATCATGTCCTTGGTGGCCAATATAGATGATTTGGTGAGAGTCCTTATATCTACGCGCTTTTCTGTGAACTCGAGTGACCAGAGGGCAGGTAGCGTCTCCGATCTTCATACCTCTACGTTTTGCTTCTTCAACTACTTCCGGAGAAACTCCATGAGCGGAGAATACAACTGTAGAACCGTCAGGTGCTTCACCCAGTTCGTTAATGAACTTGATGCCTCTTTTTTTCATATCTTCCACAACTCTTCGGTTGTGAACGATCTCTTTGCGGACATAGATCTGTTCCTGGGAATTGGATTGGACCTGTTCCACATAGGAAATTGCGTATTTGACTCCGGCACAGAAACCGCGGGGATTCGCTAGATAGATTTTTTCAAGCATCTGCTTTCAGACTGTGGCGCCTCCCGAAAGAGGCAAGCATTTTCGTGTTCAGAATCCAGGCCAGAGATGTGAAAGCGACATATACACTTTGAGAAGGAAGGGATCTTTTATCTATTTTTGGGAGAAAAAAGTATCTCTTCCAATTTCAGAATCTTCCCGATTTTCAAGGGGAAGAGGTCAAGGAAGACCTCTAGGAAAATCAAATTCTCTCTTCGGAGAGATTCGGATTCAAGGAGGAACCGAATGATTATTAACCACAATATCAGTGCCATCTTCGCTCACAGAACTTTGAAGTTCAATAGCGAAAGCATGAACAAAGACATCGAAAAGTTGTCTTCCGGTATGAGAATCAACCGTGCAGGTGATGATGCATCCGGTTTGGCCGTGTCTGAAAAAATGAGGACACAGGTCGGAGGTTTGCGCAGGGCGGAACAAAACACTGAAGACGGTATGTCTTTGATCCAAACAGCAGAAGGGTATCTGCAAGAAACCCATGAAGTTGTCCAAAGGATCCGCGTGCTTGCTGTGCAAGCTGCGAACGGTATCTACACCGAAGAAGACCGTCAACAAATACAAGTAGAAGTATCTCAGTTGGTCGACGAGATCGACAGGATTGCTTCTCAGGCCGAGTTCAACAAAATGAAACTCCTTACTGGAGCTTTCGCACGTTTGAATCCGACCGCAAGTATGTGGTTCCATATGGGTGCTAACATGCACCAAAGAGAAAGAGTGTATATCGAAACGATGAACACTGCGGCTCTGGGATTAAGAAACCCGACCGTTCTGACTTTCATCTCTCTTTCTACGGCGGGAAAAGCGAACTCCGTAATTGGTCTTGCTGACGATGCTCTTAGATTAATTTCTAAACAAAGAGCGGACTTAGGAGCTTATTACAACCGTCTGGAACATGCTGCTAAGGGCTTGATGAACGCTTACGAGAATATCCAAGCGGCTGAATCAAGAATTCGTGATACTGATATGGCTGAGCAAATGACCAGCTTTACCAGATATCAAATTCTGACTCAAGCTGCTACTGCGATGCTCGCTCAGGCGAACATGAAACCGCAAACCGTGCTCCAGCTATTGAAGTAATTCAATAGGTAACCTGCCGGTTTGACTAGGTAGTATTCCGGCAGGGGAGCTGGCTTTAAGCTAATGTTGGTTCTTTCGACGGGACCACGGATTTATATTTATTATAAATCGCCGTACGACTCTGAAGCCTAACTTCTCGTAAGCGAAAGTTAGGCTTTTTTTTATCTTCTTTGTATAAGATGAAATTTATATATGGCCCGCCAAATCCGAGCCAAGCCTGAATTTTTATCCAATTTGTAACTGTACAACAATCCTGATCTTTAGTTTTAGAATGCAGAGGTGCATTTGTTTCTTTTTTTGGAATGGGGAAGTGATTCTTTCCAAGGAAGATCGTTTGTTAATGCGAAATTGGTTTTTACCCCTGATTATTCTTGTATATCTATGCTTATTGCTATTTGGTTTAGGAAGTTTCTCTCTAATTGATTGGGATGAGAATATTTACGGTGCCGCATCCAAATCCATGCTGGAAACTGGGGAATATTTTAGGATCCAAGTCAACGGACAACCGTTTAGTGAAAAACCTCCATTCTTCTTTTGGTTCGCTAATCTATTTTATAAAATTTTCGGACTTTCTGAATTCTCTACAAGACTTCCTTCCGTTTTCAGCGGGATTTTTTCTTTTTTGATCCTAGTTCAATTTGGAACACTTTTACATTCTAAAAAATTCGGATATGTTTGGGCATTTTTATATTCAGCGTCTCTTTTGCCTCTTCTACTTTCTAGAACTGCTTATATAGATCATTTATTTAATACGTTCATCTTAGCCTCTGTTCTTTCCTTATATTTATATGAAACAAAGGAGAAGGGGGACTTCCGGTCGAGGGCGATCTGGATCTTGTCAGCCGCATTCTTTGGTGGAATTGCGGTTTTGACAAAAGGTCCTTTAGGTTTGGCCATTCCACTTTTCATATTTGGTGCAAACAGACTTTTAGATCTAAATTTTAAGATCAGGATCTTTGATTTTATCTTATTTGGTATCGTTTCTGTAGCAGTATTAAGTTTTTATTATCTCACAAATTTTCTCTTATACGGGAATGAATTTATAGTTCAATTCTTCGATTTTCAGAAGAAATTGCTAACCAAGTCCTTGGAATCTCATACAGGCCCTTGGTTTTATCATTTTATCGTAATGTTTATAGGGTTTTTCCCTTGGACGGTATTTTTATTTCCGGGAGCAAAGAACTGGAGAATGTTTACTGATCCAAAAATTTCCAGGATCTCCCGGTATTTTCTAATTTGGTTAGGAATTGTTCTACTCATCTTTTCGATCGTACAGACTAAACTTCCTCATTATTCTTCTTCTATATATTTTCCTTTATCATTCTTTGTTTCTTATTTGATTTTAGAAAAACCAGAGATCTTAAAATCAAATAACTTTTCATTTTTAGGGATCGGACTAGTAGTGGGTTTAATATTCTTACTTCTACCTCAGATTTCAGAATATTCCAGTTCTTCTATGGGAGTCGGGAAGGAATTACTACCTACTTTCAATTTCTGGGATTCTTCCTCCGGATTAGCTCTTATTTTAGGAATTCTGATCGGTTTTGTAGGATTACAACAATTCAAAAATGGAAAAGAAGAAGGAAAGGATCTTTTTCTGGCTTCTACTTGGATCTCTATGTTGATCTTTGTTGGAATTTTATCATCAACGATTACTCCTAAGATCATTTCCTTTCTGCAAGATGGAAATCTTCGTCTTTATGATAAAGCGGAGAATTCCGGAAATCAGATCGTATATTATAAATACCTTTCCTTCTATCCTATGTTTTATCGAGAAAAGAAAATTCATATGATGGGAAGTTATAAGTTTAAAGACGAAACATTTTTATTAGATTCCAATGAGAAACTTTCTATTATCTGCAATCGAAACAGCGTCCTGGAGTTAGTATTAACCCATCCTCAAAGAAATTTTCAAGAAGTAGCCGCTGAAAACGGAATTGTACTTTTAGATTCTTCTCCGAAGTAAATACGTAATGAAAGTTCTGATTGGAAACGTGTTGGCGGAATCTGGAATCTCCGTTCCAATTTTCTAAATGTAAGATTTAGATTGTGAGATTGCCTTTTTTGTGATATAGAGGTGGTGCGCGCTCCCACGGGCCACTCCCCACCACCCAAGATTCAGGGTGGGGGCGATCCTTACCCGCGTAGGAATTCCAACAAAGTTTAGATATTCCCGCTCACGATTGTTTTCTCGCTTCCTGAGGATCGTTGCGGGACAGTCGGAATGATCATTTGGTTTCGAGATGGCATTTCCATTCCGAATCGGATCAATCTCAATTCAAAATTGGTTCTCTGGATTTTAGAAACCGTATGTAAAACGAGTCCTATCGCAATTTGGATCCAGGAAAACAACATTAGTCCGGTAGCAAGCACCGCCAAAGGAACATGATATACATATCTATATTCTATATAATCTATAACTGGGGGAGTTCCCGCTACCAAAGACAAAATGCCTGAAACTACCGAAAAAAATCCGAAGAAGTGCATCGGCTTATAATCTTTAAAAATCCATAATATATTTTTCACTACCTTATATCCGTCCCGGATAGTATTCAATTTAGAAAAACTTCCGGCAGGTCGGTCTTTATATGGAACTGAGATCTCTTCCAGGCGAAACCTTTTGTCTAAGGCATGTAAGGTCATTTCTATTTCTATCTCAAAACCGGAGGATAGGATCGGATAATTTTTTACGAATCTACGAGAGAATACTCTATAACCACTCATTGGGTCTTTAAGTTTCGTTCCATATAGGAAGTTAATCAATGTGAGAACAAGTTTATTTCCTGTGGAATGAAACCTTCTCTTATTCTCTCTTCCATAATCTCCTTCGCTCAGACGATCTCCTACAAGCATGTCCAAATCTTTTTCCTTCAAAGTTTGGATCATAGAATGAACTTTGGAAGCAGGGTAGGTCGTATCCGCATCACACATGATATAAATTTCTGCATCAACTTTTGTAAATGCAGTCCGAACTGCATTTGCTTTCCCTTGTCGTGCTTCGAATAGCACTTCTCCCGAAATAGAATGTTCTGCTAAAACATTTTTGGAGATCTCTGAGGTTTTATCCTTAGAATTATTATCTACGATCACAAAATATGCATTCGGGATCTCTTTATAAAATTCCAAGACAGTCTTTTCAATAGTAAGTTCTTCGTTATATGCAGGAAGAACCAATACAAGAGGGAATGGTTTCATTCTAAAATAGAGTTCGTCCAAGGGTTAGTGAAGAATCATCCAGAATTCATACCTTCTCTGTTACAGATCGATTAATCCGAAACATTCCACATTCGAAATCGTATACAAGTTGTAATAATCCAAACCTGGAATTCTAGTTTTCGTTGAAAGCCTCCTTTATGTACTAGCGATAGAATGAAAAGAAGTAGGATAATTTTCTTAGTTTTTATCTTTCTAGGGGCATTATTACTCGGGAATCTGTTCACTTGGGCGATTTTCAGAGCAGATACTTTTAGGTCCTCGGTGGATTGGGAAAAATATTCCAATCCATATAAAAGAAATACCAAACTTAAACTCCAAAAAGCCGGAATTCATTTACATACGAACCGCACCTGGTTCACTCCCGGGAGGAATTCTCCGGAAGAGATCGAGACAGTCTATGCAGCAAATGGTTATAAAATTTTAGGCTTCACCGATTACGAAAGGGTAACCAGTCCTGATTCTCCAAAACTTGCTCAGATCAAAGGATTTGAATGGGGAACCAATCTCAGAAAAAGACATTTTAGTGTGTTAGGTTTGGAAGATGCAAGTTACGATCTATTTCCTCTCTATGCTGATCCGGAAAATCTACAATGGGTGATCGATAGAATCGAATCTAAAAATGGATTTGTGGTGATCAATCATCCACTTTTGAATGAATCATTTCCGATAAAACTTTTATCTCAATTAAAAGAATACGATGCGTTAGAAGTGATGAGCCCATTCGGAGATATTCCTAAATTTTGGGATAAGTTATTAAGTGAGAAACATCCTTCTTTTTGTATGGCATCAGACGATCTACATTATCTCCCAAGAGACGAGTATTTAAGAGTTAGAACCTCTGGAATTCCAAATTGGAGAGATCTAAGTTCCGAAATTTACAAACAAGAAGGAGAATCTTTGATGAGATACCTTCTTATAAATACGGATAGCCTGGATGAAAGAGAAGTGCTTCGCTCCTTGAAAGAAGGGAATTATCTTTGTGTTCGCAAGATGGAAAGAAGTTTAGCAGAACCTAAACTAGGGTCCTTAGGACTGAATTCGGAAAATGAGATCCATTTTGATTTTGAAGATACTCCGATCAGTGTAGACTTCATTGGACAAAATTCAGAAATTCTTTCTCATACTTCTTATCAGAACAAGGGCTCTTATAGATTAAAACCGACGGATCTATATGTGAGAGTGCAGATAATTTATCCGACTGCAATCATTCTGAGTAATCCATTTTTCCAGAAGCCTTAGATTTTCCTTGACTTTTCCCTAATTAATACAGTCAGATAGAGAAAGGTAATGAGCTTAGGGTCTAAAAAGGCAATCGGTTCCGTATTAGCGATTGGGTTTCTTCTCCAAATTGCTTGCGTGTCCGTTTATAACCTTACCGGAAATTGTCCGGTAAGCATGTCCTATCTCGAAAAACAGAAGGAAACTTCCCAACTTCCTCCTTGTCATAAAACCGAAAAACCAGATCAAAAGAGCGATTCCTCTTCTAATGAATGTTGTCCCAAAGAGAACAGTGTTGCTTCTTTGGACCTATCTAAACTTTTGGATTGGGAAAAATTAGGATTAAATAAAGTCCTGATCTTTCTATTTGTCTCAGAACTTAATTCACCTCAGATTGTATTAGAAAACGTCATTTTGGACGATTCTTATATTCCTATTCCGTCCTCACATTCTCTTAGCTTAAGCACTCTCCAAGTATTACTGATCTAATCCATATTTTCTTTCTTTAATCTTTAGGAGGAAATATGAACGCGAGACTTATTGTCTTAATATTAATTTATACATTCTTTTCATCCGCGATATACGCGGAAAAAAAGAGCCTGGAAGATATCTTGGATGTTTTGGTAAAAGAACATCCCGAATCCAAATCGTTAGCTGGACTTTCTCAGGCTCATAAATCTCATTCTGATGCAACCGGCATATTACCCGATCCCAAAATAGGAGTGGCATTCAGAAACTATCCTACTCGAGGAGGGTATTCCACTTCTGATCGAGCATTGGATACCCCCACAATGACCGGGATAGAATTGTCTGTCTCCCAAGAGTTTCCCTTTCCTGGGAAATTGAGCACTGAAAAAAGGATCTCCAAACTAATGCAGACAGAGTCAAACTTTGCCTATATAGCCGGGGTGAATCGGATCTTAGGAGATTTTTTCAGCAGGTTGAACAAATACAAATATTCCGAGAAAAAGAAAGCAATCAATGAGAGAATATTAACTCTACTTGGGGCCCAAAAGTCTATTAGTGAAAATTCATATTCTTATGGTGAGAATACTTTATCAGGAGTATTAAAGGCTACAGTTGCAAAAACGGAAGCTTTAGAGAAAGAAACGGAATATACAACTCAGTTGAAAGACTTGAAGTCTCAACTCGAATACTACCAAATTTCCGACAAGGTTAGCTTCTCCGATCTATATTCCATAGATTTAGATTCTTTTCTGGAAAATAAAAATGAAGAATTAGAAGCCATGATTGTCGCGCAAACTTCATTGATCGAAGATTCTCCGGAATATAAGATGCAAGCAGAAGAAGAAAAACGTTTAAAGGAACAGGCAAAGCTTACCAAATATTCTCTGGCTCCTCAAACGGAAGTTTTTTTCTCTTATATGAAACGTAGATCCCAAACTTTCGCCTTAGACCAAGGGCCTTTGAATTACGGGCTTATGGACACCACTGAGTATAGAGGAGATCTTTTCAGTTTTGGAATGAATATGAGAGTTCCGGTTTGGTCTGCTTTAAAATGGAATTCTATCACAGGAGAAACGGAACATCTGGCAGAAGTCGGTAAGGACTCCGTTGAAAAAACGAGAGTACAAATGTTTTCCGAGCTAAACAGAAATATCGCTTATATCAAAGGTGTTTCCAATCAGATCCGTTTGGTAGAAAAAAGACTGATCCCTGAACTGGAAAAATCTGCGAGAGCCGGTTCCTTTCAATATACTTCCGGAAAGGTAAACGTTCAGGATACACTTCTTGCTCAAACTGAGATCCTAAACACCAAAATTCGTTTAGAAGATCTAAAAGAACGTAAAAACGAATCTATTTTGAATACGTTAAAGTTACTGAGTTTTATCTATAAGGACAATAAAACTCCGGAACATGATAAACATAATTGAGGACAAACCAATGAAAAAAAACCATTATCTATTCATAATTTTCATCCTAACTACAGTAAATCTATTCTCCCATGAAGGAAAAGAAACATTCGTTCTGAAAGAAGTCGCCAAGATCCATTCTTCTATCTATTCGGAAGCATCTGGAAATTTGGATGTTCAAAAGTTAGTCCAATATCTGAAAGAAAACGCGGATCACAAGAAGGACACTGAAAATTTTAGAAAAGCACTCCCAATTGCAGAGGAATTAGGTAAAACTACAGATCTTTCTAAGAAGAGAGAATTATTTGAACGTTTATCTAAAGAGTTGGAATCAATTGTAGGTCATCATGATAAATCAGGAGTTTCCGTTTTTTACTGCCCAATGCTAAAGAAAAAATGGTTAGCTTCCGGCAAAGAGATCAAAAACCCATACGATTCCAAAATGAAAAATTGCGGAGAGATCATACATGAAGCCAAATGATCTTTCTATTTATTCCTTCGTTGGCTGGATCGGAAAAGTTTTAGCCATTTTGATAGTTGCAGCTTTTATAGCAGACTGTTCTTCTAAAAAGGATATCTACTATTGTCCGATGCATCCTCATTATACTTCGGATCGTCCGGGGAATTGTCCTATCTGCAATATGGATTTAGTTAGAAAAGAAGATCCTTCCGAGCATAAAGATCATACGAATGAAAACAATTCATTGCAAGCAGCAGAATTCACAAAAAATGAAGAGCATTCTTCTCATTCATCTGAAACTTCTTCAGAAAAAAATTCCCGGGAATTGATCCTTTCTTTTGAGAAACAACAATCCATCGGTATCAAAACGGAGTTAGTGAGCAGAAGGAACCTGACTAAAAAAATCAGTGCTTATTCTAGTGTTGCTTATGATCCGGAATTGTATTCTGCATTGAGTGAATATAAAGAAGCAGTTCGTTCTTCCGAATTTCTTTCTCCAGAGATCATTCGAAATTTGCAGTTAAGACTTAGGCAATTGGGTTTAAGCCCGGATCAGATTAGAGTTTGGACTTCCGGAGCAAGAGATCCGTCCGAGTTAATCTTAGGAGGAAAATCAGGCAGGGCGCATATCTATTCTCAGATCTATGAATCAGATTTTACTACGGCTAAAGTTGGACTTCCTATCAAATTCAAAACGGATGTTTATCCTGAGAAAGAATTTATCGGAAAGATCAAAAGTATAGATGTAATTTTGGATAAGAATAACCGCACACTTAGATTGAGGAGTGAGGTTTCTGATCCAGGACAACTTTTAAAACCTCAGATGTTCGGAGATTCAATCATTGAAGTTTCACTTCCGAAAATATTATCCGTTCCGACTTCTGCGATTTTAGACACTGGAAAACAAAAGATTGCGTATGTGCAAACTGCCCCGGATAGATTCCAAGCGGTTTCGGTACAAACAGGTAAAAATATAGAACCTTGGGTTGAAATTTTATCCGGTTTGAAAGAAGAACAAAGAGTTGTGACTGAGTCCACTTTTTTGATCGATTCGGAAGCGAAGATCAGATTCGGCTCTGACTCTTCACACGTCCATTAAGGAAACGAATATGATTCAATCTATCATTCGTTTTTCCGCAGAAAACAAGTTTCTAGTTTTGCTAGTCACCTTGGCAATACTTGTCGCATCTTATGTGTCCATGAAAACTATTCCTTTGGATGCGATCCCTGATCTTTCGGACACTCAGGTGATTGTGTATTCTCGCTGGGACAGAAGTCCGGATATTATGGAGGATCAGGTCACTTATCCGATCATTACTTCTCTTTTAGGTGCGCCTAAGATCAAGGTAGTCCGAGGATTTTCAGATTTCGGTTTTTCTTATGTCTATGTGATCTTCCAAGACGGAACAGATATCTATTGGGCCAGATCCAGAGTATTAGAGTATCTTTCCAGGATTCAACCTCTACTTCCTGCGGGTGTAAAAACTGAATTAGGTCCAGATGCAAGTGCAGTTGGATGGGTATACCAATATGCTTTAATCGACCAAACCGGAAATAATTCTCTCGTGGATTTAAGAACTTATCAGGATTTTCATCTTCGATATTTATTAAATTCGGTTCCGGGAGTTTCAGAAGTAGCCGGAATAGGCGGATTCAAGAAACAGTACCAAATCACAATTCATCCGAACGCATTAAGATCTTATAATGTGGATTTCGAAACAGTGATCCAAAAGGTTCGAGAAAGTAATCAGGAAACCGGCGGACGATTATTAGAGATTTCCGGAGCGGAATATATGGTAAGAGGAAGAGGTTATCTTTCTTCTTTGACTGATATTGAAAATATCCCCCTTTCTACGGATGCGAACGGAACACCTGTCCTTCTGAAAAACGTGGCTTCCGTCCAATTCGGACCGGATATTCGACGAGGGATCGCTGATCTGGATGGAGAAGGTGACGTAGTCGCAGGCACAATCGTCATGCGTCATGGAGAAAATGCTCTCTCCGTTATCGAAAGAGTAAAAACCAAACTGGAAGAAATAAAAAAGAATCTTCCATCTGGTGCGGAACTAATCACCACCTATGATAGATCCGAACTGATCGAACACGCGATCAGCAATTTGAAATTCAAATTGATAGAAGAGATGATTATCGTCTCGATCGTGATACTCATCTTTTTATGGCATTTTCCTTCTGCCATCATTCCGATCCTGACGATCCCAATTTCTGTGATCATAGCATTCATTCCAATGAATCTATTGGATATCAATGCGAATATCATGTCTTTAGCAGGAATGGCGATCTCAATAGGAGTGCTCGTAGATGGGGCAATCGTAGAAGTAGAAAACGCTTATAAAAAATTAGAAGAGTGGGAAGCAGGAGGAAGAATCGGCGACTATCATGCAGTCCGCCTAGAAGCTCTATTAGAAGTTGGGCCTTCCGTATTTTTTTCACTACTCGTGATCGCTGTGGCCTTCTTTCCCATATTCACACTTGTGGACCAAGAGGGTAGATTATTTCGTCCATTAGCATATTCTAAAAATATAGCAATGGCAGTAGCTGCATTCTTAGCGATCACTTTGGATCCCGCTGTCAGAATGTTATTCACCAGAATGGAACCTTTCCAATTCAAGAATGTATTTCTTTCTAAAATCGCAACTACAATGCTTGTCGGAAAATATTATCCGGAAGAAAAACATCCGGTAAGTAAGATACTATTCAGATTTTATGAACCTGCTTGTCGTTATGTTCTTCATAGACCTAAGACGATTATAGTTTCTGCATTTGCCTTGGTGGTCCTAACAATTCCTGTATATTTTAGTTTGGGTTCCGAATTTATGCCCCAACTCTATGAGGAATCTTTTCTGTACATGCCAACCACATTACCAGGGATCTCAGTAGCGGAAGCGGAAAAGTTAATGATCTCTATGGATAAAAGACTGAAAAGTTTTCCGGAAGTGAAACGAGTTTTCGGAAAAGCAGGACGTTCCGATACTGCTACAGATCCGGCACCATTCTCGATGATGGAAACAGTGATACTTCTTAAACCCCAAGACGAATGGAGAAAAGCTGATAGATTCTTCTCCAATTGGCCAATGATCTTTCAATATCCATTTCTTCCTTTTGTATCTGAAAGACTGACTAAAGATGAGTTAGTGGAGAAGATGAACAAGGAAATGCAATTTCCTGGAGCCACAAATGCTTGGACCATGCCGATAAAAACTCGTATCGACATGCTTAGCACTGGAATGAGGACCCCAATCGGAATTAAGATCTTAGGTTCTTCTCTGGAAGAAATAGAATCTATCGGGATCAAAATAGAAGCCCTTCTTAAAACAGATAAGAACGTCCGAAGTGTATTCGCTGAAAGAACTGCCGGTGGATATTTTCTAGATCTGAATTTAAGAAGGGAAAAATTAGCAAGATATAATATATCTGTAGAGACTGCACAACAGATCATAGTAGCAGCAATTGGTGGCGAACCAATTACACAAACGATAGAAGGAAGGGAACGTTTTTCTGTAAACGTTCGCTATCCTCGTGAATTACGAGATTCTTTGGATAAGATCAAGACCATTTTGGTTCCCACGAAAGAATTCGGTCATATACCGATTTCCGAAATTGCAAGTATAGGAGCAAAAACCGGTCCTTCTATGATCCGGGATGAGAACGGATTTTTGGCCGGTTATGTGTATGTGGATCCTTCTACCTCGGATATCGGAGGTTTTGTAGACAAGGCTAAGAAGAAGGTTTCAGAGTCCATTCTTCTCCCTCCTGGATACTCAATAGTTTGGAGCGGGCAATACGAGAATATGATACGTGTCCGGGAAAGAATGATGTATATTCTACCTTTGACAATCTTCATTATATTTTTATTATTGTACTTCAATACCAAATCTTATATCAAAACATCCATTGTACTTCTGGCGGTGCCATTCTCTTTGATTGGAGCAGTTGGACTTCTTTACATCTTAGATTACCAGATCTCAGTCGCAGTTTGGGTAGGAATGATCGCACTTATGGGACTGGATGCAGAGACTGGAGTGTTTATGCTTTTATATCTGGATCTTTCTTACGAGGACGCTAAGAAAAAAGGAAGGCTAAGAAACAGGGAGGATCTGATAGAAGCGATCATCCACGGTGCTGTACATAGGATCCGACCTAAAATTATGACTGTTCTTGCTGCGATGATGGGACTTCTTCCTATCATGTGGTCCACAAGCACAGGTTCGGACGTAATGAAAAGGATCGCGGCTCCGATGGTAGGGGGACTCGTGACCAGTTTTATTCTGGAACTTTTAGTATATCCTCCTATATACATGCTTTGGAAGGAGGGAAAACTGGGAGATATTCTTCCGATCCTTCCTTCTACCAAGAAAAAAAGAACGAAATCCATTTAACAAGAGGGAACAAATAAATGAACAACACTACTAAAAAATTGATTATAGGAGCGGCTCTTTCCGGGCTATTTTTATCCGGAGAAGTATATTCCGAAAAACAGGATGCAGCTTCGGATAATACGAAAGGAGAATGCCATGGGGTAAACTCCTGCAAGGGAAAAAGTGACTGCCATACAAACGGAAATTCCTGCTCAGGACAGAATTCCTGCAAAGGGAAGGGTTGGATCTCCTTAACAAAAAAAGAATGTGATACAAAAAAAGGAACTTTCAAAAAGTCTTAAATTTCACGATATAAATCAATTCGCATTTCACTAAATGTTAATATAAATTCTATCAATTTAATATTGACTGTAAGACCTGGTGCCTGCAAAATTAGCGGGCGCATATTAGGAGTTTTTATGAAAAAGACCTTAGCAACCATTCTATTTTCCCTGATCCTGGCAGGTAATATCTCTGCATTTACCGAGCTGGACAATCTGCTTATCGCGGAAGCAACCACTCCGGATCTAAAAAAGATAGCAAAAGAATATTTTAACAAAAAAGCAAAAGACCATAAGGAATTGGCTGATAAATACAAATCCTTAGCTACCCAGTCTCACGGTGGAAAAGCTACCGCAGATGCTGCAGACAAGGAAAAGTATAAAAAATTAGCGGACCATGCAGATAAAGAAGCGGTAGCTTACAAAGCTCAAGCTGACAAATTCTAAATATTAGTCTGTTCACTTAATAAAAAACCCGTCCTCTCGGACGGGTCTCTTCGAATATTCAGAAAATCTGTTCCTTTTATCCGAATCTTTCACTCAGAAGTTTTACCACCTGTTCCGGTCTCATGTTTGCTTGCGCAAGCATTGCGACACCACTTTTGGTTAAAATCTGATTTTTGGTATAGTCCACGATATGTTCCGCCATATCCGCGTCCCTTACTCGGCTTTCTGCAGAAACCATATTGATATAGTTTGACTGCAGTCCTTCTGCTGTAATTTCCAAACGGTTATAATAAGCTCCTAAATCGGATCTTTGTTTATTCACCTTTTGGATCGCGTTATCCAAAATACCGATCATCGCATTGGAAGAAGCGGGAGTAGACAAAGTCTGCTTTTTCCCGTTTGTTTCCAATTGAAGAGCACCGGCATTCATGGCATCCACGAAAATTTCCAGCTTCTCGTTTTGATTCGGTCCAACATGCAACTGGATCGGATTTTTAGAATCCTTAGAGTAGGCTCCGCTCAATGGACGAATTTTATTGAACTCGGCGGATTTACCCAGCCTGTCCACTTCTTCGATGAGTTGGTCTACTTCCAGTTGAACGAGTTTACGATCATCATCCGAGTAAATCCCGTTGGAAGTTTGGATGGATAATTCTCTCAATCTTTGGAGAATATTATTCACTTGTTCCAGATTACCTTCGGTAACCTGAATGAATGAAACTCCATCCATTACGTTTCTTTCAGCTTGGGCAAGACCGCGAATTTGGGTGCGCATCCTTTCGGAAACTGCAAATCCCAATGCATCATCACCGGCACGATTGATCCTCATACCGGTAGATAATTTTTCTGTAGTCTTATCCAGCTCGTGATTGGTCGTCTTCAGTACGTTATTCGCACGAAGAGCGCTGATGTTGTGATTGATAATCATCAACAACCTCCCTGTAGCTAGAGTTCGGATCCGTCCGAACCATTAGGCCGGGCTTTTAGGAGGGGAGAACCTCCCGGGCAACCCGGATATCCACTGCGAATTTCACTCCCTTATTTTTGTGGGGAGATTTTTTTTACGATTTTTCCTAAAGACTAAAGTCGCAATCGACGATAATCCAAAAGAGGGAAAATCCACTCTCATTCTACCATTCACTTTAGCTATTTCGCAACTTTTTTTCCGTTAAAACTGCTTTTCTTGCGGGAATTTTCAGAAGTTTTTCGCATTCTGTCCCCTAAATTCAGGCCGAATCATGAAAATTTATACCAAAAAGGGAGATTCCGGAACCACATCCTTGGCTTCCGGGACCAGGGTCTCCAAATCAGATCCCAGGGTAGAATTGTACGGAACCGCAGACGAGTTAAACTCAAGCATCGGAGTCGCAATTTCTTTCCTAACAAAGGATTCCAAACTAAAGGACTCATTAGAGAGGATCCAAAATTTACTTTTTGAATTAGGATCGGAACTTGCAGGATATAAGAAGAAAGACGATTCTTCCTGTATCCTAGAAGAAGATATTTCCGAATTGGAGAAGGAGATAGATTTTTGGCAAGACTCACTTCTTCCTCTGAAAAATTTTATCCTTCCTGGCGGATCTTCCGCTTCTTCTTTTTTACATGTCTCCAGAACCTTAGCCAGAAGATTAGAAAGAGACCTAGTACATTATAAAGAAGAAGGTCATGAAATCTTTGCAGAAAATCTTAGATTCTTAAATAGACTTTCTGATCATCTATTCGTAGCTGCAAGATACGCAAATTTTGAATCTAAAATCCCGGAACCAGAATGGAAATCCAGAGCCAAAGGCAAATAACCCATCCTAGAGGTTTATATGTTCTCTTCTTCGTGGAAATGTGGGAGAGATTTTCTTTTTACGGAATGAGAGCACTTCTTGTTCTGTTTTTGACCAAAGAACTTTTGATGCAGGACGCGCAAGCGGGTAGAATATACGGATTTTATAATGGATTCGTATATCTGACACCAATCTTGGGCGGTTTACTGGCAGATAGATTTTTAGGTTACAAACGTTCCATCTTTTTGGGTGGAGTGCTCATGATGTTCGGCCATCTTTCTCTGGCGTTTAATGGTCTTTGGACTTTTTATTTGGGACTAGGACTTTTGATCGCAGGAAACGGTTTTTTCAAACCATGTATCTCCACTGTTGTAGGAAGAATTTACGAATTAGAAGGGAAACCTGAACTAAAAGATTCCGGTTTTACTATATTCTATTTTGGGATCAATTTGGGTGCTATCTTGGGGACCTGGGCATGTGCAAATCTTGCCGAATATAAAGGTTGGCATTATGGATTCGGGATTGCAGCTGTTGGAATGTTAATCGGTCTTATTATCTTTGGATTTTTAGGAAGAAGGGTAAATCCAGACGCATTCTTAGCGAATGGAAATCAAGGGCAGTCAGACTCGGAAATAGAAGATCCTAAACAAAATAGAGAAAGAATTTTTGCGATTATGGTTTTCTCTGCGATTACGATCACATTCTGGGCTTCTTATGAACAGATCGGTTCCTCTTTAAGCTTGATCATTGATAGATATGTGGACAGAAATATTTTGGGTTGGGAAATTCCTGCGGCGAATTACCAATCTTTGAACCCACTTTTTGTAGTGAGTTTGGCATTAGTCGTTTCTTGGGTCTGGAAAATATTCGAAGAATCAGGAAGGCATATTTCCACAGTGACTAAGTTCTGTTTAGGACTGATCGTTTTAGGATTAGGATACCTTCTTCTTTCCTTAGTAACTTTTGGATCTACTGAAAAGTTTTCCTCTATTTGGATCATTCTTTCTATTCTACTTTTAACGATCGGAGAATTGTTTTTATCTCCAGTAGGTTTGTCCTTAGTTACAAAATTGGCTCCTGTAAAAGTCGCTTCTATGATGATGGGATTTTGGTTTTTAGCAAACTTCTTCGCTCATGTGCTTGCCGGAGAATTAACTAGGTTCATGGGAGGAAGAGAATCTTTATCAGGATTTTTCCTGATCTTCTTCTTTTTACCTACAATCACTGCGATCGGTTTATTCCTTTTTCGTAAAAAATTAGAATCTTGGATGCATGGTGTAAAATGAGAGTTCGGATCTTAACAGTTTACCTTCTTCTTTTATTCTCCGTTTCAATATTTGCAGACCCTTTCGAGGATTTGCTTAAAAGCGATTGGGACAAATCCCAAACACTTCTAATCAAAAACTCCGTTTTCCAAAAATTAGGACAAAGAGCTGGAAGCAAAGAAGTGCTGAAGATCACTAAAAATGTGATCCCTTGGGCGATCTTAGAAGGTGTGACTCCTGAAAAAACTGCAGAACTTATAATAAACCTGGACTTCGCAGTCAAAGAAGGGCTTACATTCGAAGAGGCGGAAGACGCAATCCCAGTCGTTTCCAAAAGAGAAATTTCCAAAGAGGATTTTAGTTATATAGGTTTATACTTTAAAGAAACCAAAAAAGCGGGCATCCGAGAAGAAGTCCGAAACCGCTTTGTAGAAGCCGCCATGGAAAAAAAATGGGACGGATTCTCGGTACTCGCAGGCGGAAGAGCACTGATCGCGGGTAAGCTCGTTGATTTTCCTGAAAACCGTTTAGCTTCTAAAATCCTGAATCAATTTCCTGCCAAAGGTAGAAGTATCCCTTTTGCAAAAACAGAAACCGTTTTTAAATCCGTGCTCGATTCTAAATTGGACGGAGCATCGTATATACTTCTTTCTAATTTAAAAAAATTGCATGAAGGCGAGAAGGAGAGCTCTCCGCAAAAATTTGCTTCCGCTCGTGCTGTAGAAACTTCTTTGGAAGAGGTTGGTGGGATCGTGATTGGCGATAGACCAAGAATTGAACCTTTACCTGATCCTCCTCTAGTTCCAAATTTGCCCGAACCTGGAGAACCCATAGAGCCGGACAAACCTGCAAAGGAAAGTTGGGAAACCTTATCTGCACCAATCTTACAAAAGGTCGCGAAAGAATGGGTAGGAACTCCTTATAAATGGGCGAATGCCGCAAAAACTGGAACTGATTGTTCCGGTTTTACTTTTAGAGTTTTGACGGATGGTCGTATCGGCGTTCCTGAAAAAATGGTATCACGTGCTTCTAGTGCTCAAACTAAAATGGGAACAGGAGTTTCTCATAATGAGATGAGATCCGGGGATCTGATCTTTTTCTCTGCTTCTCCTAACCAATCCAAAGTTACTCATGTGGGAATGGTTTTAAATGGAGAGGATTTTGCTCATGCTTCTTCTACACGAGGAGTGGTGATCGACAAGATCAGAATGAAATGGTGGATCGATCGATTCGTGATGTCCAGGCGGGTATTTAAGAAAGTTGTGAATTGAGGCGCAAAGTTTAGCAGAGATGCCAAGATAATCGCACGCAGAGGCGCTGAGACTCAGAGATTTTAGTTTATTAAATTCCATAACTTCGCGGCTTTGCGTCTCCGCGTGAAAATAACTCTGTGCCTCTTTTAATCTCTGCGACTATTCTCCCAGATTCATTTCCTCAACGATGCCAACAAGCAGTTGTGCTTTTAGGATCTGATCGGTGCTTGAGAGGATTTCCTGCTTCTTCTTAAAATTGAAATTTAGGATAGAAGATATAAAATCGACAGGGAAAGGATGAGACCATAGATCATTCATTCGAAGGATCAATTCTTCTTTAGCGCCTTCCGAAAGTAGAATCCGTTTGGTGAGATATAAGATTCGATCAAAGATCTCTACGAATAGTTTATCTTCTATATATTTGGAATCAGGTTCTAATTTTTCTACAATTCCGATCCGGAAAGGTTCCATTGTATCGTAAGATTCTAATTTTGCGATACCTTTGCCTTCGAGTAGAATATTAGATCTTCCGTCAGGAAGTGGATCTTTTCGAACGATTACTCCCCAACCAAAAACAGTTTCAATTTCAGGCTGAGGATTTTTTAAATTACCTGGCTCCATCTTAATTGGAGCGATCGCCATTTCTTCGCCGGACTCGGAACAATAGTCCAACATCATCCTGTATCTAGGCTCGAAAATATGAAGAGGAAGAAATGTGCCTGGAAATAAGATGACTTCAGGAAGAGGAAAGATCGGAATTGTAGTTCTTGACACCTAGGATTTATCCTAACCTGTTGAAGTGAAAACGCAAATCAAATTGTAAGACCGGTTTAAAATTGTACTACTTAGATAAAAAGCGATATTTGGAAGCGGCTTCTAAATTAAAAACCACTAAAATTATAGTAATCGGTGATCTCATCCTGGATGAGTATCTGATCGGAGAAGTGAATCGAATTTCTCCGGAAGCCCCTGTTCCGGTGGTCTGGGTGAGGAATGAAAAAACCACTTTGGGTGGAGCGGGAAACGTTGTAAAAAATCTTTCTCGTTTAGGAGTCCAATCCTTTGTGCTTGGTAGAGCGGGTAACGACTCTGCTGCTAAAACTCTGGATGATCTTCTTTCTACAGAAAATACAATCTCTTCCAAAAATACAATTATACGTTCCGAAAAAGTCCCAACCATTCTAAAAACAAGAGTGATCGCAGGTCACCAACAAGTTTGTCGTATAGATAGAGAAGAAACATTTCCTTTAAGCGATTCGGAAGAAAAACAATTATTAGAAAGTTTCTCTAAGATCATACAAGAAGCAGACGCAGTTGTCCTTTCCGATTATGATAAGGGAACCTTGACCGCAAGTCTCATTCGCAAATCGATAGATATAGCAGTCCAACATAAAAAAATCGTAACAGTAGATCCCCAGGTGTCACATTTTTTCCAATACGAAAAAGCAACCGTGATGACCCCGAACCATCATGAGGCAGGAAAGGCTCTCGGCAAAAAATTAGAAACAAACGCCGAGGTAGAAGAAGCAGCCAAGAAGATCGCGGAAAATCTAAATTCTCCTTCTATGATGATCACTCGCGGCGAAAAAGGAATGAGCCTTTATATTTCTTCCGAATCTAAAACGTATCATATCCCTACTGTGGCTAAGGAAGTATTCGATGTAACCGGAGCAGGGGATACTGTGATCTCAGTTTACACTTCTTTTTTAGCGGCAGGTTTAGGAGAATTAGAAGCAGCAATCGTTTCTAATGCAGCGGCAGGAGTAGTGGTCGGAAAACTGGGTGCTGAAACTGTTTCTTTGGAAGAACTTTTAGGAGCTCTGGAGAAAAGAGGAAGTTTTCAGTGAAGTCTTCTTTCTCTTCTTGTATAGAGAAAATTATTCCTTTTCACGAAGTTAAAAATGTTTCGGAGAAGGTCCGTTCTAACCAAAAGATCGTTTTTACGAACGGAGTATTCGATCTAGTTCATAAGGGTCATCTTACCTATCTCTCCCAAGCAAGAGACTTGGGAGATGTTCTTTGGATTGGAATCAATTCTGATTCTTCCGTCAAAAGACTGAAAGGTCCCGAACGTCCTGTAAATCCGGAAGAAGATCGGGCACTTCTTCTTTCCTGTCTCTCCTTCGTAGACTATATCAGCGTGTTTTCGGAAGACACTCCTTTGGAACTGATCTCTCAGGTAGCGCCTCATATTCACGTAAAAGGGGGAGATTATGATCTGGAAGCTCTTCCTGAGACTCCACTTGTTCGCAAATTAGGCGGAGAAGTACAAATTCTACCCTTTGTTCCCGGATTTTCCAGTACGGATCTGATCCGTCGTATTCGCCAAAAACCCTAGATTTACTTCTCAATTCTACGAAATTCCGAGTTGGATTTTCCGAGACTGAAGAAAACTCTGTTCAGCAGGTAGGAGTTCGGTTTGTCCAAAACTAAATTTATTTTCGTGACCGGAGGTGTTTGTTCCTCCCTTGGTAAGGGTGTATCCGCTGCAGCCCTTGGATGCCTTTTGGAAAGTAGGGGTTATTCCGTTTCTCTGCAAAAAATGGATCCTTATATCAATATTGATCCGGGAACCATGAGTCCGTACCAGCACGGCGAAGTGTATGTAACCGAAGACGGCGCAGAAACTGATCTGGATCTTGGGTATTATGAAAGATTTACCAAATCCAAGTTTACTCGTAAGAATTCTGTTTCTACCGGACAAATTTATAATACTGTTATCCAAAGAGAAAGAAAAGGGGATTATCTAGGACGAACAGTCCAAGTTGTTCCTCATATCACAAACGAGATCCGAAACAGGATCTATACTCTTGCAAGAGAAAATGCAACCGACTTCGTAATCGTAGAGATCGGCGGAACAGTGGGGGACATCGAATCCATCCCATTCTTAGAAGCAATCCGCCAGATGAGATATGAACACGGACCTACTCAAGTTTTATTCATCCATGTTACTTTAGTTCCTACCATCACAGTAGCAGGGGAAGCCAAAACAAAACCGACTCAACACTCCGTAAAAGAACTTTTGGCACTCGGGATCCAACCTGATATTTTGATCTGCCGTGTAAACCAACCTATGCCAAAGGAAATGAAAGGAAAAATTTCCTCCTTCTGTAACGTGAAAGAAGAAAATGTGATCTCCGCTTCCGATATCAGTACTTCTATCTATGAAATTCCTAAAATGTATAAGGAAGAAAAATTAGACCAAGTAGTTCTAAAAACATTAGGATTAGAACTTGGAAAATCTAATTTTACTGAATGGGAGAAGATCATAAAAAGTCTTCACTCAGCAAAACAAACCGTACAAATAGCAGTGGTTGGAAAATATATTTCTCTTCACGATGCATATCGTTCCGTTTATGAAAGTTTATCTCATGGTGGAATTGCAAACGAAGCAAATGTAGAATTTATCAAAGTAGATCCCGAAAAACTGGATAAAACAAATGTGAAGGATGTTTTAAAATCCGCACATGGAGTTTTAGTTCCAGGTGGATTCGGAGACAGAGGTATAGAAGGTAAGATCGCAGCGATCCAATATGCAAGAACCAAAGGAATTCCATTTTTTGGAATTTGTTTAGGTATGCAATGTGCGGTGATTGAATATGCAAGAAACGTTCTTGGCCTAAAAGATGCAAACTCCACTGAGTTCCGACCTGATTCTCCGGATCCAGTCATCTCTCTTATCGAAGAGCAGATGGATATTGATCAGATGGGTGGAACCATGCGTTTAGGATCTTATCCATGTAAGATCAAAAAGAACACATTGGCCTTTTCTGAATACAAACAAGAGCTGATCTATGAGAGACATAGACATAGATTCGAGTTTACTAACAAATACAAACAAAGATTCGAAGAGAAAGGAATGATCCTTTCAGGCATTTCCCCAGACGAAAACCTGATTGAAATCGTAGAAATTCCGGAACATCCTTGGTTTATAGGAGTTCAGTTCCATCCTGAATTCACTGGAAAACCTACTAAACCGCATCCATTATTTGCCGGATTCATCCGTGCCGCGGTCAAATTTGCAAGGAAGGCATAATGAGCGATAAAACTGCCCAAGAAAGGGACTTTTTAAGCGGTAAAAAGATAGGAGGAAAGAATCCATTCTTCCTGATCGCCGGTCCTTGTGTGATGGAAAACCGAGACTTACTCGAAAAAGTCTGCGCAGAGATGTTAGAGATCACCACTGAACTCGGCATTCCTTATGTTTTCAAAAGTAGTTTCGACAAAGCAAATCGTTCTTCTGTTACTTCTTATAGAGGTCCAGGCCTTACGGAAGGGATCAAACATTTAGAACATATTAAGAAAAAATTTAATGTTCCGGTGCTAACCGATATCCACGAGACCACTCAAGTAGGTCCTCTTGCAGATGTGATCGATATGTACCAGATCCCGGCTTTCTTAAGCAGACAAACCGACTTGATCGCGGAATCCGCTAAAACCGGAAAATGGGTAAATGTCAAAAAAGGACAATTTTTAGCTCCTTCTGATTGTAGACATATCAAAACTAAAATCCAAGAATCCGGTTCCGAAAAGTATATGGTTACCGAAAGGGGAACCACATTCGGTTACGGGAATTTGGTGTTCGACGGAAGAACGGTTCCTATATTACATAGTTATGATATTCCAGTAGTATTCGATGCGACTCATTCGGCACAATTGCCTGGAGCAGCGGGAAATATTACAGGAGGACAAAGAGAATATATTCCGAGTATGACCAGAAGTGCCGTAGCTCTCGGAATAGAAGGTATCTTTATGGAAGTGCATCCTGATCCTGCAAAAGCACTTTCAGATGCTACTACTCAGTATCCTCTTTCTGAAATTAAATCCTTATTAAAGGAATTGGTCGGTTTGGACCGTTACGTAAAACAGGAAATCCTAAACCGCTAATCGATATAGACTTGTATTCCCGCATACTCACTCTACTCAAAATAGACCCGGAAACCGCTAGAAAATACGGTCCGGGCCTAGGAGTAGGACTCGCAATTTTATTCCTGGTTCTTTTCTTCTATTCCGGCGGAAAATCGGATGCTAAGTATACCCGTGTAGAAGAAGAAAAAGAAAAAGGCTCCACTGTTTCTTTCAAAAATTTTGCAAAAGATCAGTATGATGGAAACGGAACCATATTATGGAAACTGAAAGCGGAAGAAGCATATCTTTACGCTGACGAAAAAAGATACGTTCTGTATGGGATTAATTTCGACCAATATGAGAATGGAAAGTTCAAGTCCAAACTCACTGGTGAAAAAGGTGAGATCAATCAGATCTCTAAATTGATGAAACTCACAGGGAATATTCTTCTAAAAACGGAAGAACATAGAACTCTTAGAGCAAAATCGTTAGATTATAACGATGAAACAAAAGAACTCAGCTCCAATGAGGAAGTTGTGATAGATGCAAATGGAACTCATATCAGAGGAGTCGGTCTTAGAGCGGACAAAGATCTGAACAAGTTCACAATTTTAAGACCAAGCGCCATTACACAGGGTGGTTCTAATCCACTTAATTCTTCTTCACCTAAAGAAAAATGAAACGTATCCTAGTTCTATTCTATCTATTATTTTTTCTCCCTGTTCATTTGGGATCTCATTCTAGACCCCCTCTTTTATTTTCCGCGGAAACATTAGATCCGAAAAGTTTCCAAGGAATTGGAGAAGCAGATCCTAAACGTAAGGAAAGTTTTCCAACTTTTTGGGGAGCAAACGCATTGACCCAAGAGGATAGAGAAGTCCAAGGCCTCAAAGTCACAATCTTCAGTTTAGAAGGTGGGGCTTGGATCCAGCATAAAAAAGTAAAATTGGGCGCAAACAGGATCGAGGTCTTCGGAAAAGAAGCATATAAGGCTTTTTTAAAAAACGGTGTACATATAGAAGACCAGGAAAACGGGACCGTGATGAGAGCAGGAGTAGGAGAATATGATAAATACTCCGAAATGGTCTATATCAAAGAAAGACCAAGGCTTAGTTTCCGAGACAAAACCGGCAAAACGACAATCATCTCCGCAAAACAAATAGATAGAGAATTAAATACGAAAATCACTAAATTACATGGTGGAGTGATCGTAAATCATCCCGAAGTTACTATATTTTGCGCGGAAGCGGTTTTTAAAGAATCGGAACATCTGATCACCACTGATCCGAACCCGATCCTAATTTCCAAGAACAGATATTTGAGCGGTAAAAAGTTATCCTTCTACACAAATGAAAGTAGGATACTTTTGGAAGAAAACACAGTATTATTCCAATCCTCCGAAGAAACCAAAAAAGACCCGGAAGGAAATGAGAAAAAACAAACTGTTCTCACCATCCTAAAAGGGGATAAAATAGAAAGCCGCCCGAACGAAGAAAATGACCGCACGGTTATGATCAGTGGAAATGCAACAGTCCTAAGAAAGGATATGAAAATTACTTCGGATAATATCGAATCAGTAGGAAAAGATTCTCATATCATCAAAGCAAGAAAAAATATCAAAGTGCATGATAGAGAAAATAATCTTCTTCTTTCGGGTAACGTATTCGATTATTTCAGGAACGAGAACTACCTTCACCTGACTGACGAAGGTAAAATGGAATTTTTAGACAAAAATTCCGATCAGGTAACAAGCACGATCACCGCTCAGGAGTTCGAACGTTTCTTGGACCAAAAAGAAACAGTGATCCGAGGAAATATCTGGATCAAATCCAAGTCCACAGAGGCACAAGGTGAATACGCCACTTATTTTGAAAACGACGAATCCGTACTTTTAGAAGGAAATCCTAGGATTAATCGAAGTGGTAAGATCCTAAGAGCAGGAAAAATCGTCTTTTATCCAAGAGAAGGAAGATCAATTCTGACAGAAGGAGTCCATTTAGGAAATTAGGCTTGCATAATGGGACAAAGGATCCGGTGCCAAAACTTAATCAAAATATACAATAAGCGTAAGGTTGTAGACGGAGTCAGTTTCGATGTTCGCAAAGGAGAAGTAGTAGGTCTACTAGGTCCAAACGGTGCCGGAAAAACTACTTCTTTCTATATGTCTGTCGGTTTCGTAAAACCGGATTCAGGTCATGTATTCATAGACGACCAAGACGTTACAGAAGCTCCTATGCATACTAGAGCAAAACTTGGAGTAGGTTATCTAGCACAAGAAGCTTCTATCTTTAGAAAACTTACAGTCGCAGAAAACTTAGAAGCAATCTTAGAAACTCTGAACATTCCCAGATCGGAAATCATTCGCAGAAGAGACGAACTACTGTTAGAATTACAAATTATGCGAGTCGCCAACCAAAAAGGTTTTACTCTTTCCGGCGGGGAAAGAAGAAGATGCGAAATCGCTAGAGCCTTAGTCACAAATCCGGATTTTATCCTTCTTGACGAGCCGTTCGCAGGGGTTGACCCTATAGCTGTTAAAGATATTCAAACTGTTATAAATAGTTTAAAGAAGAAGGGACTAGGCATCTTAATCACCGACCACAACGTTCGAGAAACATTAAAGATTACGGATAGAGCATATATCATGCATAGTGGTCGGATCTTGATCGCGGGAACTCCTAAAGAACTCGTGAACGATAAAGAAGCAAAGAGAATGTATTTAGGAGAGGACTTCAAGCTGTGAATCTGAACCATCAGTTAGTACAGAAGCAGACACAAAAGCTTGTCATGACGCAGGATTTGCGTCAGTCGATAGAGCTTTTGCCTTTGTCTACTCTGGAACTCGCTGATAGGATCAGCGCCGAACTGATTGAAAATCCGATGTTGGAAGAGGAACCGGGATCAGAGAGAAGCAAAAGCCCTGAGCTCTATTCCGTAGATGATCTAAAAAGAAAAGAGAAGAATGATTTTCTTAAAAACTCCGACCAAGGTTGGCAGGATTCTTTCAGTTTAGACAAACCTCAATACAGAGGCACAGATGCTTCTGACAGAAACCAAAAATACATTGAATCATCTCCGAATGCACAATCACTTTCAGATCATTTACTTTGGCAACTTAGGATCTCTTCCTTAAAAGGAAAAGAAATGGAGATCGCAGAAATTCTGATCTCCATGCTGGACGATAGAGGATTTATCTCGCAAACCCAAACAGAGTTAGCAACTGAAATAGGAGTTTCTGCCAAAACGATCAAAAAAGTTTTAGAACAGATAAACCAGTTAGATCCTCTTGGAATTGGTGCAGGAAGCATTCAAGAAACATTATATATCCAAGCAAAAATCCTAAAACCGGAAGATAAAAACCTACACGATCTTATCCAAAACTATCTAAAAGATCTGGAAAAACTAGATTATAAGGGAATTTCCAAAAAAATGGGTCTCCCTGTAGAATCTATCGAAGCTATGGCAGCCGAGATCAAGAAGCTGGAACCATTTCCCGCAACATTGTACACTCCTCAAAAACCGGATTATATTGTTCCAGATGTGATCATTCGTGAGATAGAAGGCGAATTCAGTATATTATTGAATGATGAGTGGCTTCCTAAATTAAAAATAAATAAAGAATACAAAGGAATGCTCAAAAAAGGAGCCGGTGCTAAAGATTCTGACAAAGAATATATCTCCACAAAACTGAACTCCGCAGAATGGCTGATCCGATCCGTAAACCAAAGAAGACAAACCTTGTATAGAGTTGTCTCCGCAATTATAGAACTACAAACTGAATTTTTCCGCAAAGGAGTGAGATTTTTAAAACCTCTTACTTTAAAAGACATCGCAGAAAGATTGGATCTTCACGAATCCACAGTTTCTCGTATCACTTCCAATAAGTATGTACAAACTTCTTGGGGAATTTTAGAATTAAAATGGTTCTTCTCTTCCGGCTTAAAATCCAAAAGTTCCGAAGGTGGAATGGAATCCTCCAAAACAATTCATGATATTATACGCAATCTAGTAAAAGAAGAAGATCCCGAAAACCCTCTCTCCGATCAGGACATAGTGGAAAAAATAGAAAGTAAAGGGATAGAGATCGCCAGAAGAACTGTGGCTAAGTATCGTAAAATACTAAAAATTTTACCATCTAATCAAAGAAAAAAAGTAAAATCTCTGGAAGCAAGGTAACTCATGTCCGTTCCAGGAATCAATGTATCTAATATTCTAAAAGACCATCCTGAGTTAGGTTTAAAACTGATCGCAGGAGAAAACGGACTCCAAAATCGGATCCATAGTTCAGAGATCAACAGACCAGGTCTTTCACTCACAGGTTTTTACGAAAGTTTTGCCCATGATCGTATCCAAATTTTTGGAAAAGGAGAATGGGCTTATATCACTTCTAAAGAAGGTGAGGATATGGAAAAACTCGCAGCCGACTTTTTCCATTTTCATTTAAATTGTATTATATTTACACATGGAAATGTTCCTCCTCCTATTTTTGTAGAATACTGTGATCGTTTGAATATTCCATTATTGGGTTCGGATGTTTCTACCCATAAATTCATTACTCTTATCTCTCAAATTTTAGATAGGAGTCTCGCACCTAGAACCATGAGGCACGGAGTTCTAATCGAAGTATTCGGGATTGGGATACTTCTCTCCGGTAAAAGTGGTGTGGGAAAAAGTGAAACAGCTCTTGAACTTATAGAAAGAGGACACCGTCTAGTCGCAGACGATATGGTCGAGATCCGAAGGCTTTCCGAAAGTTACCTAATAGGAACTTGTTCCGATCTTCTTCGCCACCATATGGAGATTAGAGGATTAGGAATTTTGAATATAAAGGATATATTCGGGATTGGATCAGTTCGAGATCATAAACTGATAGAATTGATCATTCATCTGGAAGAATGGACTGAAGAAAAAGAATTCGATCGTACAGGGCTCGAAAACAGAACGGAAGAAGTTCTCGGAGTAAATATTCCTTTGATCAAACTTCCGGTTCGTCCGGGAAGAAATATTCCTATCATCGTAGAAACCGCTGCAATGAACCAAAGATTAAAAAAGCTAGGAAAGAATGCAGCAGCGGAATTCAGCCAAAAATTAAATATTTATCTACAGCAAGGAAAAGTTGAAAGAAATCCACCTCAAAATTAACGAAAACGGCGCAGGGATGCATGCGCGTCCTGCCTCTGTCTTTGTGAATTGCGCGGCAAAATATTCCTGCGAAGTTCTAGTCTCCAAAGACGGAGTGGAAGTGAACGGTAAAAGTATCATGGGACTCATGATGTTGGCCTTAGCACCCGGTGCAGAATTTTCCATCAAAACCGAAGGTGCCGGTGAAGAAGAAGCGGCGGACGCATTGGCCAAACTAGTGGAAGGCGATTTTGCGATATGAAATGGTTTCCATTCCGGATAGAGGAGGAGAATCGATATTATCTCCGAGATCTTCTAATTTTATCCGGAGTGATCTTTCTATCAGTTCTCGCAGCTGAGCTCATTCATTTTAGGAATTCTGAAAATATAGATATAGTAGATCGTATACTGATCTACGTATATTACACTGTTCCTTTAGTCGTACTATTTCTGGTCATTTCCTATTTTTATAGGAATCGTAGGAATTTAGAAACAGGAAGACTCAAAAGTTCCATTCGTTATAGACTATCTCTTTCTTTTTTGTTTATAGCGATGCTTCCTTCTTTTCCAGTCTTTTTGCTTACCTCCAATGTAATCGGAAGAGTATTCGAAGGATTTTACGGTTTGGATATCGCCCTAGCTTTGGAAGCAGGAGATCATTTTGTCAGAAAAGAATTGGATCTGGAAAAAAATAACCTATTAGATAAGGCCAAATTATTCAGAAACCTTGTCCAAAGACAAAATCCAAATCCGAACTTACTTACGAATCGTGCGAATGAATTAGATCTAATCTCTAATCCGAATTATTATGTGGGATGGTATGAGAATAATGTACCAACACTTGAAAATAGATCCTTAAAATTAACGATCTCGCCGGAAGAATTTACAAATCTCGGGGCAGAAGAAAACATTTCGGAAAAATTGGCATTAAACCAGAATTTAGGATTTTATCTGCTTAAAATAGATTCATCCGATCCTGCCAAATTTTTAATATTAGGAAAACGTGTTTTTCAAGGAGAAGAATCCAAAGCTTATTCTTTTATCAATACCAGGAAAAATTACATCACCGCTGATTTGACGAAAGAAAAACTTCCTTATGAAGTCAGACTTACGATTACATTACTGACAGTATTCGCATTTTTACTTTCCATATTCTTTTCACTCGTATTTGCACGAAAAATTTCAAGACCTATCATAGATCTTGCAAACGCTACACAAAAGGTCTCCTTAGGAGATACGGATATCAATCTTCCACTAACGGAAGGAGGGGAGATTGGTGCATTAGTAGAATCTTTTAACCAAATGGTGAAAGACCTAAAATCCAAAAATGAAGAACTAATGCATACCCAAAGGATTGCAGCCTGGAAAGAAGTTGCCCAGAGAATGGCTCACGAGATCAAAAATCCTCTGACCCCCATCCAACTTTCCGCCGAAAGAATACGCAGAAAATTGAACTCAGAAGTCCCTGAAGAATTCCAAGAGATCGTAACCAAGGGAAGTGAAACCATAGTCGGCCAGGTAAAAATTTTAGAACATCTGGTAAATGAATTCTCGGAGTTCGCTAGAATGCCAGCTCCTAGGTTGATCAACCAACATTTGGAGCCGGTGGTCCTAGAAAGTGCAAAACTTTTCGAACACACACCTGGGATCCAAATAGAACTCAACTTCGCAAAAAATTTGCCTGAAATCTTTTTGGACAAAAAACTGTTTTTAGGGATTATGAACAATCTTTTCAAAAATGCAGTAGAGGCCATAGAAAAGAAAAGGCAAAGAGGGGACTCTGGATTTTCCCAAGGAAAAATCCGGATTTCTACAGTATTAGAAAAAAGGATCATGAGACGTTCAGTGGTTTTACTTGTAGAAGATAATGGGATCGGAATTTCCCAAGAATACAGATCCAAGGTTTTCGAACCTTATTATTCCACTAAGGACGAACATGTTTCCGGGATAGGACTTGCAATCGTTCAAAAAACTGTGATCGATCATAATGGTCATATCTCCGTAGACTCATCCGAATTAGGCGGATGTAAATTTAGGATAGAAATTCCGGTAGCTTAAATGAGAATATTCATAGTAGATGATGAGCCGGAAATCCGCAAATCTCTCCAAGATATTTTGGAAGATGAGAACTATGAAGCGGAACAATTTTCATCCGGAAAAAACTTCCTTAAACATCTAAAGATAGAAAGACCAAGTTTAGTTTTATTAGATGTATGGCTCGGAAAAGAAGATGGATTAGTCATCTTGGATGAGATCAAAAAAATTTATCCGACAGTCCCAGTGGTTATGATCTCGGGACATGGGACGATAGAACTCGCAGTACAAGCCACCAAAAAGGGTGCATTAGACTTTTTAGAAAAACCGTTGTCCATCGCAAAAGTATTAGAAGCGGTAGAAGAAGCACTCGTATATTCTGAAAAATCCGAAGCTCCGGAAATCAAACTGGAATCGGATGAAATTTTAGGAAATTCGCCCGCAATCCAAAAAGTAAAATTCTCCATAGCTCAGGCGGCAGCTACAAACGCTAGAGTTTTCATTTATGGAGAGAATGGAACTGGAAAGGAATTAGTAGCTAAAACTATATTCAAAAATTCTAAAAGAAAAGACCAACCGTTCGTAGAGGTCAACTGTGCTGCTCTTCCGGAAGAATTGATAGAATCGGAACTTTTCGGTTATGTAAAAGGTGCTTTTACGGGAGCAACTGACACAAGGATCGGAAAATTCGAGGCTGCCAATGGAGGCACCTTATTTTTGGACGAGATATGCGATATGTCCTTATCCACCCAGGCAAAAGTACTTCGTATCTTACAAGAACAAAGATTCGAAAAATTAGGAAGTACGGAACAAGTATCCGTAGATGTTAGAGTGATCGCCGCTACAAATATCCCGGTGGAAGAAGCAATCAAAGAGGGAAAATTCAGAGAAGATCTTTATTATAGATTGAATGTGATCCCGATCGTAATTCCTCCTTTAAGAGATCGCAAATCGGATATTCCATTACTTGTAGATCATTATGTAAGACAAACAATCGCAGAAAATAATCTCACTCCTAAAATTATAGAAAAAGAAGCAGTTTCACTTCTAGAAAACCATTTCTGGCCGGGGAATATCAGAGAACTTAAGAACGTGATCGAAAGACTTTGTATCATGACTGTTAGTGATATTATCAGAGCCCAAGACGTGAAGGACTCCATGACAGGTTTCGTAAAAGCGAATGATCTGGTGGAAAAAGGGGACTTCAAAAAAGCAAAAGAAGAATTCGAAAAACAATATATTCTTAAAACATTACAGACAAACGAAGGAAATGTTTCCAAAACTTCCAAGGCTCTCGGAATAGAAAGATCCCATTTATACAGAAAAATGAAATCCTTAGGAATACAGGCGGAGGATATCCATGACTAAGCCTGGAATATTTCAGGAGCTAAAAGGAATTCTTCAGGACTTTAAATTTTTAGTCCAAAACGGAGAATTCCCTATCTTACGCAGACAGGGAGAAAAAGATCCACAGGATGTGGACCTGGAATGGAAAGATTCCTGGGCCTGGTCTTCTATAGGATCTAAAAAGGAAAAAGAAACTTCTGTACCAGGGGTCCAAATGAGGATCCCTCCTAAAAAAGAAGATAGAAACTTTTCCTGTAAATTATGCTCCGATCGACTCAGCGCTGTTCGTCATTTTATCATCAGAGGCAGAAAGAAAATATTAGTACTTCATTATACTGGTGAAACCGTCTCCGGAAAAGAATCGTATGTAAAAACTTCTCCTTTGAAAATTTTCAGAACAAACGAAGCAGAAGACGTATTCGATAGGATGATCCAAAAAGTATTCGGATTTACGATGAAGGAGTTCTATTTTCAAGAATTCCCAGGATGTTTATTTTCTCAAGACAGATCTAACGAAGAAGATTGGAAAAGAAGATCCCAGAACTGCAAGGTCCAAGTACAAGAAACAATCCAAGAAGAAGGGATCCAAGGAATTATACTTCTAGGTGCCGCAGCGACTTTATATTTTGGAAAAGAAGAAGCACTAAAACAAATGGGAAAAACTTTAGAGTTCCAACCTGGGACTCCTATGGTAGTACTTCGTTCCCCTGAAGCGATCTTGGCGGCGGAACAAAAAAGAAAATCCAGCAAGGCAGATTCTCCCGAATTTCAGGAAGCCAAGAAGAAAGAAATAGAAGTCAAAGAAAGTATCCTGTCCCAACTTGGGATCTTTCATCAGGAGATTAAAGAAAAAATTTGATCCAATACGCAGAACTAGCCTTCGATCTTCCTATCTTAGAAGACACATTCACCTATGAGGTACCTCCAGGCACCCAAGTCGGAATGAGGGTAGAAACAAAACTGAGAGGAAGAAAAGAAGAAGGAATCGTATTATCCTTACATCATAATGAACCAAGCTACGAAGTTCTACAAGTGGATCGGGTCATAGACAAAACTCCAGTTATTAACGAAGAGCAGATTGAGCTCGCGTATTGGGTAAAAGAACAATACCTTGCTTCTCTTGGAGAATGTATTCATAAGATGATCCCGTCCGGGAGAAGGCATTCTAAAGTAAAACTTAACGAGAATATCACTGCTTCCGAACCGTTTAAATTAAACGAAGAACAAGAAAGAGCTTACCAAAACATAAAATCGGATTTTGGAAAAGATTCTATCCATCTTCTATTCGGGATCACTGGAAGTGGAAAAACGGAAGTATATTTACATTTGATCCGTGATATTCTAGAAAACTCAAATAAAGGAGTTTTGTTATTAGTTCCCGAGATCGGTCTTACCTATCATATTATACGCAAATTAGAAGCGGTCTTTCCTGGACAAATCGCATTATTACATTCCGCTTTGAAAGTTTCAGAAAGATTCAAAGCATATACGGACCTTCTACAAGGTAAAAAGAGAATTGCTGTAGGAACAAGATCTGCAGTATTCGCACCCATTACAAACTTAGGACTCGTCATCATAGACGAAGAGCATGACGGTTCCTTTAAAGAACATTCTACACCAAGATACCATGCAAGACAGGTTGCATTACAAAGATGCAGGCAGAATAAAGCAGTATTAGTCTTAGGATCAGCGACTCCTTCTTTAGAGGTGTATCATCTAGCAAAAACAGGAAAGATCGGACTACAAATACTTACCAAAAGACCCGGAACTGCTAAACCGCCTACGGTCCGCATCGAAGAAAACAAAAAAGACGCAAGGCTGATCGGTTCAGAACTTACATTTGCGATCAAGCAAAGATTGGATAAAAAGGAACAAGTCATTCTACTTCTAAACAGAAGAGGATACAGCCCGCTTATCTATTCCGAAAAAGAAAAAAATTATATCCCATGCCCGAATTGTACATCTCATCTATGTTATCATAAAAAAGGCACCGTTATCTGTCATCTCTGCGGATTTTCGGATTCTCTCCAAAGATTAGAATCTAAACTGGGAGAAAAACTGATAATGATGGGAACCGGCACACAAAAACTGGAAGAATTTCTTTTGGAAACTTTCCCAGGTGCAAAAGTAGAACGTTTAGACCAAGATTCTATCCAAGACAAAAGTGTTCTTACGGATGTGATCGGAAGATTGGTAGACGGAGAGATAGATATTCTCACCGGAACACAGATGATTTCCAAAGGTTTAGATGCAGCTCGAGTCACTCTAGTCGGAGTTTTGAATGCAGGTATCGGCCTAGGGCTTCCCGATTTCAGAGCAGGAGAAAGAGTATTTTCTCTTTTAACTCAAGTGGCAGGAAGAGCAGGGCGATCAGATCTAGCCGGAGAAGTTTTGATCGAAACAAATACTGTAGATCATCCGATTATTCGAATGGCATTAGACCAAGACTATATTCGATTTTATGATTCAGAGATCAAAACGAGAGAAGAACTTTTTTATCCACCATTCTCTCGTTTAGTACGTATCCTATCCAGGTCCAAAGATGAAAGTCTTTCTCTCAAAACGATCGAAGAAGTTCATCAGGTTCTCAAAAAATATTTGCCTGAGCCAAACACTGTAGTTTTGGGTCCGGCTCCTTGTCCTTTTTATAAAATAGATGCGAATTTCAGAAATCATATCCTGATCAAAACGACTGTGCAGAACAAATGGAGAGAGATCTTAAAAAAGGAGATCAGACCCCTTAAAATTTCTAAAAACGTTTACCTGGAATTGGATTTTGATCCATTGGATCTTGTCTGATGAAAATCGCATTTTTTGGAACCCCGGAACCTTCTGCCAAACTTCTGCAGGCGCTATTACAAGAGCCTGAGATCCAAGTACAATTCGTAGTTACGAATCCGGATCGTCCTAAGGGAAGAAGTAAAACCCCAATCCCAAGTCCTGTGAAAGATATTGCACTCGCAGCAAATCTTCCCTTATTCCAATATGAATCCATAAAGAAGGAAAAAGAAGAAGCTCTTCAAAACTTATCCAAGTTCGATGTGGAACTGTACGTCGTATTTGCTTACGGTTCTATTCTGCCAAAAGAAATTTTCTCCCATCCTAAATTCGGTTCCATTAATCTGCACGGTTCTATTCTGCCCGATTTAAGAGGTGCTTCTCCAGTCCAAACTTCTCTTTGGAAAGGTTATACTAGATCCGGGATCAGCATCCAATACCTGGGAGAAAAAATGGATGAAGGAGATATTATCCGTATCCAAGAAGTGGATGTGGATCTGGAAGATGATACCGGATCCCTTATGGAAAAGATCACCCAAGCAGGGATCCAAACTCTAATCCCACTTTTAAAAGGACCGAGAACTTCATCTTTCGAGGCTAGTCCTCAAGATCATTCCAAAGCAACTTATTGTACAAAAATCCAGGCAGAAGATAGAATCCTGGATCTAAAACTTTCCGCGATCGAAGTACATAATCGAATTCGTGCTTTAAGTCCGGATCTGGGCGGATATTGCAGTTTCAGAGGCAAACGTTTAGTTTTATGGAAAACAAGGCCTGTAGATTTTTCCGAAGGACCGACGGAGCCAGGCAAATTGAAACGAATGGACAAAAAGGCCCTTCTTTTACAGTGTGGAGATGGCCGTTTCTTAGAAATCCTTTCCGTTCAACCGGAAAATAAAAACAGAATGACTGTGGCAGATTTCATGAACGGTTTCCGTATTTCGGACGAGGATCGTTTCGAGTGACCAAGGAAGAACTCCGCTCTAAATATCTCCCTATCGGGGGTTACTTTTTTTTCATCGCATTCGGCTTAGTAGTCTTCTTCATAGCCGCCTTCTTAGTTGTATTCGTTCGTACGAAAAGCTCCACAATGGTAGTGATGCCTGATGTGGTAGGCAAACCGTACAACGAAGTCCATAACGAGTTAATGCGTCTCCAGTTGAAAGTCAGATTGGAATCCAAACGTTATCCTGACAAAACAGATGGAATTATTATCTACCAATCCATTCGCCCAGGAAGAGAAGTGGAAGCCGGTTCCAAAGTTTCTCTTACTGTCAATATCGGTTTAGACCGAATCGATATGCCTAACCTAAAAGGGCAAAGTTTAGTCTCCGCTAAAAACTCCATGGAAAAAGTTCTCTCAGGAGAGACTTACGTTTCATTAACTCTTGGTGGGATCACCTATGTTGAAGTGAAAGAAGGAGAACAACCTGACACTGTAGTGGATCAAATCCCGGAAGCCGGTAAAAATATCACTGCTGGCGAAAAAGTATTCTTACTGGTTACTAAACCTTCTACCAAGAAAAAAGAAGGGGAGCCTCAAGCCGGATTAGATTTCAAACCGGGTGATTCTTACGCGTTCGCTCAAAGAGCATTGGTAAGAGCAAAAATTTCCTCCAAAGCGGAAGTGGTGATCACCAAATTTCGTCCTGATAACGGAAAAATCGAATCCGTCCAAAAAGTTGGAAACGAATACAAGTTTAAGGTATTTTATTTCGAGCCGGAAGATAGGGTAGAAAGCGGATACGAAAGTTTCGTATATGAGGCTCCTGAAAACGGAACGTATTCATTAATCGTAAAAGATCAAAACGACGAAACAAAACAAATGGAAATCAGCTCTCCCACAACTTACCAAGAGGGAGAAAAAATCCAGACCGTCTTTTATAGAACAGGAGACGTGACACTGGTTCTTTTGGACGAGAAAGGTTCGAAAGTAAAATCCAAAGACTACGAGAACGAATTTTGAAAATCTCCGCTTCTATTTTAGCCACCCAACTTACAGCACTTGCAAATACGGTTCCTAATTTTAAAAAGGAAGGAATCGACCTAGTCCATATGGACGTGATGGACGGAAACTTTGTGCCTCAGATCAGCTTCGGAGAAGCGGTCAATAAAGAGATCAAGGCAATGACCCAGATCCCTTTGGATGTTCACTTAATGGTGGAAAAACCCGAGGATCATGTTCCGAAATACTATGAACTAAATCCTTACTGCATTACTTTCCATGCGGAAACTACTCGCTTCCCAATTCGTTTAGCTCAGGAAATAAAGAAGAATGGACCGAAAGTGGGAGTTTCTTTGAACCCCGGGACTCCAGTTTCTGCATTAGAAACACTTCTACCTTATATTGATTTAGTACTCATAATGACCGTCGAGCCTGGATTCTACGGGCAGAAATTCGTGGATGGGGGAATGGACAAGATCAGAAAAGTCAAGTCACTCATCTCCAATTACCCGATTGAGCTGGAAGTAGATGGGGGAGTCAATGATACAAATATCAAAGAACTCTCTCAAGCCGGCGTGGATATCTGTGTGGTTGGTGCCGGTTTATTCAAATCGGGAGACCCAAGCGAGAATGGGATCCGCTTAAAAGGCCTAGCAAAGTAAGTCTTTTATTAAATATTGACAGCCGGGCTTTCCGGGAAATTATGGCGTATTAGGCAAACCTATGCGGTGAGCCATCCTTATTTATTCGAAGGAATTTTACTTTGGTTAAGATCAGACTACAAAGAACCGGAGCCAAAAACAACCCTCACTACCGGGTCGTGGCTGCAGATGCCCGTTCCCCTAGAGACGGTAAATTTATCGATATCCTCGGACACTATCACCCAGCAGAAGTGAAAAGCCAAACAGTCCTGGATAAAGACAAAATTTTAGGCTGGCTCAGCAAAGGTGCTCAACCTACCGGAACCGTTCTGAACCTCATTAAACACGAGGGGATTTGGGCGGAATATAAACAATCTCTGAAGAAGTAATGGAAGAGCTGATCCGCTATATCGTTACTTCTCTAGTAGATCATCCGGAGGAGATTTCCGTAAAGGAAATCGAGGGCGACGAACAAACCGTCCTAGAACTCCGGGTTTCCCCGAAGGATGTGGGGAAAGTGATCGGCAAGAATGGTAGGATCGCAAAGTCCTTAAGAGCGATCTTAACCGCAGCCTCCATCAAAGCCGGAAAAAATTTCTCCTTAGAAATTATTGACTGAGACTCGAATCCTAACCGGACATTTAGGAAAACCCTTCGGACTGAAGGGTTTAGTCCGACTGGTTGCAGAGGATAGTTCAGTTCCGGAACTCAAATTTCCCCTCCAAGCTATTTTAGAATTCTCCTCAAGAGAACCTGTTCCCGTAAAAATCCTTAAATCCACTATACAATCCGGAAAGATACTTTTACAGTTAGAAGGTATCAATTCTCCGGAAGAAGCTTCTTCCTTAACCGGTGGAAAACTCTATATAGATCGTTCTCATTTTCCAAAATCCAAAAACGAAGAATATTATCTATTCGAACTAAAAGGTCTGAAAGCTATCTCAGAAGATGGAAAAGAGCTTGGTTGGGAATTGGTAGACATTCTAGAAAATCCGGCACATTCTATCCTGGTCTTTCAAACACAAGATTCGGAGATCTTAATTCCTTATGTGGAAAAACATGTAGGAAAAGTACTCTTAGAAGAGGGAAAGATCGTTGTCATAAGTCCTGAGGATTGGAATGAAATTTAATTTTATTACCTTATTCCCCACAAAAGTCCAGGCGTATTTTTCAGAAGGACTACAGGAGAAGGCAATCCAGAAGGGAGTATTCTCCGTTAATATAGTACATCTTAGAGACTTCTCCAATAATAAACATCTAAAAGTAGACGACACTCCATATGGTGGAGGTCCAGGTATGCTTTTAAAAGTAGAGCCGATCGACCTGGCCTTAAAGTCCTTGGGAGAAGATAGAGGACTAGTAATTCTTACAACTCCTTCCGGAATTCCATTCGATCAGAACGTTGCTGAGAAACTTTCCAAGCTTCAAAAACCAATCACTCTTATATCAGGATATTATGAAGGAGTGGATCACAGGGTAACAGAGCATCTTGTTGACATAGAACTGTCCCTTGGAAATTATGTAATTTCAGCCGGAGATTTGGCTAGCCTCTGTATTACAGATGCTGTGTCCAGGCTTTTGCCCGGCTTTTTAGGCGACCGAGAGAGCCTGGAAGAAGAATCTCATAACGAAAGGGATGTTTTAGAATATCCACAATATACGAAACCTTCCGAATACAATGGCTGGAAGGTTCCTGAAATTCTCTTGGGCGGAAACCACGCGGCGATCGAATCTTGGCGCAATGCCAATCGAAAGAAAGTCGACCCTGATATTACGAGGAATTTATGAAAGAACTTTTAAAAGGCGGACTTCCTACAGAAGCAAATCGTACCCTGAACTTCAATGTTGGGGATACTGTAAAGGTCCATTATAAAATCCAAGAATCCGGTAAGGAAAGGGTCCAGGTTTACGAAGGAGTTGTGATCTCCATCTCTAACGGCGGAAACGGAAAATCATTCACAGTTCGTAGGATCTCTTACGATGTAGGTGTTGAGAGAGTATTCCCGCTTTATTCTCCTCGTATCGCTAAAATTGAACTAGTACGTAAAGGTAAGGTTCGTCGTTCTAAACTATTCTTCTTAAGAGAACGTTCCGGAAAATCTGCTCGTATTCGCGAGTTGAAAGGCGGAAAAATTCTGGTTGCAGAAGACAGAAAACGCCAAACAGCAGAAGAAGCAAAAGCTGCTGCTCCTGCTGAAACCACTGCTGCGGAATAAAAACCATCTTTAGTTGCGGCAGACTTCTCTGCCGCAATCTCTTCCTTCTTCTTTTTACTTTCCCCCTTAAAACCGATGCCTCTCGCAAATTTCGAACCCGAAGAATTGAAATTTTTTTCGGAGTTTCTTCCTTGCGGAATAGATGAAGCTGGCAGAGGTCCTTATGCTGGCCCTTTATCCGTAGGAATGGTTTCCTTCACGCCGGATATTTTGGAAAAAATCTATGCGGGTCAGATCCTAAAAGGGTTAAACGATTCTAAAAAACTCACAGAGTCTAAACGTGAGTCTTTGTTCCAAGAAATCCAAGAAACCGCCCACAAAATTGCACACGCATTCTTATCTCATACCTATATAGATCGTTACGGGATCAACAGAGCAGTATTAGAAGGTATACTGAAATGTTATAGAAAGGCCTCCCAAGCTCCGATAGAAAGTACCGGAAGAAAACTTCTGCTCTTAATAGACGGAAACTATAATTTTTCCAAATACAAGGAATCGGAAGAGGTAAAACGCCAGTCTTACTATTATAAAAAAGGGGATTCCAGGATCGCAAGTATCGCGGCCGCATCCATTATCGCAAAAGTAAAACGGGATCGTTTTATGAAGGCGATCTCTTCCAAGTTTCCAGGTTATGGATTCGAGGGGCATAAAGGGTACGGAAGCGCGGGACATGAGGAAGCAATCCGGAATCTGGGACTGGCAAGAATCCACAGAAGATCTTTTACTAAAAAATTCCATGTTTCCGATCCCTCCTCCCAATCCGATTGACAAAAACCAAAATCCTCAGGTCCGAAAAACGGACAGAGTCCCGGAATCCCATCAAATCTCATTCATAGTCGGATCTTCTACCAAATTACAAAATCCGGAATTATTCGAAGGTGAATCCAAAGAGGCTCCATTTTTTAGGGTTTGGGTGAAAGAAGGTACCAAAGACGGAAAGGCAAAACTTGTCTGGAAAGGTGAAACATTAGAAGCCGAAACTAAAACAAGTCTTCTAACCGGAGAACAATTACTTTTATCCCGAACCTTATCCGGTAGTAACTCCGAATGGAAAATACAGGAAAGGAAACTAACGTTAGAAACGGATGATTCCAAAATATTTTCTCCTTTGGAAAAAGGACTCACAGGAGTTTTGGAGAAGGTACTACATAAAGAAGAAGGTCCCATTTCAGAAGACAGCATTTTGGCCTTCCTCAAAAGCTATTTTCCTCATTTCGAATGGAAATCGGAGACTCCTTATTTCGAGTGGGAATGGGAAGGAGGAAATGCAGAAGGGTATTTGGGTGGAACCGATCCGGGTCGTATATTTGTGCTCTTTATGGAGACCAAGGAAGACGGTCCGAGTCTCTACAGGTTTCACTGGAAAAAAGAAGATGCATCGGACCTGGTTCTAACCGCTATTTATACTAGTTCTAAATTGTACTTGCATATAGGTCGGAATCGTAAAAAATTTATGCAGTTCTTGGAAGAATCGGGAGTTAGATTCCAGGAACTCAGGATACAATATAAGCCCTCTTTACAGAGAAGGGAATGGACTGCGTGAAATTCGGAATCGCCCTAAAATTTACACCGAACGAAAATAAAGGCCCAAAAATCCTAGCCACTGGACAAGGTCTATTAGGTGAAAAGATCAAGGGTGTGGCTAAGAGACACGGAGTTCCTATAGTGGAGGATGCTCCTTTGGCCGAGGCACTTTCTCCGATACCGGTAGGACAAGAAATTCCGGAAAATTTATACAGAGCGGTTGCGGGTGTTTTTGCTTTCGTACTCAGCCAAAAAGCGGAAGCAAATTAAGGGAATTTGAAAAAATGAAAAAATTGAACGTGTCCGAATTGAAGCCGGGTATGAGATTTACAAAGCCCGTTTATCTGGACAAAGAAAATCTGTTCATCACTTCCAATACTCCGATCACTGATTCGGATCTGGAACGTTTGAAAAGATTCGGGATCACCGAAGTATTAACCCATGGTGATATCCTAGTCATAGATGTGGATCCTGAAAGATTGGAGACCCAGTTAGAGGATTTTATCATCTCCACGATCGTAGACGAAGACCTTCTTCCTTTGAAAGGGATCTACGATAACCTGAATCGCATTAAGGTACAATTTTCTAATCTATACAAAAATACTTTCGCATTAGTCCAAGACGTTTATAGAAAAGTTGCAGACGATAAGGTATTTGATTTTGGCCCGGTAAGAGAACAAGGAGAAGCGCTATCCGACTTCGTAAGGACCCATAATAATCTTTCTTATCTAATCCTTGGGATGAATAACCCTGGATATTATCTATATAACCAGATCACTACTTCCACATTCTATGCTTTGATCATAGGAAAACTTTTAGACTTCTCCCGTCCTAAAATGGTAGACCTTGCAATCTCTTGTTTGGTGGCAGATGTGGGAATGACAAAGGTTCCTGCAACCATCTCCGAAAAAACGGACCAACTCACCGACGAAGAATACAAATCCATCCTAAAACATACGATCATAGGTTATCAGGTCCTGACCCAAAGAATCAAAATTAAGAACAGTTTGGCAGTCGTTGCTCTACAACACCATGAACGTTTTGATGGAAAAGGTTATCCTCAGAAGATCGCAGCAACCGCAATCGAAGAGAATGCTAGGATTTACGCAATTGCGGATAATTTTTCGGCCCTAATTACAAACAGACCTCATAGACAAAGAGTACTTCCTCACGAGGCTATCAAATCTATGATCAGTATGGATGTGGGTAAGTTTGACTTAAAGATTGTGCGCACATTCTTGAATCAGGTTTCCTTATACCCGGTGGGTTCTTGTGTGGAACTTTCAGATAAAAGAGTTGGGATCGTTCTGGCGGCAAACGCAGACAAACCTTTAAGGCCTTCTATCCGTATCATAAAAGATGAATATGGAACCTTCGTAAGAAATCTGGTCTTAGTGGATCTTGTAAAAGAAAATCATCTGTTTATCGTAAAGGCACTCGATCTTCAGGAAGCTACCGCAAACTCTTAATTTTTTTTTGGATCTATACTTTTAGATCCAAAAAATATTCTCCATTCTTCTTTTCCAAAACAGGTCTCTTCATGGGACCTGGCTCCAAACGAAATGTGCTAAAAGGAAAAGAAGGAGAAAATATCGCCGCAAAACTTCTTCATGAGCAAGGTCATAGGATTTTAGAAAGAAATTTTAGGATCCAAAGGGGAGAAATCGACATAATCAGTGTGAAAGAAAACGTCCTTTATTTTACGGAAGTGAAGTACTGGAGTAAAACTTCTCCCATTCACCCCTTGGAAATATTCACGCAAGTCAAGATCCGAAGAATGAAAACGGCAGCTCAGTATTATTTGAGCAGAAACGTTTCCTTTAGATCTCATTTTGTCTCCTTCTCTCTGGCCCTAATTACCGAAAAAAGGGAACTGAAATATTATCTTCATCTCTTCTAAAACAATCGTTAAGCGATTTGAAAAACACGTCGATTTTCGAATTGTCTGCGGGTTCTCAAGGATGAGGACCTTAAATCGTTACAAGGAAGTAACTATGAAAAGCATCCAAATTCTCGGCAACTTGGCCGGGTCCGACCCGTTCGGACCGGACCCAGTGATTCTGAGAAAACGAGGAGTTCCAATCAAGAAGCGGAAATTCGAGGACTATAAGAAGAAGATCGAGGACGAAAACTACATAGATTTCGCAATCGATAAGATCGCTATGGAACTCTCGCATTTCCTGTCAAAGTAACCACAAAAATAAAACCGTCGAAAGAACAAGTTAGGTTACGGCCCTGTTTTCCGGAGACCATCCGGAATTCAGGAAAACAAGGGCCTCCTCCAAATTCCTCAAAAGAACATCCTCCGAACCTTCCAGATCTGCAATCGTTCTCGCTACCTTTCTAAAATGAGCTACCTTACGAATGCTGAACTTCTGTTTGTTGACAGCTCCCCAAAAATACTGTTCACATTCTCTGGAAAGAGGGATCATTCTTTCTACTTCTTCTCCTCTTAATCTTCCGTTGTAGAGTTTTCCTGTTTCTCTAAATAATCTTCTGCGCTGCATGTCGGCTGCTGATTGGATGGAGTCTCGGATGGATTTTAAGTTTATGGAAACCTTTTCCCCATCTGTACTTCCGGAAAAACCTATATGATAGAATATTTCGATCCGATCCAAAAAAGGTCCGTTAAAAGGAGATTGATAATTCCTAATACTTGCAACGCTGCAGTTACATTCCCTTATTAAGGTTTGGTAATATCCGCAAGGACAAGGATTGGTGGCCCCTATAAACAAAAAAGAAGCGGGGTAGGTAATAGAACCTCTAATCCTTGAGATCGTAATTTTCCCTTCTTCCATCGGTTCTCTTAACGCTTGTAAATTGCGGGAATGGAATTCAGAGAGTTCATCTAAGAATAGTATCCCATTTCCGGCCAGGGAAACTTCTCCCATTCTTAAACTGCTAGAACCTCCGACGAGTGAGATATCGGAAGTAGTATGATGAGGACTTCTAAAAGGTCTTTCTACTTCCGTGTTCGAAAGATTCTCCTGTAAAGAACGTATCCCTAATAGTTCGATTCCTTCTTTCTCTTGGATCCTAGGAAGAAATCCGTGAGCTAATTTTGCGAGCATTGTTTTTCCGGCGCCTGGAGGACCAGACAATAAACAATGATGAAATCCGGCACTTGCAATCTGAACTGCTCGTATTGCAGGCAATTGACTTTTATAGGATTCGGATTTCCAGGGTAGAATTTCCGATCTGATCTTTATCTCGCCCTTAGGCTCAGGCTTAATTTCTCCTTTAGCCAAGGAGACTAAATCTTTTAGATGAGAGATGGAATAGATCGGAAATTTTTCCAGGATGGAGGCTTCTTTCCTGTTTTCGAAAGGAACCACTGCCGCAGTAAAACCAACATTTTGTAATTCGGAAAGTATTGGAAGAATTCCTTTCAGAGGTTTTACCGAACCATCCAGTCCTAACTCTCCAAGGAAAAGAAACCGTTCTAGTTTTTGAGAAGAAGGTAATTGTTCCGTTAAATATAAAATCCCGGCTGCAATCGGAAGATCTAAGTATGTCCCTTCTTTTTTCCTGCCGGCAGGTGCGAGATGGACTAGTATATTCTGTAGAGAATATTCAAATCCGCTGTTCTCTATTGCGATCCTGATCCTGTCTGAAGATTCTTTGATGGAAGGACTAGGGAGTCCTGTGATCAGGAACCTTGGGATCCCTCTTTTGATATTGATTTCGACGGATACCGGAAAGGGAAGTATTCCCTCCAGGGAAGCCCCCAGAAATTTGGTCAGTTTACATGTCTCCATAACCTGGACAGGTGCGGAAAAATTCGGGCCTCGCGCTTTTTTTCTAAAAACTAGTTTATCACTTCCGGACCTTCAGTAAGTTATGCATGAAATGGTGCGATTCTTCGCTTTTTTACTGGCTCTATTTACTATACAGTGCGGTGCCAGACTGATCAAAAAAGAGAAGTTATTCGAGATCAACGAGCATTACCAAGATAAGATATACAGCCTCAAAAAAGACACAAAAGTCTCTATGACCGAAACTTTTAAGAAGGGAATGTTGGTCCGAATCTATGTCGAATCGACTCCTTCCCTGGTTAAAGTGAAATGTTTCCCTGCAGACCAGAAAAGGGAACATGCTATCGGCAGGTTGATTGCCTATCAGGTAAACGATGATTTAGATAAAAAGACCATCAGTATAGAGGATTTGGATAAGATCGTTGCAAATGAGCTCACGGAATATAAAAAGAAAAAGTAGCCGTCGTTCCCCCCTAGGTTCAAGAAGGCAGCCCGATGCGGCCGATATTAAATATGTGAAACGGACGATTCTTTGCCTTCCCATTATATCCGCCATGGTGGCTTCGGCTTTATCGGCCGATCCTCTTAAAAATTACGAAAACGCGATCAATGATTACGCGAATAAGGACTCTTCCTTCTTTACTGATAAGGAAGAGCGTAAGATTAAACAATTATTCTCCCAATCCCCGGAAGAATGGGAAGAAGACAAATATTCTTCTCTTAGTTATAATAAAGATAAGTCCAATCTGGAACTTCCTTCTTTTATCAGCATCAATCCCATCGTTTCTTCTAAGATTATTAGCCAAAGCGGCTTTATTATAAAATCCTATATCGTAAAACCTAAGGATACTTTATTCAGGATCGCTAAATCCTTAAAAACGACTGCTGCTAAAATTTCAGAAGCAAACGGTTTAAACAAAGGGTCCGTTCTAAAAGTTGGACAAAGTTTAAGTGTTCCGGTAAAAGTAGGGAATGCTTCCCGCCAAAAGATAGAATATAAAAGAGTATTCATCACTCCAGTTTTAGGTGCTAGATTTTCTTCCAGATACGGTAAAAGAAAAGATCCATTCCACACAGGTGGAGGAGGCTACCATACAGGGATAGATATGGCTGGCCCTCAAGGAGCACCAATACTCGCTTCCGCAGATGGTGTGGTAAGTTTTGCAGGAGTTAACGGCGGTTACGGAAACTCAGTCATCATAGATCATCCAAACGGATATAGAACCATGTATGCGCATTGCGCTAAAATTACAGTGGAAGAGGGAACGAAAGTGAAAGCTGGCACGGTCATAGGTGCCGTAGGTCGTACAGGCTCCGCCACAGGTTCCCATCTCCATTTCGAGGTGTTCTATAACGGAAAAAGGATCAATCCTGAGGTGGCACTTAGGAAAACCTTAAAAATTGTTACGAACCTAGACCCAGGCAAAGTAGCAAAACTTTAATAACCGATCATCTTTCAAAAGCCGAGACCATATTTTAAGGTCCGGCTTTTTTAGACTGATTTCTTGAGAATATCCGAAGGGCGCAATGAACGCAATTTTTATCGAATTCAGAAAACATACATTCTATGTTCTGATCCCCGTCGTGATATTTTTCTCCTTCTCTCTGGCATATCTTTGTAGAGGGATACTTCTACTTTTTCTGACCCCGAATGTGCAAACAGGTTCCTCCACTTCGGCTCCCAGAAGACCGGTCGCTGAAAATTCTATTACGATCGAAATGTCCAAGGAAATGGTAACAGGTTCTTTATTTAGGGGAAGTTTAGCTCCACCTCCAGGTGAAACTCCCGCAGGAGTAGACGGAAATCCTGGCGCCCCTCCTGATACTGGAGAAGGTGAGGAAATGAGGATTACCGGAACCTTGAGTGGTCACTGGAGTTTTGCCCGAGTTACTATTTTAGAAAAAGGGAAACAAAACGCGGAAGAATTCGCGATGGGAGAAGCGGTTGGAGGATATAAGGTAAAGTCCATTCTTCTCAACCATGTTGTCTTGGAAAAAGGAGGCCAATCTCTCAAAGTAGAAATAGGCCAAACACCGGGAGAGGCTAGGGCCAAATTAGGAGCTCAGGCAGATGTTCCAGGAGGACCACCTGCCGCTGATTCGGTCCGTAAAATTCTGTCCAGACAGGACGTGAATAGGAAATTAGCTAACGTAGCTGAACTTTATAAGGGAAAATTTGGTCCTTATTTGGAAAATAACACGATCGCAGGCTACAAAATATACAGTATAGGCAGCGATCATATTTTCTATTCTTTGGGAGCTAGGACCGGAGACGTGGTGCGACGGGTAAACGGAATGCCCTTAAACGATACGGTGAAAATGATGGAAATATGGAATTCCTTGAAAACAGCCGATAAAGTATCCGTAGACGTAGAGAGAATGGGCAAGATATTGTCCTATGAATTCATCATCCGGAATTAAAGATTAAATGCGCAAAACAGATTTACGAGCCAGATATTTAAGAAACGCAGCATTCGCGTTCTTACTTCTTTTTTCGGTGAACGAAGGTTTACTCTCCCAGGCTTCCAAAAAAGGAACTAAGAGAAATACGACCCCGCCTGCGGAAGATACAAAGGAAAAAACCTTTTATGCTAACTGGAGAGATACTGAACTTAATGATTTTCTAAAAGGGATGAGCGCGATCCTAAAGAAAAACATTCTTTTGGATGAGAGTTTAAAGGGTAAGAAGATCACAATTATCTCTCAAAAAGAGATCCCTATAAAAAACGCATTTCCTTTCATGAAGGCGGTTTTGGAATCCATGGGATTCGCGATAGTAGAAGAAGTGGATCTGATCACTATCGTAAAATTAAAGGACGCACTTGCTAGATCTCCATATGTTAGAGTAGGTAAGGAACCGATTCCAGAAACGGAAGCGTTAGATAACCGCATTATCACCCAGATCATTCCGGTAGAAAATGTAAAACCGGAAGAATTGGAACCTATCTTAAAAAGATTAACTTCTCCTAATACAGATATTATCGTTTATAGAAATACGAATACGATTGTACTTTCCGGATCTACTGCTGACATCAATAAACTACTTACTTTAGTAAACGAGTTAGATGTAAGACCGGATGAATCTACACCTGGCGCAGTCGCTTCTGCGGGTGATGTTCATATTTATACATTAGAATTTAATGAAGCGGAGAAGATCGCAGCTACTCTTATCAAGTTGGATAATCCGGTAGTAGGAGACCAACCTCTTCCAAGTGGAGCACCTGGTGCACCACCTCCTCCAGCTCCTAAAGTGGAAAAGATCAAAGCAGTTGCTCATAAAGAGTCCAACTCTGTAATCGTTACCGCGACTGAAGCAGAATGGAATGAGATCCGTAAAATTATCCGAGTTTTAGATGCTGCAAGAAAGCAGGTTCTATTAGAAGTATTGATCGTGGAACTTTCTTCCACTGATACGAATGACTTCGGTATTGACTGGAGATTCCAAGGACAAGGACCTTATAGCCAGTTCAACTCAGGACTTGCTAAAGAAGGGAATATCATCAACTCAAGCGGTAGGATCAACCCGAACCTAAACACTTTATCAGGTTTCTCTCTCGGTTTCGTCCAAGCCGGCGCACAACAGATCTTAGGGATCTTAAGTGCAAACCAGGGAAATGAAAATTTTAACGTATTATCCGCACCTCAAGTTCTCACCTTGGACAACCAAGAAGCTGAGATCAACGTTGGACAGGACGTTCCGGTAAGAACCCAAAGCCGTAACGCAGGTTTGGGTGGTGCAAACGCAGTGACGGTGGATAACTACGAATATCGTCCAACAGGTATTAAATTAAAATTCACTCCTCACGTGAATAAGAATAATCGTATCACTTTAGATCTTTTGCAAGAGATCAAAAACATCGCCTCCATTGCACTTGCAGGAGGAAACCCGACCTTCAATAGAAGGGAAGTGAAAACCACAATCACTATAGATAATAGACAGACGATCGTAATCGGGGGTTTGATATCCAACGATAAACAAAAACGTCTGATCAAGATCCCATTACTCGGAGATATTCCTTATCTGGGTTGGATCTTCCGTAGAACTACTGAACAATTAAAAAAGACCAATTTGATGGTATTTATCACTCCACATATCTTGGATAATCGTGAACTTGCTGATAAGATGACTGTTAAGAAAAAGTTACAACAAGAAAGATATGAAATTGAAAGGGAAAGGGTTCTAAACAAGGAAGCCACCATCAAGGAACGCGGAGAATAATACAGTGAAAACTCTAGGTGATATTCTCGTAGAAGACGGGGTCATATCCGCCAAGGATCTAGAAGACTCTCTCAAACTACAAAAAAAGAATCATTTACCCCTAGGACATATTCTTCAGAAAAAAGGGATCGCAGGAGAAGTAGACGTTCTCAAGGCGATGGCTCGCTTATACAAAATGGAATTCCGGGAAAAACTGGATTTCAAGGGAATGGAAGAAGTTTACGACCGTATCCCTCTTAAACTCATCCAAAAAAGTAAAATAGTTCCATTCGAACTAAATAAGAAGAACGTTAAAATTGCGGTGTCTGATCCTACGGATCTTCACCCAATGGATGATGTTCGTTCTGCATTAAAAGAATTTAAAATAGAATTCATACTCGCACCTGAACCGGAAGTGATGAGGCTTATTCACTCCCAGTTCGACACTACTTCTGCGGCAGCTAAGGACCTTCTAAATGAAATGGAAGGTAGTTTCTCGGAACTTGCAGAAGGTTTCGATAACGAGACAATCGATCTTTCCGACGACGCTCCAATCATCAAGATGGTGAACGTAATCCTTTCTCAGGCAGTAAATGAGAGAGCTTCGGATATTCACGTAGAACCTTACGAAAAAAGTCTAGTGGTCCGCTACAGGATAGACGGTATTCTTCATAATGTACTAACTCCTCCGAAATCTTACCATGCGGGGATCACTTCTCGTATTAAGATCATGTCCAACCTGAACATTGCTGAGAACAGATTACCCCAAGACGGTAGGATCAAACTCAGACTTGCGGGCAAGGATGTGGACATCCGGGTTTCTACAATTCCTTGTCAGTTCGGGGAACGTATCGTTATGCGTCTCTTGAATAAGACTGACCAGAAATATTCCCTCGAAACGATGGGGTTCTATCCGGATCTTGTTAAAACACTTCGTACTCTTATTTACGAACCTCATGGTATTATCTTAGTAACTGGTCCTACTGGATCCGGAAAATCCACCACATTATACTCCGCTCTCACGGAGTTGAATACCGAAGAAAGAAATATCATCACCTGTGAAGACCCGGTGGAATACCAAATCGATGGTGTTTCCCAAATGCAAATGCAGGAGAAGATTGGACTTACATTTGCAACAGGACTGAGAGCTATTTTACGTCAAGACCCGGACGTGATCATGGTGGGGGAGATCCGAGACGAGGAAACTGCAAGGATCGCGATCCAAGCTTCCTTAACAGGTCACTTAGTATTCTCGACTTTGCACACGAATGATGCCGCATCCGCTGCTACGAGACTTGTGGATATGGGAATTGAACCATATCTAATCACTTCTACAGTATTGGGATTTATGGCCCAACGACTTGTAAGAACTATATGCAAAGAATGTAAAATTTCTTATAAACCGACTCCTCAAGAATTGGAATCCATCGGAATTGCAAAAAAGGATCTAAAAGGCGGAGTTTTATATAAAGGCAAAGGTTGTTCTCATTGTATGAATACCGGGTTTAAGGGAAGGACAGGGGTTTACGAACTTCTGATCATTAGCACTCCGATCAAAAATGCGATCCTAGCCGGATCGGATACGAATAAGATCAATGATATCGCCCTAGAAAACGGATTTGCCACAATGAGAGATTATGGTATCCGAAAAGTATTGGATGGAGTTACCACCCCGGATGAAGTCCTAAGGGTTACTTAAGTTTTCCTTCCATGGCACTTTTTACTTATACTGCGTTTAACAAAAAAGGAAAGGAAGAGAAGGGGATTATAGATGCCCCGAATATCCAATCCGCAAGAGCGAAACTTAAGTCCAAAGGTTTTTACGTTCGCCAAATTTCAGAAGACGCTGAAAGAAAGGACAGAGAACTTTTTCCATTCCTAGCAAAACTTCTTTATAGAGTTCCTAAAAAGATCATCGGACTTTTTTCCAGACAACTCGGTACTCTTTTAGGTGCAGGTATTCCTCTAGACAAATCTCTTTCCAGTATCATTGAACAAACAGACCACGAAGTATTTCGCAAAGTAGTGATCGCAATGCAAGCGGATATTACGGAAGGAAGTTCCTTATCCGATTCGATGAAAAAACATCCGGACGTATTTCCAAACCAGTATCCTTCTCTTGTTTCAGTAGGAGAAAGAACCGGTGATTATGAAACTGCACTCATGCGTCTTGCCGAGATGGAAGAAAAAAATCTGCAGTTAAAAGGTAAGGTCACCACCGCACTTGTATATCCAGGGATCATTTTTTGCCTTTTACAGATCGTAATCATATTCCTACTTACAACAGTTGTTCCTCAGATCGAACATCTATTCATAGAGTTCAATGCTACACTTCCTTTAATTACTCAGATCGTGATTGGAAGTTCAAGAATTCTAACCGGATATTGGTTCTTGATCTTCCCGATGATCGGTGCCGGAGTTGTGGGCTTCTTCTTTTATAAATCCACTCCGGAAGGTAAGGAAAAATGGGAGAAGTTCGTTCTTAGGATCCCGATCATCCGAACTCTCAATAAAAAAGTACTTATTTCCAATTTTGCAAGGAACCTTGGGATCCTTCTTACAAACAGAGTGCCGCTGATTATTTCTCTCCAAATTGTAGAACAGATCGTTAACCATTCGGTTTTCGGACAAGAAATACGAAATGCTTGCGATAGAATTCGAGAAGGAGAGAAACTTTCTGCTGCATTCACTGGGTCAGAGATATTGCCGCAACTAGTTATAGGTATGATGTCCGCCGGAGAAGTTTCTGACCGAGTTCCGGAAATGTTGAATAAACTCGCGGAAATTTATGACCAAGAAGTGGATTCCGCTTTAAAAAATGCAACCCAAGCAATCGAGCCACTGATGCTCGTTTTTATGGGTTTTGCGATCGGTATCATTATGGCGGCGATCATCGTTCCGATGTTCAGCTTGACCCAGAATTTACAAGGTATATAACAATAGAAATAGGAGAACCGACTTTGAAAACGGGAAAAAAACGGAGAAAAGGATTCACTCTTATCGAATTAGCGATCGTTGTCGCCATTTTAGGTGCTTTGATGACTATCATTCTTGTCAGTGTGGATTTCGGTGGAGTAAGCCTCGAGACCGCAAAGATGAAGATCAAAAAAGACAAACAGGAACTTAGATTACATTTGGAAAGATATGCTTCCAAATTCGGAAGTTATCCTAGCGAAGAGCAAGGTTTAGACGCATTAGTTGAAAGACCAACTAACGGAGAAATCCCTGAAACTTGGATCCCGATGGTAAGCAGTAAAGATTCTATAAAAGATCCATGGAAAAATCCATACAAACTCAGATTTGATGGAGCGGGTGAGATCCAGATCATTACTTATGGTCAGGATAAAGCAGAAGGTGGAGAAGGTTTAAACTCGGACTTTGATATCACTAAAGAAGAACAATATCCTGCTCAATTCTCTTCTGCATCCGGCGCTAAAAAATAAATCAAATGGGCCCGAGAGCGAAAGGCCGGATCCGTTCCGGCTTCACATTGATCGAATTGGGAGTCGCGGTATTCCTGATTGGTGTGATGTTCGCTCTTGTGCTTCCTTCTTTAGTTAATTTACTCACACCAGGTGCCCAAGAAGAAGCGATGTTATTACATGACGTTGTGAACTTCTGCTTTCGTAGGGCAAAGATCAACCAAAGAACAGTCTATCTTCAATTGAATGTGGATACTGAAACTTATACGATCATAGACATGGAAAGGGACGAGACCGGTCTAAAAGAAGTCCCAGTATTCCAAGATAGGGAGCTTCCAAGCTCTTCTGCAATCGTAGATGTAATGGATGGAAGAGGTTATAGATATAATACCGGAAAGATCCGAATTCCATTTTCTCCCATGGCAGTGGCGGAAGATTTTTATATCCACTTAGGTCCGGATCCTGAGATCACAAGAACTCTCATCATCAAACGTTATGGCGGAAAATCCGAAATAGAAGACGGGGAAGTTGTAGTTTCCAAGGAACAATTGGAAGAATACAAACGTAGCGAGCAATATGGCACGAGTAAGTTTTAAAAGAAAAAACCCTCTTAAAAAAAGACAGGGTTTTACTATTTTAGAAATGACCCTGGCGTTTGCACTTGCCGCAGGTTGGCTTCTTTACGTACTCATGGTGGTTTCAGAAGGGATACGGCTTAAAAAAGTCGCAGCACTTCAAATAGAAGCAACTCACCTAGCAAAAATAAAAATGGCCCAGATAGATTCTGCCACCATTCTACAAGCGGACACTAGTTCAGGAGAGATTCCAGGTTATAAAGACTGGAGATTTACCACCATCATCAAAGAAGAGAATTTAGATCTTCTGAAAATGGCAGGAAAGGATAGCGGTAAAAAACCTGAGGATCTACTAGGCGGCGCGAACTCCAGCATGAACCAACTCATCGCGAAAAGAACAGGTAATAACCAAGGTTCTGCTACCGGTGGGCTTATTGCAGTATTTCATATTTATGTAACGATAGAATATCCTACAGGCGGAAGAGATAACCAAGGGATCCCAGTAAAAGAACAGTACACGATCGAGACCTACAAGGCCAGGATGAATTGATATGGGAATATTTTCTACACATTCAATATCTCTCAAGTTTCTTCGAAAAAGAAGAAGGTCCGGATTTACATTAATAGAATTAACCATTGTGGCAGCGTTACTCGGTGTTCTACTCGGAATGGTATTCGGGACTTACGCCACTATCTTAAAAGTCACTCGTCCAACTTCAGGTTCGGACGGCGTGGATAGAGAAAAGGCGATCTCTGTTATCGAAAATATCCGTAGTACATTGACCATGGCATTCTATTTCCAAACGGAAAAAAATCTGGTCTTCGTAAGTAGAAAAGGACGCAAATCGGAAGATGGACCAAGACATCCCGGTGAAAGTACAAAGGATCATTTTATAGTATTCGCAGCAGTCCATCCTAACTCGGAAGAAGTCGCACTTCCGGAAGTAAGAGAAGTAGAATATTATCTAAAACAGAAAGACGGCACTGATTATTATAAATTAATGAGAAGAGAAGATGAAATAGTAGATCGTTATCCATTCGTAGGCGGGCAAGAATACGAGTTACTGGATAATGTAAAATCTCTCTCCTTTAAATTTTCCAAAACGGGAAAAGAATGGGAAGAAGAATGGGATTCCTTCCAAAGGAAAAGTATCCCTCGTCTTATCCGAATCGAGATCATTGCGAATATGGGAAATAAAGAAAGACGTTTTGAAACTCTTGCGTTCCCAGGGATGCTTCTGAAATGAATTCAGGTCTTGGTCTAAAAGGTAGAAGATTCTCCAGAAGAAGAGGAGCAATCGTCATGCTCCTAGTCGGGGGAATCGGTGTAGCTGCTCTAACTACCACCTTGGACTTTGCGGAAAGATCCATGGCAGAATATAAAATTTCCCAGGGAGAAATGTCAGGCTTTAAGGCTTCTCTTTTAGCCAAAGCCGGATTCCAAGGAGCCTTGGCAGCACTCAGAAAAATCCCGGAAGAACAATTATACCAATCCGGGATAGGACTGAACCCACCTCCAGTTCCAATGGGAGGAGGATGGATCTATTATAAGATCCAAGGAGAAGATGGAAAAATTAATTTAAATTCTATCTTCAATGCGGACACAAAAGAATTAAATTTAAGAAACCAGGAAATGGCCCAAAGACTTCTGGAACGTTTGGGAATGAAGAGGGACCTTTTTAATCCGGTGATCGATTGGCTGGACGATGATAGCCAAGGGAATTTCGAAATTTCATATTACGAAAAACTGACACCTCCACGAAAGATCAAAAACGCTTACATGTATTCTCTTTCCGAGCTTACCTCCGTAAAAGGTTTCGATCCTAAAATAGTATACGGCTCCCAAAAACCTCCGGACTACGAACAAAAGTATTCCAAAGATTTTATGTCCGACGAGGAAAAAAGTCTGATCGGGGAGTCCGATTTCGTTCTGGCAAATAATCTGACCGCTTTTGTTCCATTCCAAAGAAACTACGACGATAGAATCAACTTGAACGCCGCACCTTACTTCGTTTTAATGTCTCTATCCGATTTTATGAACCGCCAGTCCGTTCTTCAAATTATGAAAATGAAGATCAAAAAAGGCGGCTACCTGAAGGAAATTAAGGATCTGGAAACCATCCCAGAATTCCAGGTACCTTCCGTAGGAGGACTTTCTCTCTACAAAGAATTAGCAGGAGAAGGAACTGATGTTTCCGGTGGAAGGATCAAAACAAAGGGCGAAATATTTCGGATCAGCGCTGTCGGGGAAGTAGAAAGAAACTATAATAGTAAAAAAAGTTCCGATGTTATGAAAGGACCTAAAATCGTCCGTAGGATCACCGGAATTTTCGACCTGACCAATAACCTGATGCTATATTATAGAGAAGATTAATGTTCTTATACGAAAAGTTTTTAACCGTAGATTACGGTACAAATTCCGTAAAGGGTGTTCTGTTCCAAAGAGTGGCAGGGAACCTGACTCTACTCAGAGCAGAGACCATGCCCATCTCCAGAATGGAAGAAAAGGAGTACGAAACAAATGTACTTCGTTTTATAAATACCTATTTTGCGGAAGAACATGCTATCGTACTATCTCTTTCTCTAGACAGACTTTTTGTAAGAGAGATCTCTATTCCATTAACCACCGAAAAAGCGGTTAGGGAAGTGATCCCGTTCGAAATTGAAAGTAGGGTTCCTTTCCCTATGGAAACTGTAGAAGTTCTAGGTTCTGTTTGGAGGATAGATCAGGAAAAATCGGACGTAATCACTTATACTTCTCATCATTCAGAGTTTGATACATTGGCTTCTCCTTTTCTGGAATCAAGCCTCGTATTTCGTGGGATCTTCGTGGATTCAGTATGTTTGGGCTCCGTTATTTCCAAACATTTACATAAAGAGATACAATTCGCAAATGTTGCTCAGTTAGATATCGGTGGCAAAAAATCCATCTTGAATGTTACCAAGGACGGAAAGATCGCTCATACACGTTTTCTTTCCGTAGGGGGAGATACTCTAACTGAAGAAATTTCTAAAACACTAAAAATCCCTAAGGATAAAGCGGAAGCTTTAAAGACCAGCATCCAATTCGAACCTTTCCATTCTCCGGAAGATGGCCTAAACTTATTCGCAAAAGAATATAAACTCAAAATAGCGGATATTAAAAAGGCATTTGTTATCTCTCAGGAATTTTTCACATCCTTAAGCGAAGAAGTTCGCAGAAGTTTCCTTTCATTAGAAGAAACTGAAAGACCGGAAGCAATTTATCTTTCTGGAGAAGGAAGTAAAGTCAGAGATCTGGAATCCTTTATAGGCGAGAACCTTGGGATCCAAGCCAGAAGATACGATTTCTTAAGTGCAGATCCTGATAGATTCGCTACCTGCTATGGGATGGCTTATCATCTGATCCAATCTAAAAAAGCCAAAATAGATTTTTTAGAAACTCCTTATGTAAAAAGGCTTAATAAAAACTTATTCGATATAAGCATATTTAAACCTCATATTATTTTAAGTTCAGTATCTTTCGTACTTTTGATCGGAGTATTTTTCTTAGGGATTATTTCTGATAAAAGAAAGCTTGCAGCCGCCAATAAAATCTTGGCTGAAAAAGTGAAATCCAGCACAGGCTCCAGTGTTCCTTCTAACAGAGATCCTATAGAATTTGCGAAAAGCCTAAGAGATGGTGCAGAAAGAAAAACGGAACTTTATAGAAAGTATCTTTCCAAGCCTAGTGTATTGGATGTTCTACATGAGATTTCCTTAAAATTCCCTGATCCTGGAATGCAGCCATTCTTATTCCAAAGTATTACGTATGATAATGGTTCTGTTTCTATCCAAGGTGCGGTAAACGAGATCTCTGAAATCGGAAAAGTACAGGATTCATTAGCTCGTTCTCCAATGTTCAAAAACGTAAAATTAGATAGTAACCGTCCGAATTTCGGACTTAAAACATTTAAAGTATCCTTTGTGATTAAAATGGAGGTGACCTCTAAAATCGAAGAAAACGATTAAGAGGGATCGTCTATGTGGCAAAAATTACAACCTAGGGAAAAACTTCTATTAGTGATTGCTGCGGGACTTATTTTGGTCCTGCTTATATTCTTAGTGGTCCGTAAAATTTATAGGCTCCGAACGGATCTTTCTGAAACGGTAAACAATACTCCAGGATTAGTCGCGCAGTTAGATAAAACAATCTCCGATTATTTATTTTTCAGATCTCTGGAAAATGTGAATACTGGGGAAAATGATCAAAGTGCATTTGCGGCAAAATTAGAAAGGATCTTTTCGGATAACGGAGTAAAGGATAGGATTTCCACAATGAGACCTATTCCTGCGAAACTAATCGACAAAAACAAATACCAGGTAATTGTTTTCGAAGTGAATTTAAGAGGTGTACCTCTTGAAAACGTTATGTCCGTATTATATGATATAGATAAGGGTAATAAGGTAAACGCAAGAGTGGAATATTTCCAAACCAATAAACCTTACCAAGACAAAAATACCTACGACGTGAACATGAAAATTGCGGCCTATAGTGTCGCTTCCGGAAAGTAAGATGGCTCGCGCAAAAAAGATAGAAATAGAAGAAGAGGAAGAATTAATCTCCAACGAGGAAGAAGAATTCCTCACGATGGAATTGGAGGAATTACCTCCTGAGGAAGAAGAGGAAGATACTCCCAGATTTTCTCTCAAACAAAAACTCATCTTGATCGGAAGCGGGCTCAGTTCCTTTCTTCTTTTTTTGATCTTATTATTCCCTTACGAAAACATTGTCCGCCAGCTGATGAATTCATCATCCGGACAACCAAGCAGCGTATTTTTTAACGAGTTATCAGTTTCAGTTCTACTCGGAAAAGTTTCCGTAAAATCTATGGAAATCATGGGTCAGACATTCAAGATCAGATCCAAAGATGCTCAGATCAAGGCCGGACTTTTTTCCTTATTAAGAAAAAAGGTAAACGGCGATTTCGAAGTACAAGAATTAGAGATCGATTATGACGGCCAAACTTTGGGCAATATAGGGGAATTAGAAGGTCACTTAAAGTTAGATTCTCTTTCTGTCCCGGCCAGTAGATTCGGCGGAACATTTTCACTTAAAATGCCAGAAGGAAAATTCGGATCTTTTCCAAATCTTCCTGAAATTCCTTTTATAGGAAAAATAGAAAACTTCTTCATAAATAAGATACTCATCACTTCCAGAATTGACCAAGGAATGGTAGAGTTCGAAGAATTTATCATAGATACCTCCGTTGCAAGATTGGATCTGCATGGAAATCTTCGACTATCAGATTCACTCCCCAGTTCTCAATTGAATCTGAGAGCCTGTTTCGAGTTAGAAAGAAATTTTGCTTCTGCTGCAGAAAATCAGATCATTGTGGGTGCATTAGATCTTTTAGAAAAAGGCGGAAGTGGTAAATGTATCCCGATCACAGGATCTTTCCAAAGGCCTGAATTTAAGATCCCAGGATTAAACGCTCCAGCAGGTTTACCCGGAGCAGGTCCGGCTCCTTAATTTACTGAACGTTTAATGGCTCCTGCACTGGTCCTTCTATTCTTCGGATCGATACTTGCTTTTTGGATTAGTACGATATGTGGAGGAGGGGCTAGTTTAATCCTAATTCCGATACTAAATAGTTTATTAGCCCCTTCGATTGTACCGTTTGCTTTAACGGTAGGAACAGCCTCGAATTCGGCCTCCAGGATTATAATATTTAAAAAAAATATAAATTGGAAGATCTTTTATTGGTTTGTTCCCTTTTCGATACCCGCGGTTTTATTAGGTGCCTGGCTCATAAAATTTCTGAATCCTATATATCTACAATTATCCGTTTCTCTTTTTCTTTTAGTGAATCTCCCTGAAATTTTTAAATCAAAGACGGATCATGAAACAAATGAGAAACCATATCCGAATTTTATTTTAGCCGTAATCGGATTTTTGTCCGGCTTGGTATCCGGGATCACCGGAGCAATCGGGTTATTATTCAATAGGTTTTACTTAAGTTACGGACTTCAAAAAGAAGAGATAGTCGCCACAAGAGCGGCAAACGAACTATTCCTTCATTTATTCAAACTTGTAGTTTATATAACCTTAGGATTTTATTCGGAAGCGGCAATTTATATAGGTATTGCAATCGCGTTAGCTTCTATCATATCTTCTTTTTCAATTAAATATATTTTACCTTATATAAGTGATCTTGTTTTTAAAAAGATAGGATATATGTCCATGGTATTAGCCGGGATATTCCTTCTTTCCAGTTCGGTGAATAAGATTATCGATCAGGATCATATCTCCGTATCTACTTCGTGGGTAATTCGAGAACAAGAAACAAGTATCAGTTGGAGGGAAAGTAATTTTATTTTGGAATATTCATGGGAGGAAGGATTAGAAATTGAAAGACCGATCTTTCCACAAGAACTTCCGGATCAATTGATATTAAAATACGAATCGATGACTCGGACTTATGATAGAATATTTCTGGAAAAAGTTTTCCGATTCAGAGAACCGATCAGTTATGAATTTTATTGTTATAAAGGATCGAATTTAACTAAATTTGAATTTTCCGAATAAGTTATCTTATATTTGGATCCCAACTGCTTTCAAATAAAGATATAAAAAAACCTCGAACAGCATTACACCACCCGAGGTTTTTCTTTCTTACGACTTAAGCTCTTAGATCAAGAACATCCAGTGGTTGCGCCGCAGGACATACATTTCAAACAAGAACCGTTTCTTACCATCTCGAAAGATCCACACTCTGTGCAAGAATCTCCAGTATAACCTTTGATCTTGGCTATCTTGATCTCCTCCATAAGAGCTATCGATGAACTTGGTTTTTCAGTCCTCATCATCTGAGAGTAAGAAATTGTTTCCGGCTCGGAAGCAGGAGCAGTTTCCACTACAGCAGAAGCTGTCGGTTGAACAGGAGCCTTAGGTTGGATGGACTCAGAAGATTTTCTGGATCCGATCTCGTCTCCTCTTAGATCTTCCGGAGCTACTTGGCCAAGATCGTATCTTCCCAGGTAAGTGATTGCAAGTTCTCTGAAGATGAAATCGATTACCGAAGTACTCATTTTGATATGTTTGTTTCCGGTCACGATACCATTCGGTTCGAATTTGAAGAATGTGAATGCATCCACAAACTCTTCTAATGGAACCCCATGTTGTAGGCCTAAAGATACGGAAATCGCGAATGCATTCATCAAACTTCTGAATGCCGCACCCTCTTTGTGCATATCCACAAAGATCTCTCCAAGTTGTCCGTCTTCGTATTCGCCAGTTCTTAAATAAACTTTGTGACCGCCAACTACTGCTTTTTGAGTATAACCAGCTCTTCTATTAGGAAGTTTACGTCTATGAGAGATATACTTATAAACGATTTTTTCCGCAAACTGAGAAGGATCTTTAGCGACTGCAGCTTCTACGATCTCTTCTTGTTCTTCTAACTCTATTCCGTTTAGAAGTTCTAATACAGAGTTCAAAGGCTGAGAAAGTTTAGATCCATCGCGATAAAGTGCATTCGCTTTTACCATCATCTTCCAAGAGATATAGTATGCGTTTTTGATATCTTCGATAGTTGCGTCTTCCGGAAGGTTGATCGTTTTAGAGATCGCACCACTGATAAAAGGCTGAGCAGCAGCCATCGTGCGGATATGGGACTCATAGGAAAGATAACGTTTTCCGTATTTACCACATTTGTTTGCGCAATCGAATACAGGATAATCTTTCTCTTTTAAGTAAGGAGCGTTCTCGATGGTCATCGTTCCACAAACATAATCGTTTGCTTTATTAATCTCATCTTTAGAAAAACCTAAATGTTCGAGCAAATTGAATGTGAAAGAATCATAAGTTTCTTTTGCGATCCCTAAGTTCTTTTGTAAGAAATTTTCACCCAAATTGAACTTATTGAATGCGAAATTGATATCGAACGCATAAGGAAGAGAAGATTCTACTTTTTCCAAGATCTCGTTCGTGAAACCTTTTTCTTTCAGGCTTTGGGTATTGATTACAGGAGCCCCGTTTAAGGTAGCATGTCCCTTGCAATAATTTACGATAGATTCGATCTCAGAAGGGGAGTATCCCAATTTACGAAGAGCCAAAGGAACGGATTGGTTGATAATTTTGAAATAACCACCACCCGCTAATTTTTTGAATTTCACCAAAGCGAAATCAGGCTCAATACCAGTAGTATCACAATCCATTACAAGACCGATAGTCCCTGTTGGTGCGATTACTGTAACTTGTGCGTTTCTGTATCCGTGAGCTTCTCCCAAAGAAACTGCATTATCAGAATCTTCTTGAGCAGCTTTCAAAAGGTAAGAAGGGCAGTATGCAGGATCAATTCCTACAGGAGTGATAGTCAGACCTTCGTAATCTTCAGAAGGAACATTATATGCCGCTCTCTTGTGGTTTCTTAGAACTCTAAGCATATGCTTTTTGTTCTTCTCATAACCAGGGAATGGCCCTAATTCTTTCGCCATTTCTGCAGAAGTAGCATAAGCAGTCATATGCATGATAGAAGTGATGGCACCAGTGATCGCCATTGCTTCTTTAGAATCATAAGGAATTCCCATGATCATCAATGCGGAACCAAGGTTTGCATATCCGAGTCCAAGAGTTCTGAACTTATAAGAAAGTTCTGCGATCTCTCTGGAAGGGAATTGAGCCATGGTCACGGAAATTTCAAGAATGATTGTCCAAAGACGGCAAAGATAACGGAAACTTTCTACATCAAAAACAAGAGTTTCCGGATCGACAAATTTCTGTAAGTTCGCAGAAGCCAAGTTACATGCAGTATTGTCCAAGAACATATACTCTGAACACGGGTTGGAAGCATTGATGTTTCCATCTTCAGGACAAGTATGCCATTCGTTGATGGTAGTATGATATTGAGTTCCTGGGTCAGCAGAAGACCAAGCCGCAAAAGAAATTCTATCCCAAAGATCTCTTGCTCTGATGGTTTTTGCAGGTTTAGCAGCTCTTTTTTCTTTGAGAGCTTTTTCCTTTTCAGTTCTGTTATATAAATGCCAAGGAAGATCTTGTTCGACAGCAGCCATAAACTCATTCGGAAGACGAACTGAGTTATTACTATTCTGTCCAGAAACTGTATTATAAGCTTCTGATTGCCAATCTGTAGTTAATTCTTCGAAAATGAGTTCTTTATAACCTTGTCTAGCAAGATCGATTACTCTCTTAATATAATTATCAGGAATTAAAACTTTCTTAGCTTCTACGATGGTTTTCTTAAGAGCGGCATTCTTTTTAGGTTCGAAACGATCCTCTCCCTCCATCTCGTAACAAGCTTTCATGATCGCATTTAGATGTCTGTTGTTCAGAATGGATCCAGTTACAAGGGAAGCTACTTTCTTCTCTTCTTCTACTTTCCAATCTACGAAACGATCGATATCCGGATGATCTACATCCAAACATACCATCTTAGCTGCACGACGAGTGGTTCCACCGGATTTAATAGCACCAGCAGCACGGTCTCCGATCTTTAAGAAACTCATTAAACCGGAACTTTTTCCTCCACCAGAAAGGGATTCATTTTCCGCTCTCAGGTTAGAGAAGTTGGTTCCTGTTCCTGAACCGTATTTGAATAGGCGAGCCTCACGGACCCAAAGATCCATGATACCACCTTCATTTACTAAATCATCATCTACACTTTGAATAAAACATGCATGAGGTTGTGGATGTTCGTATGCGGAAGAAGATTTTACCAATTTTGCACTGGTAGGATCCACATAGAAATGTCCTTGGGATTTACCATCGATCCCATACGCCCAATGTAATCCAGTATTGAACCATTGAGGGGAGTTGGGAGCAGACATCTGAGAAGCCAGCATGAAAGCGACTTCTTCGTAGAAAGTTTTAGCACTTTCTTCGTCTGAAAAATAACCGTATTTATATCCCCAATACGTCCAGCAACCCGCTAAACGATGGAAAACTTCCTGTGCAGATGCCTCTCCACCGAAACGATCTTCTGCTTTTAAAGAAGAAAGTTTTTCAGTGTCTGGTTCAGAGCGCTGTAACCATTCTGGAATGCCTTTTTCATCTACTTTTTTTAAGTATTTTGGCACTCCTTTGCGTCTGAAATACTTCTGGGCAAGAATATCTACTGCAACTTGAGACCATTGGTCCGGAACAAGAATGTCCTTAGCTTCGAAAACAACGGATCCGTCAGGGTTAGAGATCTTAGAATTCCTCTTAACCCAGTTTAAGTCCTTAGAAAATCCCTTCTCAGGTGAAGTGAAATGTTTATTTAGCTTCATAGCGCTCTCCTTATGAAACTCCGGCAAAATATAGTGCGTTTTTGGATTATGTCACGCTACTATAGCTTTCAAATTTCCCCATAGTACTTTTTCCAAAAGCTGTTCGGTTTTTACCGGAAAATTGTATTTAGATCTGATCAGAAAATACCTATGTCTCGAAGATTTTTCATTGCCAGCCTGCCTCATTTCTAAAAACTGGATTCTGCTACCAGACACTCCCCTTTAGCTCAGTCGGTAGAGCAAGTGACTGTTAATCACTGGGTCGCAGGTTCGAGCCCTGCAGGGGGAGCCAATCTTTTTCTTTCCTTCCAATCTTACCAAATTTCGGTAAATTTTCGATCTTCTTAATAGACCCCTAAGACCTACATTTGTTTAGTCTTTTTGATATAATTTCCGTTATTTTATCCAAAATTTAATCGTGAAAAGCAACGGTATTTTATTTGCAAATGAAGGTTAGGGCGACTCTTCGCTAACGCTCAGACCGCGCTTCTTCGGGTTCGCGCTCCTGCGCTCATCCGGGCAAGCCCGGACTGAAAAGCCCTACGAATCTCTGTCGCGGCCTTTTATTTCGAAATCCCTTAGCGATCTTTGCGCCTTTGCGTGATCCAAGATTTGTTCGATGTGTTTTCACGCGAGGCCGCTAAGAATAGAAGATTCCACTGAAAAAAGAGCGATATTTCCTCCAAAAACGCCCTTTTTCCTGGTGATTTCGCATAATAAATGTATTGTTAATCGAAATCAGGACATTCTGCGAAAATCCCTTTATATAACAACTGGTCGAATATAAAAATCTCCCTTATATAAGGGTCTGATAAGAATTTTTCCATTCATCATACCTAGATACACTTTCATCCCAAACTCATTGCACATACGTACAAATACTTATACTTTCTAAGTATGTCGCGAAAAATAGCACTGGTTGCCATATCCATTCTTATCTTAAGCTTATTTGTTCTTTTGGTGATCCCATCCTCTTCCAAGGACACTGAGGCCGCTCATTCTCATTCGCCAAAAAGCGGTTTTTCAGAAAGATTCTCTTCTTTATCTAATTTTTTGGGCCTTAACTCCTCTTCTTCCAATGATGAAGAAGGACTTATACCGGCTTCTCTTTTGAGAAATGAAACCCCTGACAATTTATACTGGGTAGCTGTAGCAACTCCAAGAGATGCAGCGGAAATGAAAGCCCAGAATGAGCTAAGAGAAGATTGGGCAGCTCTTTACGGAAAGATTTACTCCAATAAAGCAACTCGCAAAGAGATAGATGAGTATTTCACAGCTCAAATCAAACTACATGAAGATCAATTAGAACTATTGAAGATCATGGAGGATCGATATCCGGAACGTTTAAACGACGATTCGAGAAGGATGATCCTGGCCGGTAAGGAACTATATGCTAAAAAGTTAAAAAACGTAAAAGACGAATATGAAAAACACATAAACCAAAAATAGATTTGGAGAGAATTATGAATTATCGGTCAGTACGAAGGTCTGTATTCAGCTTCGTAGTATGTACGATGTTTTTCGCAGGAAGTGCATCCGTATTTGCGGATCCTTATTGGGGAACATTCAAGAAGGATAGCTGTACGTCAATTTTCCCAGGAAAACGTCAGTATTCAGCAATCCTTTACGGGATCCCTTCGGGCCAGAGCTGGGAAACTACCTGCGCGAATATGGGAGCAACCATTAACGGCCAAGTATTTACTAAGCCTAGTCGTTGTAAGAACACCGGTTTGAATATGTGGGGAGAATTCGATGTACTCGATGACTCTTGCGAGGCAAACTGGTCTGCTACAGACGATGGCGGAGCTTATAACTGGACTCATAAGAATGATGGTTGCCAAACCTCTGGAACGTATGCGGGCAAAAGAAAATATTCTTCCCGTATTTGGAACGTAGTAGGGATCACTTGGGAAGCAGCTTGTGCTCAATTGCCTATTACTATCGCGGGTAAAACTTATACAACCCCAACAAAATGTGTGAATACCAGCACCACAGGAATGTGGGGAGAATGGTATGTTGCAGATTCAAGTTGTGAGTCCGCTCCAAAAGCATATGCAAGAGGTGCTCAAGATTCTCTCAAAAGAACAGGAACTCTTTCCGGTTATGTGGATCTTCATACTCACCCAATGGCTCACCTAGGTTTCGGAGGAGTGATCTTCCACGGTGCTCCTTATGGAGAACCGGCAACTGCACTCGCAGATTGCCCTAGTATGTCTAACGAAGGCCACTCTGCAGGACACTCCAGAGTAGAAGCAATCGTTCAAGACGATATTATTGGAGCTCTACTTTCTACAGCAAAACATGATAATAGAGGATACGCAAGTTTCCCTTATTGGCCTGCAAACAATAGCTACACTCACCAAACAATGTATTATGAGTGGATCAAACGTGCCTACGAAGGTGGTTTGAGAACTATGGTTGTCCTTGCTGTAAACGGTGATTATATGTTCGGAGCAACTGATAACGGTCTTCCGGATATTATCAAAGGTATCGCAATCGCAACTGATCCGGTTTATGATCTAAACGACATGAACACTTTACGTCGTCAGACCCAAGCTGTATATGATATGCAAACTTGGATCGATCAGAAGAGTGGTGGAGCGGGACTTGGATGGTTCCGTATCGTAAAATCTCCTTCAGAAGCACAAAGTGTAATCGCTGCCGGTAAACTCGCAGTGGTTTTAGGTGCAGAAGTAGATTACCTAGTAGATTGTACAACCACAACTTGTACTGACTCTATGATCACTCAAGGTGTTCAAGCAATGTATGACGCAGGTTTACGTTATATCTTCCCAATTCACTTGAAAACCAACGGATTCGGTGGAGCAGGTCTCTATAATATCCTTGGAAGTGGAACTAAGTATGATTGTAAACATTACGGACAAGACTGTAACGTTGCAGGTTTAACTTCTTACGGACCTAAGATCATGAAAGCCCTAATGCAAAAAGGGATGATCATTGATGTGGGTCATATGTCCGCAAGATCCTTGGAAGGAGCTCTGACTTACGCAGAACAACAAGCTTATCCGGGTATTGTTACCGGTCACACAGGTGTATACGATATGGCGAACAAAGGAAATCGTCATGAGGCGAACCCAACAGGTGCCGCCCTCAAACGTATCATTGCACTCGGTGGAATGATCGGACTAATCCCAGGACAAGGAAATCTGGATGAAGTAGGAGAGTGGAGACAAAACTCTGATGGTTCTTATATCTCCCATGCTTGCGGAGGAACCACCCAGACATTTGCACAATCCTATCAGTATCTTAGAAATCTGATCGGAGACCAAGCTTATGACGGAAGAATTTCTGTCGGAACCGACTTTAACGGATTCGCTCATATGCCTGGACCTCGTTATGGAACTCGTGCATGTCCAGGAGGAGTGTCTACAATCGCTCAACCTGATTCTGCTAAAGTAGGATATCCATTTGCTCCGGATGCTTCCATTAGAAAAGCTGCAACTCTTTCAGCTCTTCCTTCTCTTGGAAAATATACATTCGGGAACAGGACTTTCGACTTTAATACGGAAGGAGCTTCCCATATTGGGCTTATGCCTGACTTCTTTGAAGATTTAAGACAGCAAGGACTCAAACGTTCCGATCTGGAACCGGTTTATCGTTCTGCTGACTTCTTCACTACTATGTGGCAGAATGCGGTCACAAGAGGTGCAAGCATCCAATAAAGAAATCTAACGAAATAGATTTTTCTTAAGCCCGCCAAACCCTGCGGGCTTTTTTTTAACCTAACATATCTTTTAGAGTATTATAATTTGATCTAGATAAGGCAACTTCTGCGGAATCGCCCAGAAGGACTTTAAAATGATTTCCTTTGCCGTGTAGGATCTTTTTTACTTCGGAAAGATTAATTATAAAAGATCTATGAGAACGGAAAAAATCAGAATTCAATTCAGCTAGAACAGATTCCATTGTTTTACGTATCAGTTCTTTGCGACCTGACTTAAGATGAATCTCAGTAAAATTGCCAGAGGCCTCTAAATATAGAATATCCTGAAAACGGATCACTTCTATCATTCCGTCTTTTTTTAAGGAAATACTATTCTTACGCATAGAATCCGCCTTAGAAGCGGAGGCAGACTTCATACGATCTATGGCTGCTATAAATCTTTCTCTAGTGAATGGTTTGGCCACAAAATCCAAAACACCAAAATCAAATGCGCTTACCGCATTTTGTTTATCAGAAGAGATCACGATCGTATAGAATGAATCTTTTTCAGGAAGTTTTAATATTTCATAACCTGATTGCCCCTTTAGATTAATATCCAAGAGAAGAAGGTCGATTGGATTTTCTTTAATACTATAGAGTGCAGGAGTCAATTCATCGAATGTTTTGAGAGATACTAGGCTTTTTCCGAATGCTTCTCTACAATAATGCTGGATGGTTCTTGCCATCAGCTTATCATCCTCAACTAGAACAGCTCTCACCATGCTTAGCGAGTTCTATAAAAAATTCTTAAATGGTCAATCTGAAATTTTCATTCTAGAAAATAGAAGTGTGAATGTTGCTCCTTGTCCAGGTTTACTTTCCAAACTGATCTTTGCATTCAATAGTTCTACCAATCTATGAACCGCATAAAGTCCCACACCGCTAGAAGGTTCATTGCCTGTAGGTTTTGCAGAGAGTCTAGTGAATCTGGAGAATAAAAGTTTTTTATCTTCATCGGTGAATCCTTTTCCTTCGTCCCTGATCTGGATCTGTATGAAGTCACCCTGATCTTTGATCAATTTAGAATGAATGAATATAGAACCTCCCGGAGGAGAATATTTCACCGCATTTGAAACCAAATTATCTAGAATACTAGCTACTGCTTTTCTATCCGATCGGATCTTTAGATCTTCTTTATCGAATTGGGTATGAAATTGAATACGTTTTAGAGAAGCCTGGTAGTCGAAGTTTTGGATCGTAGATTTAATATAAGAATTAATATTAAAAATATCATAATCTATTTTAATATTCTCAAAGCCGGAAGCAGCAATTCCCACAAGATCGTCGATATGTCCTAAAATTTTTCTAGAAGAACTTTCTATATCGGTAAGGATCTCTTTTTTTTCCTTATCCGAAAAAGATTTCAGATTTTTTCGTAGGATCGTGCTAATACTCATGATCCCAGACAGTGGACTTTTTAGATCATGAACCGCGATACTGATCATATCACTTTTATTTGTATCTTCTTCCCTTAATCTTTCGTTCAAACGAATGATCCTTTGGGTTTTGAGATACGTATTCGCCAAAGTTAAGAAGGATACACGATCGAAAATTAAAATCAAAAATAAGGTCACGAGAGGGTTTTGCAAAAGTACAGGCTCTCTATTCCCGCTATAATAGATAAAACCGTATAGGATTGCATAATTGATCGTGTAAATAAAATACTTGGTATGATCCGGAAATCTAAACATGATCGCAACACTGAACATCGCAGTGGAAAAAAGTGAGATCTCAGGAAGTCTAGGGAATACCACAACTGTGATACAAGTCCCGGTCAGGGAAAGAAGAAGCACCCCGATCCTACAAAACAATTTGATCCGATCCAGATCCGCTCTATGCAAACGGCCGGAATTCAAAAGTACGTTCATTGTAAGAAAAACTGCATAGAAGACCAGATCGAATAGGACAAATGAATTGTCCTTAGCATCCGAAAATGCATCGACTAGATCATAGAATGCAAAAGGTAAAATGATGACAGGAAGGATTAGATACACATACCTGAGTACGATCAGAATTTCAAGATACGCGTTCCTTGTGAATACCGGAGCAAAGTTTACGGAAGAAAGTATCTTTGCCTTTCTATACTGCCTGAGTGCAAAACGATAATTGAGCCCAAAAAGAAATCGAAGTAACGCCTGCATATTTCCAAATTTATCCCTTTCCCTTTTAAAAAACTCCCTTTTTTGTCCAATCATTCGATTTAGGAAAACTAGTGAAAAAACTTTGTCAAAAAGATGAATTAGAAAAGCCATAAATTCCAGAAAAAAGAATGTACTCATCTCCAAGAATACAAGCAATTATCATAGTACGACCTGTTCTAGTTTATAATTTTATGACTTAAGTACCGATTTTTATTCTTCTTTTGCTTTGCAAAAATTACTAGAGCATGTTTCCGAATATTTATAATATTTTTCTAATAAATAGTTACAAAGAATTTGCATAAAGGATCGAAATGTAATATACTGTTCGCCCGATGCTATCTAAGAAAAACGCATTACTGGTTTCTTCTGCTTTTGCTCTAGTTGTTCTTATTTTTATTTTTACAAGAAGCCAGGATGGAGCCGCTCAATCCTCTTCCAAAAATATTTTTTCAGAAGGGCTCTCTATCTTTTCCGGATTTATCAGTTCGGGAACTTCTTCTACCCATAACGAAGATAACGCAGTTGTATCTGCTTCCTTATTAAAGAGTGAAACTCCTGATAATCTATACTGGGTAGCTGTTGCTACTCCCCAAGACGCAGGAGAGAAAAAAGCACAGGAAGAACTTTTAGAAAGTTGGGCCACATTGTACGGAAAAATTTATTCCGGAAAAGCAACCCGCAAAGAAATCGATGAATATTATAAAGCACAGATAAAACTCCAGGAAGACCAACTGGAACTATTGCGCTTGATGGAAGAAAGATATCCAGAGCGCCTTGATGACGAAAAACGCAGAATGATCCTAGCCGGCAAAGAACTGTACGGCCAAAAGCTGAAAAACGTAACCGAAGAATACAAAAAACATATAAATCAGTAAGTAGGGAGAGAAACGTATGAAAACTCGGCTTTTACGAGGTCGTGCGTTAGGTGTCGTATTCCTAGCTGTTTTTGCTACGAGCACGTCCGTTTTCGGCGATCCATATTGGGGAACATTTAAGAAGGATGGTTGCACTGCAATTTTTCCTGGGAAACGTCAATATTCAGCAATCCTTTATGGGATTCCATCAGGACAGAGTTGGGAAACGACCTGTGCCAATATGGGAGCAACCATTAATGGCCAAGTATTTACTAAGCCAAGTCGTTGCAAAAACACCGGATTCAATATGTGGGGAGAATTCGATCTAATCGAAGATTCTTGCGAAGCAAACTGGGCTGCAACAGATGATGGTGGCGGTTATAACTGGACTCATAAGAATGATGGTTGCCAATCCTCAGGTACTTACGCGGGCAAAAGAAAATATTCTTCCCGTATATGGAACGTAGTAGGAATAAGTTGGGAAGAAGCCTGTGCTAAATTGCCTCTTACCATCGCAGGTAAAACATATACAACTCCTCATCGTTGCGTGAACACTGGTGGAGCCACAGGAATGTGGGGAGAATGGTATGTTGCAGATTCAAGTTGTGAATCTGCTCCACAAGCTTATAATCGAGGAGCTAACGATTCTCTCAAGAGAAGTGGGACTCTTTCAGGCTATGTGGATCTTCATACTCACCCAATGGCAAATTTAGGTTTTGGTGGAGTAATCTTTCATGGATCTCCATTTGGACCGGCGGCAACTGCACTCGCAGACTGTCCGAGTACTTCGGACGAAGGACATTCTGCAGGACACTCTAGGGTAGAAGCAATCGTTCAAGATGATATTATCGGAGCCTTATTAGGAACGGCTCGTCATGATAATAGAGGATATGCAGGCTTCCCTTATTGGCCTGCGAACAATAGTTACACTCACCAAACAATGTATTATGAATGGATCAAACGCGCTTATGAAGGCGGGATGAGAGCCATGGTAGTACTCGCAGTAAATGGTGATTATATGTTTGGAGCTACAGATAACGGACTTCCAGACATCATTAAAGGAATAGCGATCGCTACCGATCCGGTTTATGACTTAAATGATATGAACACTTTGCGTCGACAAACCCAAGCAGTGTATGATATGCAAGCTTGGATCGATTCACAAAGTGGCGGTCCAGGACAAGGTTGGTTCCGTATCGTAAAAACTCCTGCGGAAGCACAAAGTGTGATTTCCGGCGGTAAACTTGCAGTAGTCTTAGGTGCTGAAGTAGACTATCTAGTAGATTGTACAGGAAGTAACTGTAACGATTCTATGATCACACAAGGTGTACAAGAATTGTATGATCTGGGATTACGTTATGTGTTCCCGATCCACTTAAAAACCAACGGATTCGGTGGAGCAGGTCTATACAATATCCTTGGAAGTGGAACTAAGTATGATTGTAAACACTACGGACAGGATTGTAATACCGCAGGTTTAACCACTTATGGACAAAAAGTCCTGAGAGAATTGATGAAAAAAGGAATGATCATCGACGTGGGCCATATGTCTGCAAAATCTCTGGATGGAGCGATTACTTTCGCTGAACAACAATCATATCCTGGTATAGTAACCGGTCACACTGGTGTGTATGATATGGCGAATAAAGGAAATCGTCACGAGGCAAACCCGACAGGCGCCGCACTCAAACGTATCAGCACCTTAGGTGGAATGATCGGACTTATTACCGGACAAGGAAATCTGGAAGAAGTAGGTGAGTGGAGACAGAATAGTGATAGCTCTTATATCGCACATGCTTGCGGTGGAACTAGCCAAACATTCGCTCAGTCTTACCAATATCTCAAAAATCTAATAGGTGATCCTGCTTATGACGGAAGGATCGCAATCGGAACAGATTTTAACGGATTTGCTCATATGCCTGGACCTCGTTATGGAACTCGTGCTTGTCCTGGAGGAACTTCAGTCATTGCACAGCCTGAGACTTCCAAAGTAGGATATCCATTCTCTCCTGACTCTTCCATTAGATTAGCGGCAACTCTTGCGGCTTCTCCTTCTCTTGGAAAATATTCATTCGGGAATAGAACATTCGACTTCAATACGGAAGGTGCGTCCCATATAGGTCTTATGCCTGACTTCTTTGAAGACTTGAGACAGCAGGGACTGAAACGTTCCGATCTGGAACCGGTCTATAGATCCGCAGACTTCTTCACTACGATGTGGCAGAACGCGGTAAATAGGAGCGGAAGTATCCAGTAATTGAACCAAGGCCCGCTACAAAGCGGGCCTTTTTGTATCTACAAATCTCAAAAGAAAAAGTTTGGTCTTTGGAACTTAAAATGAAGAATAGGTTCTAAGATAGAAAGAGCTTATTTCCTTGAGGCTTTTATTGAACCTTAAAACTTTCACTCCTTCCTTATTTCTGTTATTGACACTTGCATGTTCCAATAACGGAGATACAACTTCTACGGACGATACTGCCGCTAGCCTATTATACTCGGCTTATGGAGCGAGTTTCACTCCTGTCCCGACTGGAGGATGCGCAGACTCTGCAGTTCCTACTATAGTTACAGGTGGAACCGCGACATTCTCCGGGGCAAGTTATTACTATTATTTCTATTCTTTTACCGGAAATGGCGCAACAAATACCTTTAACGTTAGTTTTACAAGTGGGGAAGCCGACTTGTGGATCGGGACAGAAAACTCTGTGTTGATCCCAACGGATTTTAGTCAGGTAGAAGTTAGAAGTGAGAATATAGGGACCGAATCCTATTCCGGAATAAGTACTACAAACGGTTCCACTCGTTGTTTGGTCATCCCCGTCACGGACGCAGGAACAATTACTTTGTCGGTCCAGTGATCTCGGTTAAACCATTCGATCTATTTAGGAAATTAAAAATTTCGTAAATTTTCTTCTTGCTTTCCTGAAATTAAAAATATACTTCCTCAGATTCTATTTTTGGAGCAAAACGAATGGAAGAAAGTTCAGGTTCAGGAATCGGTTTAGTTATAACCGCGATCGTTTATATTGCGATCCTCGGAGTATTCCTATTTTCCTTCTGGAAAATTTTCGAAAAAGCAGGCAGACCCGGTTGGGCAGGGATCATTCCGATTTATAACCTTTATGTATTAATGGAAATCGTTGGAAGACCTGGTTGGTGGTTTATCCTATTTTTTGTCCCTTGCGTTGGTATCATTATCAGCATTCTTGTTGCTATCGATTTGGCTAAATCATTCGGTAAAACTGCAGGTTATGCGGTACTTTTCATTTTCGGAATTGGATATCCAATATTAGCATTCTCTGATTCAAAATATGTGGGACCAGCTGCGAAATCAGCTTAATAAATCCCTAATATTAGAAACCGGGCCTGGTTCGGGTCCGGTTTCCATTTTATTTTCCTTAATCGCTTTTTTAACCCTCACCATTTCGATTTCCTTTCTGATACCATTGGACACAGAATCGGAACATTGGTTTACGATCTGTTGGTGGAAACATTTAACAGGCTGGGATTGTCCAGGTTGTGGACTAACAAGATCAGTGATCTGTTTTTTTAGAGGGGATTTTTTACAGTCTTGGGAATATCATCCATTCGGAATCCCGATCTCCATTTTAGGAATTTCCGGTTTTATCATCCGATGGAATCTAGGCAAACAAGTATGGAGAAAAATTTTAGAAAATCGTTTTACTGAAGTATTCGCGTATTTAGGAATTATCTCTATTTTTGTTTGGTACTATATCAAACATTTCTACTAAAACAACTCATCATCATCTGCCGGAGGAGTAGCCGCTCTGGAGGAAGTTTCAGACTTAGGACTCGCGGTTTTTTTCTGAGTTTCTCCATTTCCTGATTTGGAAAGATATTCAATTTTTCCTTCCGCTTCTGCAAGGATAGATTGGCAAAGAGTTCTAAGTTCCATTCCTCTTTCATAAGATTTAATGGATTCTTCTAGGGTCAATTGTCCTCTTTCCAAATTTTCAGCGATCTGCTCCAATTCGGTTAAAGCCTGTTCAAAACTGATTTCTGTTTTTTTGCTCATTGTATTTCACCTTGGTAAGAAACCCGAATCCTACCTTCCGCCAATATGACTTCTAGTTCTTCCTCTTTCTCCAATTGTGCTGGAGATGTAACGACTTTTTTTCCTTTCTTCCTTACCACGGAATATCCTCTTTTCAAGGTCCCTAATGGAGAAAAACCTTCCAGTTTTCCGGAGAGTAGTTGGAACTCCTTCTTCTTTCTTTCCAGCTGGGATTTAAAAGAAGTAATCAATCCAGTCGATACAGGACTAAATTTGTTTTGGGCGCTCATTAGATAATTTTTGCCCAATAAATGTATCCTGGAATTGATCTCATCCAATTGTAGAATACGATCATTCAACATGGATCTAGGATCTAAGAATGCTTTTTTATTCGTGAGTATACGAAACTTTTCTCTCAGATTATTTGCCTGGTTTTTTAAAGCAGTCTTAAGCCTTACTTCAAATTCAGCAAGTCCTGATTCTATAAGTTCCATTTCCGGCACAGCCATTTCTGCCGCGGCTGTAGGAGTAGGTGCAAAATGGTCAGCCGCCAAATCAGAAAGAACTGAATCTATCTGGTGACCGACCGCGGAAATAATAGGAACACGACTCTGTGCAAATGCGAGAACTACTTTCTCATCGTTAAATGCCATTAGGTCTTCTGTACTTCCACCACCTCTACCGGCAATGATCAGATCCACATCCCAACGAGAATCATTTAACTCTTTGATTGCAGAAACAATAGAATCTGGAGCCCCATCTCCTTGTACAAGACAAGGAGAGATCAGAATATCTATATTCGGAAATCTTTGTTTAGAAATACGGATAATGTCTTCGATCGCAGCTCCGGTGGGAGAAGTAGCAACGCCGATCCTCCAGGGAAATGTTGGAAGTTTTCTTTTTCTTTCCGGATCAAAAACACCTTGGGCAGCAAGTTTTCTTTTCAGCTCTTCTATCTGTAGTAGAAGGTCTCCTTGTCCCAGCTCTTCTATTTTAGAAATATTTAAATTGTATTGGCCCCTAGGTTCGTAGACAGAGATAGCACCGAACGCCTTGATCTCCATACCGTTTTCCAAAGGTTTTCCCTTATATCTTCCATTACTATAAGAGAAAAAAGTACAAGCGATTAGAGACTTTGCATCTTTTAAGTTAAAATAAATATGACCTTGGTGAGACTTCGAATAATTAGAGATCTCTCCTTGGATCCAGATATTTCTAAGAATATCCGGACCGGTCAGAAGTTGTTTAACGATTGAATTGATTTCCGAAACGGAATATGTTTTTGTTTCTTCCATCCGAAATTAACTGGCGAAAAAATCTTTTCTGTATAATTTCCAGAAGTCCCAAAGAATCACAACCATTGTGACAGCAACCGGTCCAAGCACCAGTCCCATGATCCCAAATTCTTGGATTCCTCCAATCAAGGACAAAAATATCAACAAAGGATGGATCCTAAGTTTTTTATCTAACATCTTAGGTTTTACGACATTCTCTAAAACGATATACAAGGTCAGGCCCATTACCATAAATAAGCTCGCACCGATGATATTATTCTCTATGAACATCAAATAAAGTCCGATCGGCAACCATACTACTGAGGTTCCAATCACAGGTATCAAAGAGAAAAAGGCTGCAAGACTCGCATATAAGAAAGGGTTGGAAATTTTTGCGAATAGAAGAAGAATATAAACTCCAGCCCCCTGCATAATGGAAACGATTAGATTTCCTTTAAATACAGTTTGCACAGCAGACGCGATCTTTCTTCCTACTTGTTCTTCTACCTCTGTGGAGAATGGTAAATTGTCCAAAATGAATCTTTCTATTTTTCTTCCGTCTTGGTAGAAGAAGAACAAAAGTAAAAGGGAGAAGAACAGATTCATAATGATCCCGGCGGGAAGATCTATAGAACCTAGAATAAAAGAAGAAGCATTACTTAAAACAGCGTATAAGCTGTCCAAGTTCAGGATATCTATATAGTTCTTAGCAAAGTCTCCATAAATTTCAGGAAGTTTTACCCAGAAGAATGGATTATCCGTGAATAGATCAGTGAGTATATTCAGGCTCATGATCGTATCTATGATCTTATCTTCAGAAAGAGAGATCCTGATCTTAAACAGAATGGAAAGAGATTCCTCGATCAGAGTGCGGATCATAAAATAAGAAGGCAAAATTACGATCATACAAACGGAACCGATCATGATCCAAGGTGCCAATGGTTCAAACTTAGGACCAACCAATCTTCTTAACTGTTTGTATTGTTTGCGAGTGGCTAAGTATAAGATCAAAGCAACAAGTGCGGAATAAAAATAAGGTCTTAAAACTACAAAGAGCAGGAGTCCTGTCCCGATACAAAATATACCCAGGATCAAGTTGAAAAGTTTTCGGTTGGTTTCCTGTCCTTCTTTGGGGGACATCAAAATCCTCCGTTCGTGGTTTTCTGGAATAATTTTACGATACTTCCTTTTTCTTCGGGATGAATGGTGATTGCGAGTATCTTATGCCTAAGAACATCCACCAAATACAAACTTTTCTCCTCAGACTTTTGGCTCTGTAAAATTTTATGACCGAAACTGGAGATCAGATATTCGTAATATCTCTCCATGGTAGTTTTTGGAAGAGAAGTTTTAAAAACTACAACCGCTTCCTTATTTTCCAGGAGGCGGTCCGCTTTTAATTCCGTAAAAAACAATACCTCTGAATCATCCGGAACAAAATTGCTAGGAATGGAAGAAGGGGCCTTATACGGCTTTTCCACTATAGTGAGTTGGTTATGCCTGAAAATTTTAGGTCTGTCTTTGACCTTTTTGGTTTTTACAGGATCAGGACTCATCAAATCGGGCAATTTGGTATCCTGAGAAAAAAGAGAAACATTCCCGATCAGTAAAAATACTAGAACCGAACCGAGGACTTGCGAGAAACTACGGCCTTCCACGAAATTTAGTTGAATCTAACGCTTCCCCCTTGACAATCCTTTTCTAGATGCAATTCACCGGATTCGATTTTTATATCCAAACTCTATTGGATTGGGTATCCGGTCTGCCAAGCGCCCTGGTCTGGTTTTTTTTCGCATTTTCCAATTTTACTGAAAACGTTTTTCCTCCTTGGCCGGGAGATACTGTCACCGCATTCGGTGGGTTTTTACTCGCAAGAGGCGCCTTAAGTTTTTGGGAACTCGTCTCAAGTACATTAGTGGGAAATCTTGCAGGTGCCTGGGTCATGTATGCTTTCGGCCATAAGTTACTGGATTGGTTGAAGAATAAAAACTTCCCATTTAAATCCGAATTGTACAACGAAGAATCTATTCAAAAAACCTTGGATTGGTTTTCCAGAAATGGAGTGGTTGTAGTGATCTTCTCCAGATTCTCCGCAGGGATACGATTTTTCGTTTCTATAGTCGCCGGAATGGTGGATATGAGGCCCTTATTATTTTTCTCGGCATTCACATTAGCAGTCACCATTTGGTGTGGGATACTGATCTACGGTGGATTTTATCTAGGATCTCATTGGGAGAAGGTCCTGGAATTTTTAGCTCTATATAATAAAATTTTTACAGGCTTTTTCGTGACCGCAGTTCTTGGATTTATAATCTACAAAAAGTTTTTCGAAAGAAGAAAGGAAGCCTAGGCTTCCAAAACTTCTTTTAGGGTTTTTACAAACTTCTTATGAATTGATTCTGTTTCTTTAGGAAGTTCTAATTTTTTTGCAAGCTCCAGTAGAACATTCGGATCTATCACTTTTCCTTCGAACCATTGTCCTGCCATATCTCCCGAAATTTTTAAAACGGAAGAAAGATCTAAAATTTCTCTTTCTACCATTACAAGTGCAAAGCCTAAAGCGCCATCTGTAGGAATATAAGGCGCAATTCCTTCCGTCTTCCAAGGATCCAAACCGGTAGGAAGTGCACTTCTGACATTCCATTTCATTTCATCGGAAGGAGGCCCGAGTTCCGTTTTATTGATTAGAACCAATTGAACGGGATTGATATGTCCGTGGATCCTATGATTTTCTTCTGCAAGTTCTCGGATTAGTTTTGCATTATCTCGTGTAATCGCATCTCTTCCTAAAAAGTTCAGCTTATAAAGATAATCCTCCAATTCCTTACCTTGTAATGCTCCAGTCAGAATGAACTGGTACAAAATAAAGATCAGATAATCACTTTCAGTATTATCCCCAAGCAAAATTTCCTTGGAGTTTGTAGGAAGATATATCCTGTCCCTTAGAAGGATCGTAAGCTTATACGCCAACTGATCGAATAAACTTTGGAAAGAAGATCCGGCAAATTTACGAACTCTTTCCACTGCTCCCCAAAGGCCTTCTGTCAAAAATCTAGTAGGATGAGAAAGAGTGTCCCAAAACTTATCCACCATTCCTTTCAGGGTACCTTCTAAATACTTTAAGTGAAGTGATTCAGTTTTTACACCTTGTGTTCTGAATGTGGAGAGTAGGGTCCTTCTGAAAAAATGGGGACTAGCGGAAATAAAACAAAGAGGAGAATCAGTCGTAGCTTCTCTTAGTTCTTTGAATAATGTAGGCATACCAGGCAAAGGTAATTTCTGCTCAGGTGTTTCGAATAATGTGGAAATTTTTCCCTTATTGGAATGGATATCCGTAGCGAGATAGGTCTGGTCAATATCAGAAGTTGTTACGATCCCGGTATATTCTTCGGATAAAATACGCAAAGCCCCCATTCCGATCAGGCTTTGGGAGACTAACTCATGTTTGCCAGGAGTGTTTAAATAAGCCAGGTCTTTCCCAAACTGTCTGTACGAATCAGGTTTTAAGAAATGAATGTGAAATGTATAATTTCCAGGACTTAAAGGAAATGTAAACTCATGGAAAAAAAATCCACTTTCATCTCCTCTGATCTCAGGAGAACGATGTAATATTTTTCCGGACTGGTCTACAATTTCCGCGACAAGGATAGGCTTACGAACTGACTCGAGTCCGTAGTCTAAAAATGGAGTGATCTCTTTTTCTTGTCCTTGGAATAAGCCGGTGAGAAGGTCCCATTTTTTAGGATCCGTCATTTCTTCGCTGACGGAGATATCCACTACCTGGCCTCGGATATAATAACGGTTTTCTCTGCCGAGAGTTCCTCCGCAGATTGCGGCCCTACGTTTCTCGGTATTCTTGGAAATTTTGCGTTCTGTTTCTTCCGTCACAAGCTTGCAGGATTCCTTTTTAACATTTCGGGAAAGGAAAACTCTAACATGGGGCTTCTAAAGGGAAAGCAAAAATCCAATTTCTTTGTTTTCGAGAGAAAAGGTCCGCCTAGGATGGTCTTAGAATGGCGAGAGGGAAACATTCGGATCAGAACCGGAAAGGTCCCAAGTCGATTTATATCCGTAAAATGAGATATGAAGAGGCATATCGGCTCTTGGATCGGGAAATCCAAGCCGCATTCATGAAAGGGGAAACCCTGGTAGAAGTTGTACACGGGATAGGCGAAGGAGTTTTGAAAAAAATGACCGACGATTATATCCGAGCGCATTCCTTTCTTAAAATTTTAGAAGATGGGGGACTTCACCTGGCAAATAACCCTGGTTCCACACTTGTGGAGATCATGGGCCCATCCTCTGAAGATCTAAAAAAGTACTTAAAATAATGGGAAACACAAAACCTAAAGTCCAAATTCTGGATGTAACTCTCAGAGATGGGGAGCAGACCAGAGGTGTAAGTTTCTCCGCTTCCGAAAAACTAAATATCGCAAAATTTCTATTACAAAATCTGAAAGTAGATAGAGTAGAGATCGCATCCGCTAGAGTCTCTCAGGGAGAATTAGAAAGTGTGAGAGGGATCATGTCCTGGGCCGCTTCCGAAGGCCTGGAAAAAAGGATAGAGATCTTAGGATTCGTAGATTCTCACAAAAGTGTGGACTGGATCCTTGCTTCCGGAGCTAAAACATTAAATCTGCTCACAAAAGGTTCTCTCAAACATTTAGAAGGACAACTCAAAAAAACTCCAAAAGAACATTTCGAAGAAGTATCCGAAACCATCCAATACGCTAAGAAGAACGGCCTCGAAGTAAATATCTATTTAGAAGATTGGTCTAATGGCTATCTAAACAGCAAAGAATATGTTTTGGATTTTGTTTCTCATCTTTCTAAAGAACCGTTAGGCAAAATTTTCCTACCTGATACCCTGGGAGTTCTTTCTCCAGACGAAACATTCTCAGGAATTTCACTTCTTACCCAAAAACATCCGGAACTACATTTTGAGTTCCACGGACATAACGATTACGATCTTTCCGTAGCTAACTGCTTATTCGCAGTCAAAGCAGGAGCAAAAGGTTTACACGTTAGTGTAAATGGCCTGGGAGAAAGAGCAGGAAACTCTCCACTCGAAGCAGTGATAACAGCACTCCATGATAAAGTGGGAATATGTACTGATGTGGACGAAAAATCAATCTCTGAAGCAAGCCGCTTGGTAGAAGTATTCAGCGGAAAAAGGATCTCTGCAAACCGTCCTGTAGTGGGAGAAGATGTATTCACCCAAACTGCAGGAGTCCATGCAGACGGAGATAAAAAAGGGAATTTATACGCAAATCCAATCCTACCGGAACGTTTCGGCAGAAAAAGAAGTTATGCCCTAGGTAAACTTGCAGGAAAAGCAAGCATTTCCGAAAATCTAAAACAACTTGGTCTTGTACTTTCTCCAGAGATCGAAAAAAAGGTTTTAGAAAAGGTAATCGAACTAGGGGATCAAAATAAAAATATCACACCGGAAGATCTTCCATTTATCATCGCAGACGTTTCCGGAAATTCAAGTGTACAAGCGATCAAGATCACCGGATGTAAGATCAACTCAGGAATTGGGATCCGCCCGAAAGCAATTGTAGAATTAGAATATCATGGTACAAAATATTCTGAAGAAGGAGAAGGTGACGGAGGTTACGACGCATTCATGTCCGCACTGACTAGCATAGCTTCCAAAGCCGGCCTTTCTATTCCTAGACTCGTAGACTATGAGGTCCGAATTCCTCCCGGTGGAAAAACGGATGCACTCGTGGAAACAATGATTACCTGGAATAAAACACAGGAAAATCATGAAGAAGAAAATTTCAAAACTATGGGAATCCACTGCGACCAAACAGTAGCTGCGGTTTTAGCTACGGAAAAAATGCTGAACTTAATTCTTCCTACATGGCAAACTTAAAACTGATGATCGTTGGTCTGGGCAATCCAGGCCAAAAATATGAAAGAAACCGTCATAATATTGGCTTTCTGGTCTTGGATGATATCGCCAAAGATTGGGGAATAGACTTGAATCAGTCTTCTAAAGAAGCAAAAGGAAAACTAGACAGGGACGGAGTTTCTTACTATTTTCTAAAACCTTTGGAATATATGAATCTTTCCGGCAAGGCTGTCTCAGAACTATCTCGCAAAAACGGAATCCCTCCTGAAAACATTTTAGTCATTCATGACGAAGTAGATTTTCCATTTTCCAAACTCAAATTCAAACAGAGCGGTGGAAATGGCGGTCATAATGGGATCAAAGACATCTCCGAAAAATTAGGTTCACCTGATTTTTTTAGGCTCAGATTCGGAGTGGGAAAACCTGGGGATAGCGCACTCACAGCAGGACATGTTCTATCCAATTTTAACCAGGAAGAAATGAGTAAATTACCCGAATTATTCGACCAGGCAAAACAAAAAATAAAAGATTGGGTCCGGGAAAGACAGATCATTTTTTCGAAAGCCTCCGATAAATAAACTATCCCGGACAGGTAACTTCTCCGGGGATTTTCATCCGGAGAAACCTGTGAGCGAATACGCGGTCAAACTTCCCCAATTTCCTTCTGAAATCCTGAATTCTGCCGCTTCTCGTTTTTATGAATATCTGAGGGTTGAAAAAAATTATTCCCAAAACACTCTCAATGCTTATCTCCTAGACCTGAAATCATTTTTCGAATTTTGCCTACAAGAACAGATAGAAATCTACCAATTAGAATCAGTGGATGTTCGTTCTTATTTTGCGTTCCTTTCTAAAAACCAAGGTTTGGATAGAAGAACCCAAAGTAGAAAACTCTCCAGCCTTAGGACATTCTATAAAGTATTATTAAAAGATAATTTGGTTCCGGGAAATCCTATACTTTCAGTTAGTTTTCCTAAAACCAGAAAACAAGTCCCTAAAAATTTCAGGATAGAAGAAACCGAAAGTATCTTAGATTACGAATACGAGAATGAAAACGCGTCGGAGATCCTAAATATCAGAGATAAAGCGATCTTAGAAGTTTTATATTCATCGGGGCTCAGGGTTTTTGAGTTAGTCGATGCGACTCTAGTACAATTATCAGCGGATCATACTATCTTAAAGGTGCTTGGTAAAAGAAGAAAGGAAAGATACGTATATTTAGGAAAAGAAGCCATCAAAAGTCTAAATGAATACTTAGATGTGCGTCCTAGATTTCGTCCCAGATCTGATGAAATTTTTCTGAATCAAAAGGGAAATAAACTGACGACCAGAGGGGTTCGTTATATTTTGAACGAGAGAAGGAAAAGAATGGGATGGGACAAACCCATTACCCCCCATAAATTCCGTCACACGTTCGCAACGGACTTACTCGATGCCGGCGCAGATATCCGCGCAGTCCAAGAGCTTTTGGGGCATTCCTCTCTATCCACCACCCAGGTTTACCTGAGCGTGAGTAAGGAAAAGATCAAAGAGGTCTACCGAAAGGCTCACCCACATGCAAGACTCGATAAATCCAAATAAAATTCATGCAACCACGATACTCTGCGTTCGCAAAGGCGGAAAAGTAGCAATCGCAGGTGACGGACAAGTTTCTTTCGGAAACACCGTCATGAAGAATACCGCAAGAAAAGTTCGTAAACTTTATTCCGATAAAATTGTATCCGGCTTTGCCGGTTCCGCAGCCGACGCTTTTACATTATTCGAATTATTCGAAAAAAAAGTACAGGAATACGGAGGAAGTCTTTCCAGATCCGCGGTCGAACTTGCAAGAGAATGGAGATCTGATAGAGCTCTCAGAAGATTAGAAGCAATGTTAATCGTAGCTGATAAGGACGAATCTTTTTTAGTTTCCGGAACAGGAGACGTGATCTCTCCTGATGATGGAATTTTAGCGATTGGTTCTGGTGGAAATTATGCACTCTCCGCAGCAAGAGCTCTGTATAATCATACCAACTTGGAACCTTCTCAGATCGTAAAAGAAGCCATGAACATAGCAGCAGATATTTGTATATACACAAATCATAATATAATTGTAGAGGAAATCGGACAATGAGCGAATTCCTTCCCCAAACAAATGAAACTAAATTAGGGGATGATGAACTCACTCCCAGACAAATCGTTTCCAAACTAGACGAGCATATCATAGGACAGAAGAACGCCAAAAAAGCAGTGGCGATCGCTCTTAGAAATAGAACTAGACGCAGAAAACTAGATCCGGAATTAAGAGAAGAAATTTATCCTAAAAACATAATCATGATCGGCCCCACTGGAGTGGGGAAAACAGAGATCGCAAGAAGACTTTCCAAACTTTGCGGTGCACCTTTCTTAAAAGTAGAAAGTACAAAATTTACGGAAGTAGGTTATGTAGGACGAGATGTAGAAAGTATTATCAGAGATCTTGCAATGGTTTCTTTAAACCTAGTGAAACAAGAATTCAGAAAAGAAGTAGAAGCAAAAGCAAAGGAAAGAGCAGAAGAAGCTCTGTTGGATATCCTACTTCCATTTCCAGCCAAAACTTCGATCGCAGATCCTCATCCTCCTTCTATCGGCTTCTCCACAAACGAAGCGGACGAAGAAAGAGAGAAAAGATTTTTAGAAACCAGAGAGACTATGAGAAAGAAGCTCAAGTCTGGAAAATTAAACGAACAAATCATAGAGATAGATATTCCACAAGCAGGTCCGCAAGGACTTCCTATGTTACAAGTATTCGGTGCTGGTAATATGGAAGATCTAGACAATCATATCCAAAATGTTTTGGGCGATCTAATGCCTAAAAAACAAAAAAAGAGAAAATTACCGATCCCAGAAGCTCTCAAAATTTTAGAAGAAGCAGAAGCTGAAAAACTTTTAGATCCTGACAAGTTACAAAGAGAAGCCCAAAAGCGAGTAGAAGAAATGGGCATCGTATTCTTAGACGAGATCGACAAGATCGCAAGCAGAGAAGGAAGAGCAGGGGCTGACGTCTCTAGAGAAGGAGTACAAAGAGACTTACTTCCGATTGTAGAAGGTGCAACAGTAAATACAAAGATCGGCCCGATCGTAACAGATCATATTCTGTTTATCGCAGCAGGTGCATTCCATATGTCTAAACCTTCTGATCTTATCCCAGAATTACAGGGACGTTTTCCGATCCGAGTAGAACTCGAAAAATTATCCATGGAAGATTTTGAAAAGATCTTAACAGCTCCCAGATCTTCACTTGTAAAACAATACCAAGCATTACTCGAAACAGATGGGATCAAAATAGAGTTCGCACCGGATGGTATCAAAGAGATCGCTAAGATGGCCTATGACATGAACGAAAAACATGAAAACATAGGCGCTCGTAGATTAAATACAATCATGGAAAGACTATTAGAAGATCTTAGCTTCGAAGGCCCGGATCTACCGGAAAACCAAAGAAGTTTAACAATAGATCAAAAAGCAGTCGAGTCCAAACTCAAAGGGATCGTAGAAGATAAAGACCTAAGTCGTTATATCCTCTGAAGTCAGCTTTGTGTAAAAAACTCAGCGTCTTAAAACGCCATTTCGCGGAGTGCAGTTAAAGGATATCTCATATACACGGTAGTCGTTCTGCTACCGGATGTAATGGTCAGAAGATCTAAAGGATTCAGACCCATAGTATAATATCCTTCGTCGATCATAGCGATACCAAATCCCGCACTTTCTTTTTCGTCCAAAAACTCAGGGCGGAAAAAGTCAGCAGAATTTCCTTGGTCGAATAATTCTTTATGACGAATACGAGATTCTTCAATCCTGCCGAAATCCATATTATGGATCGGAGAATCGTTACGGATCCTGAAATTCAGTTCGTCCTTGGTGATCTTGATCTTAACAGAAATTCTCATTCTGTTTTTCTTCAGTTTAAAACGTATATCAGTTAGGAATTCTTTCTCTTCGTCTTTTAAGATCTGTTTTTTAGCACGGATCCTGTCCTCTAATTGAAGAATACTCTGGACCTGTTTTTTGATCTTATCCGGAACCACATATCGATGCATAGCATCACGAAGTGGAGACGTATCCATGATGATCTCAAGTAGTTCTTCCGCTTCTTCCTGAGTCTCGCCAAGCCTTTCTATTTTTTTCAGAAGTTCGTCTCTGAAAATAATATGGCGGATATTCCCTTTGATCGCGTTTAATAATGCCTCCATCAGCCCGCTGAAAAGATGAAATGCAGCGAGAGGGTTGGCACCGATCTCTTCTAAAAGACCGTTAACGAGTTCGGAAAGAATATCTCTAGTCGGTTTAGTCAGACCTTTGAGTTCTAAATGGAAGAATCTTCTCTGCTTGAGTTCTTCTATATTTTGGAGGATTTGAGCCCCTTTGAGGACAGATTTCTGGTTTGCCATAGGAGGGAACTTAGAAAATTTAGTACAGGTTGGCTTGTGGACTCTATACGGCAAGCTGGTTTTAGAAAGATGGCATCAAAAACCGAAGATTTCGAACTAATCACTCCTGACTTAGGAGATACCGACAAAATTGAACTAGTTCGATGGAATTTTCAGTTGGGAGATCAAATCATTGAAGGATCAGAAGTCTGCGAACTAGTCACAGACAAGGCTTCCTTTCCAATGGAATCTCCGATTAGCGGAATACTCGCGAGAATCGACAGAGAAAAAGGTTCCATCATCAAAAAAGGAGAAATTTTGGGAATGATCCGGAGGAAAGTTTCCGAGTGAAATTGGTCCATCTATCGGACCTTCATTTTCCCGTAGCACTACCTTTCATGACTTTGAAAGGAAAGATGATCCCGGGATATATGAACTATACCTTTCGGCGTATGAGAAAGTATCCGATCTCTCTTTGGGATGCAATTGTTCGAAAAGTAAAATCCATAAATCCGGATGCGATTATTATTTCCGGAGATATCACGAACATTTCTCATTTGAAAGAATACGAAGAAGCCTTAAAGATCCTAAATCCCGTGCTTGGTGACAAAACATTCATGGTCCCGGGAAATCATGATCGTTATACAGATATTGCAGCAGGTAAAAAAGGATCGGATCTCCCTTATTACGAAAAATTTTTCTCTCCTTGGATGGGAGATAGTATTCCTCTACAAAACGGATATCTTAGGATCAAAAAAATAGGAAAACTAGCGCTCGTTGGCTGGGACTCTAATATGCCGCTTTCCGTATTAAACGCGTACGGATACGTGGGGGAAGAGATAGTACATTCTACATTAGAATACTTGGAAAAAGAAAAACTGGATCAGTATATTCTAATCTGCCATCACCCCATCTGGAATCCTCCGGAACGCCAGGAAAGCTCCGGTCATAAAATGAAAAACAGGGAAGAAATCGCGGAACTTCTAAAAAAAAGGCCACCATTAGCCTATTTGCATGGTCATGTACATACGAACTGGGTTAAATATCCTGATCCACAAAAACCATACTATGTAATCAATTCCGCATCCAGTACCAGGATTTCAGACCAGAAACACCAAAGCGGTTTCCATTTGATGGAATGGAACGAAACAGAATTAAATATTAAAAGATTCTCTTTTTCTAATGAAGAAGGGGAATTCACAGAAACACAAACGATCTCATACCAAGAAAAGGAAACAAATGGCCGGTAAACTCCAACCAATCGACATCCAAAGGGAACTCACCAAGATCAAACACCCGGAGCTAAAAAAAGACATAGTGTCTCTCGGAATGATCGGTTCTCTTGAAATCGGAGAAGAAGAAACTAGTATCCTCGTCAAAACTCCTAGCCAGGACAGAAGGGTACAAATCGGATTAGAAGCACAGATCCGTCAGACACTTTCTAAAAAAGAAGGGGTCGGAAAAGTTAAGATCAAGTTCGAAGTAGATCCTAAGATGACCTTGGATGATTCCAATAAGATCCTTGGAGTCAAAAAGGTAATCGCGATCGGTTCCGGAAAAGGTGGAGTCGGAAAATCCACAGTCACAGTAAATCTTGCGTCTGCAGCAGCTGCATTGGGATACAAAGTGGGAGTGATGGATGCGGATATTTACGGACCTTCTATCGGAAAAATGTTCGGAGTCAACGGTAAAGTAGCACTCAAAGCAGAAGAAGATAAAATTTATCCGTTAGAAAAAGACGGACTGAAGATCATCTCTTTCTCTTTTTTAATAGAAGAGAAACAACCTGTAGTTTGGCGGGGTCCAATGTTAGGAAAGGCGGTAGAACAGTTTCTGTATGATATCGTCTGGGGAGAACTAGACTTCTTATTTATAGATCTTCCACCAGGAACAGGAGACGTACAATTATCTCTTGCTCAGCTCATAGATTTAGACGGCGCAATTTTGGTAACCACACCACAAACAGTAGCACTTTTAGATGCAAATAGAGCCGCATCTATGTTCCAACAAGTCAAAGTACCGATACTAGGTGTAGTGGAAAATATGAGTGAATTTGTGTGTCCAAATTGTGGACACTCTTCCGCGATTTTTTCCAAGGGCGGAGGTCAAAAATTAGCTGATTCTGCCGATACAAAATTCCTGGGAGGGGTCCCACTTACTATGGATGTAATGAGTGCTGGAGAAGCTGGAAAACCGCTGGTTTTTCAAGAACCAGACGGAATTATCGCAAAATCCTATAAAAACATACTCCAGAACCTGGCTGAAGAGATAAAAAAGTGGGAATAATACTCTGGGGCCAGTCAGTTAGTACAGAGGGAGGCACACCGTGAAGTTCGAAAAAGGTACAGAGAAGAATCCATCCGGAAACCTCATAGTATATTGCAACGTTGTTGGAGAAAACCCGCTATTTCCGGGCGGCAAAATTATCGCTTCCAACGTAGTGGTTAGTTTCCTCCGAATCGGGGAAAACTTTCCTGTTGTAACATTTCCTCCTGTCTCTCTAGACAGTTACGACGATCTGAAAAGGATCATCACAGATCATTACGACAAGTATGATGTGGTGAAGATCAAAGACTTCGAAATGCCTGCAGGCCAAGAGGATTCCAATTCTTATATCAAAGAAAGAATGGATCATTTTGAAAACGTTGTCATTCGATATGTAGAACTATGTAAGAACAGAGAAGGTGGATCTTTCCCTGTCCAAGAAAAAGAACCGGAAGGTGTTAGAGATTATCTGGATGCCTTAGCAAATCTATCTTTAAAAGTAAGACGCTCAAGCGGTATCGCGAGAGAAGCTTCTCTTCTTCATATGGAAAGATTGGTAGAAACTTTTTCTGGAAAACACCCAGAGTTCGATCTTCATAATTTCCGCAAGGCTTTGGAAGTTCCGGGCCAAACCGGAGAAGAGTTGGTTGGATTGTATCTTCAAAAGTTCAATGCCATCTCTTACGAAAGATACGAAGATGCTTCTGATCTAAATAAAAAGATCCAAGCATTAGAAGCAGTTTAGTCCGTTCAAAATTCGGGGCCTTCCGGTCCCGGATCTTTTCCTTTTAATCAATAATTCTTTATGGATTCCATCTAGGGTAGAGATCTATCTCTCTTCCTAAAAGCCTGAAAATCCTTGTGGCCATAAAATCTCCTAAGTCTTCCAAACTCTGAGGCATTTGGTAAAAACCGGGAGATGCAGGAGCAATGATCGCACCTGCATCATGCAGAGCTAACATATTCTCCAGATGGATTCGATTATATGGAGTTTCTCTAGGAACTAAGATAAGCTTTCTTCTTTCTTTTAAGGTTACGTCAGCCGCTCTTTCTATCAAATTTTCAGTGATCCCTGTGCGGATCGCTGCAACAGTTTTCATGGAGCAAGGAATTACCACCATCCCATCCCAAATATTAGAACCGGAAGCAATATCCGCACCTATATCTTCGAATTTTCTAAGATGAAATTTATGAACTTGTTTAGGATTCCATTTTTTACGCACAAACTCGAGGACATCTTCTCCTGTTTGCACATTTGTCTCATATTCTTCTTTAAACACTCGGATAGAAGCAGGACTTGGGACAAACCAGGTCTCTCCAGGAATTTCCATAAGTGCTTTTATAAATCTGGCAGCATAGATGGAGCCGCTTGCCCCCGCCATTGCAAGTACCAGTCTTAAAGGTTTTTCCTCGCTCATGTTAAAACCTGGAAAATAAAGAAACTAAACTAAGGCCCTTTTCCGCCAAAATCCCTAAAAAGATCACAAGAGATATCCAAGAATGGATCTGATAAAAACTAGGCGGGAAATTTCCGTCCTTATTTTCAGATGCAATTTTTTGTTCTCTAAACAATAAGTATGCTACAAATACCAAAAAGGCCCAGAAAGCACCATTAAACCCAGCATACCAAGCAGCTGTCGCTAAAAAGGAGACGGAAAGAACATGAGAAATTCTTGATATTATAAAAGAATTCTTTTCTCCAAAATAAACAGGAACAGAATGTAGTCCTTCTTTTTTATCGAATTCCCTATCTTGCAAGGCATATAAGATATCAAATCCGGCTAGATTAAAAGCAAGTCCTAAGGTCCAAAATCCTGCGATCCAGGAAAATTCCTCTCTAATAGCGATCCAAGTCGCAAGTGGCGCAAGACCTATCGTCAATCCCAGGTAAAAATGGCATAAAAAAGTAAAACGTTTTGTATAAGAATAAGTTAATAGAAGAAATAGGGTAGGAAAAGAAAGATAAAAGGAAAGAGGATTTAAAAACCAACTCCCTATAAAGAAAACAAGAGCTGATACAATGATAAATATCACTGCCATAAAATCCGAGATCTGACCACTCGGGATCTCTCTGTTTGCAGTCCTTGGATTTTTAGCGTCTATCTTACGATCTGCCCATCTATTAAATCCCATGGCGGCACTTCTTGCACCAACCATACAGACCAAGATCCAAATCAATTTTTGCCCCATTACAAGAAGAGATAGACTAGGCTCTTGTAAGATCGCGAGAACGAATGCGATCCCTGCAAATGGAAGAGCGAATAAAGTATGGGAGAATTTTATAAATCGACCGTATTTGCCTAGAGCAGCAATAGTATTGGAAGCCATCAGAGGAAGTCTTATAGAATACTGTTAGTTAGAAAGCAGATTTTTTAGAACCAAAACGAAAATGGATGATTTTTTGACCTCCCGAAGAAATCCTCGTATCTATGATCCAAAACGCGGATACCAAGCCAAATCCTAACATTTCTTCCGAGGAAATTGATTCTCTATTAACGGAGATAGTGTCTTCTACTGAACTACATTTTAAATGGTTAAATACTCTTTCTCTTTTGGAACATATCGGTTCTCGTAAAATCCACACTAGCCAATCAGGAGCGCTACTTTCCGAGATGGTGTTAAGACATGCTTCTGAAGAAGCAAGACATGCCGCGTATTTTAAAAAATTAGCATTAAAAGTAAAACCGGACGGGACTCAAAACTTCGAAAAGGATTCTTTACTCTGCGGTTTTTCCGCAGTTTCCTATTTCCAAAAATTGGATCTTTCAGTAGAGAGATCTTTTGGAACGGAAAACTTTCCTAAACATACTAAATCTTTCCTTTGTTATCTATATGTTACAAAATTAATAGAAGAAAGAGCGGGTTTGGTTTACGAAACCTATGACCAAATTTTGGATCAAAAGAATGCCGGAATATCCGTAAAAGGTATCATCAAGGAAGAAGAATCACATCTTTCCGAAATGGATTCCCAACTTTCCAAAATGGATCCTAAATTCGAATCCAGAACATTAGAATTTAGGGAAAAAGAACAAAAACTTTTCCAAAAGTACTTTCAAAATTTAAGAAAAGAAGTTTTTCAATACTCTTTAAGCAAATGAATTTTCCCCCGAAATTCGAAATCAAAAAACTAGGCGCTCTGATTGTTTTAGTCGGCCTAGTGATTTTAGGACCTTCTTTACAAACCCAATCTTCTCCATCGGAAAGAAAAGATTCTCCAATCGGACTCGTAGTCTACTGTCCTCAGCAATCAGAGAAAGAAACTCCATTTGATTTCGAACGAACCTTGGGTCTTTGGTATAAAAGATACAAACAACAAAAGATCCAAGAAGGCGGAGGGGCTATTCTACTCGTTTCTGCACCTTTTCTGCCTAAAACTTCGGACGAAATCGAAAGACTGAAAAAAAGCCTAGGTGCAGAGATCATATTCACCGGTCACCATTCAGTTCTTCCTAAAAAAGAAATTCCAAAACCCTCTAATAAAAAAGTAAAAAAGAAGAAGTTACTAAAACAAGAAGAGAAGTCTTCCGTTACTAAAAAGAAAGTAACTTCTAAGAAAAAAGGTAAGAAGAAGGCATCTAAACTTTCCGCTAAAAAACAACCGGTAATCCCACCAGGGATTTTAATGGTAAAGGAAGAAGCAGGATTAAACTTTGTATTCTATTCTCCTTCTATAGAATCGTTACAAGAAGATGAAAAAAATCAATCTAGTTGGATGACAGACTTCAAGGCCCAGTTCTCTAAAACATTCGAATCTCAAATATTCCATTTTTTACTCGCCCAAGATCCGAGTGAAAAACCGAAAGAAGATCTGAATCCAATTGCGGAAGGATTGTCCAATTTTAAAAAAGAACTTTCGGATACTCTTCCTTCTATCGTTCTTCTATCTTCTCCAAGAGCTTTGCGTTTTTTTAATGGAGAATATAGCTTTGGATGTGGAGCAACCCCTGATTCTTTAAAGATCACCGTTTTAGAGTTATTTTTTAGGAACGGAAGAATGATCAGGATTAACGAAGAAGTCCAGACCTTAAATTCCAAAGAATCAAACAAGTCCTGGATCTTAGAATAAAAACTTCTTATTTCAGGCTATAAATCTAAACGAATTTACAGATTCTCTTTCTTCCAAAAATTGACTGTATGAGCTTGAATTGCGGAATCGTAGGACTTCCAAACGTAGGAAAATCAACCATATTTAACGCATTGACCAAGGCCGGTGCCGAAATGCAAAACTATCCGTTTTGTACAATCGAACCGAACAAGGGAATTGTAGAAGTTCCGGACGTAAGACTGGACAGGCTCGTAGAACTTTATAAACCCCAAAAGAAAGTTCCTGCAATCATGGAATTCGTGGATATTGCAGGACTTGTAAAAGGTGCAAGCCAAGGGGAAGGTCTTGGAAATAAATTTCTTTCTCATATTAGAGAAGTGGATGCGATCTGCCATGTGGTACGTGCATTCGAAGACGAGAATATCACTCATGTTCACGGCAAAATTGATCCGGTAGAAGATGCGCAAGTAGTTACAATGGAACTTATTTTTGCGGATTTAGAATCCGTAGAAAAGCAGTACCAAAAAATTTCCAGAAATGCGAAAGCGGGAAATAAAGAAGCTCAAGAAGCTACGGCAGTTTTAGATAAGATCATGGCGGTTCTAAAAGAAGGGAAACCGGCAAGACTTGCAGATATCAAACCGGAAGAACAAAAATTAGTCAAAACATTCAACCTGATCACTTCCAAGCCTGTTCTGTACGTAGCGAATATTACAGATAAAGCTGCGATCGCTAAAGAAAATCCGATCGTAGAATCGGTTAAAAAAATGGCCCAAGCGGAAGGAGCAGAAGTAGTCACTCTCTGCGGAAAATTCGAAGAAGAAATTTCAGGCCTAAGCAAAGAAGAACAGTTAGAATTCTTAAGCGAGATAGGAGAAACAAGCAGCGGGTTGGACAGAATGATCCAAGCTGCTTATAAACTTTTGGGACTTGTAACATTCTTCACAGCGGGAGAAGTTGAAGCGAGAGCCTGGACCACCGGTGTGGGAAGCACAGGGCCGATCGCTGCATCCGTAATCCATTCAGACTTCGAAAAGGGATTCGTTCGCGCGGAAGTAATGAAGTTCGAAGATCTAGATAGAACTGGAAGCCCGAACAAAGTAAAAGAAGAAGGTAAATTAAAGATAGAAGGAAAGGAATATATCGTCCAAGACGGAGATGTTATTTTCTTTAGGGTAAACGCTTAAGCACGTTTGCCGTTACTTTCTTTACGATAAGAATTTGGATTAGTTCCAGTTAACTTTTTGAATTCTAGATAGAACGCTGATCTGGAACTAAATCCTGCCTTCGCACCTATCTCAGTTGTATTCTCATCCGGAAATTCATTCAATAATATCTTAGCTTCTTCGACCCTGTACTGATTGATTAAAGACGGGAAATTGGTTTTGAACTCGGTGTTGATTAACTCGGAAAGTTGGTGGATAGTAATCCCAAGTTCTTTGGCCATATGTTCTTCTTTTAAAGACTTGGTTAGATAAATTTTTTCCTTTTCCAATAAAGATTCTATCTTAAGCACAAAATCTTTCACATCCAAAGAAGAAAGATGGGTTTTACGATTGGAACCTTCTTCTTCTTTTCTTCTCAATATTTCTCTGGATAATAATGATACAAATACTGTTAAAGGAGGAAGGTAGTACAATACTCCAAACACGGCCATTCTATTATAAGGATAAAAGTCGAAATGAAAAATTGTCTTATATAGATCTAGAAGAAGAAAAACCCCCCAAACGGAGATAAAGAACATTTCATAGACAGTATTATTCCTGATGGAAGAAATATGAGTTTTTCCAAAATAGAATAACATACATCCGTAATTGAGTACTAAAACCAAGATCCGATGATCATACCAGAATTGGTAAAGTGGAATGAGAGGATATAATATCCCCGCAAAACAGACCAACCAGAAGAATGGAGACCTATAAACCACACCTGAATTTTCCTTATTCCAAGCGGCCAAATAGAAGAAGAAGACTATATGTGTGATCCCCAAAAATAGGAAATAATTATGACGGAATAGGTTATTTTCATTTCCTACGATAGATGCGAATTCTTTTCCATGTAGAAAATAAAGTGTGGCTGCTACTGCGGTTAAGTGTAAAGGCAGGGCCAGAAACAAAATTTTTCTGGATTTAAAATACAGATATAAATTATAACCAAACGCCAAAAACAACACGAATCCTACGCTTAAAAATAGGACTGACCTTAATCTTACGATTACCATATAATCATCTTCTGATAATAATCGAACCGGATAATTGATGTCCTCATTGGACAAAACATAAAGGTAGAAGGTCCGCTCTTCCTTAGGCTCCAAACGAATATTGAAATGGGGAAGTGGAGAAATAAAATCGTTCCAAATAGGATCTAGATCGTAACCCGCAAATCCTGCCTCGAAATTTCCTTTGGAATCTACGGAACAAAGTTCTGCGTCCGGAACATTTAACCAAAGTAGGGCCAAGGTTCTGTGAAGTTGTTCTTTTCCATCATTTGCGAGCCTGAATCTGAGCCAATTTCCGGATTGGCTTCTTTTTAAACGGAGTACATTCCCTGTATTATGATGCCATTCCAATTGATGAAGAGAAGAGATTGTTTCGGGCTTACAATGTCGGAACTGATACCCTCTGTATCTATATTCCATTTTTGAACTAATGTTTTCCACAGGAGAAGAAGGGGTCAGTCGAATTACATCTGCAGACGGAAGGATCGGTGCTGCACTTAAATTTGCTCCAGTAGCACCCAAAAAGAATAGAATCAGAAATCGAAAATGGATATTAGAAAGGAAGGAATTTCGGATCCTATAACTGGATTGTTTCATTTAAGCCTAATACCAGTGAATCCCTTTCCAGGTAGGATACCAGGTATTTTTCCTCAGTCATCCCATTTTTTACCAAAAATAATACTTAGGTCGAGTTTAGTTCAAAATTATAAGAAATTCCAAAAACCTAAACTCACATATCTAAATTTATAATCTTGGAATTTTTGAATTCTCAGATTTAGGCAAATCTCCCGCGACAATAAGTAAGCGGAAAGAAGAAGAATTTTGAATCCCATTTTATAAGATTTCCAAAGAAAGAGTAACCATATCTCCTTTTGCAAAATAGCCCTAAAGTATGATGTCAGGCTGTCATTATCCATTCAAAATCCAAATGTTCTGCTGATAATTTAAGCACAAAAAGTTCAATGGTTTAAATCTTAGAAAATTTTTACTAAATCAGAATTTTTTAGTGTCCAATTTTATAAGTTTGGAAGGTCTTGTATTATATAAGTTCGTCCTCTATTAAGGATTAGAACAAAAAAGTCGGGAAACCTGGACACAAAACCCGAGGAGAAAAACCAAATGGCAGATTCGGCGATTATACAGAACATACTTAACCCACCGGTACTGTTCTTCTTTTTAGGAATGGGAGTCATCATCTTCAAATCGGATTTGGTGATCCCGGAAGCTCTATCGAAATTCTTTTCGATGTATTTACTATTCGCAATCGGATTCAAGGGAGGACATGAGCTTTATAAAACCCCTTTTAGCTCCGAGCATGCATTAACTCTATTAGCATGTAGCATAATGGCAACCTTGGTTCCGATCTACGCGTATTTTATTCTCAAGACCAAATTAGAGAAACATAACGCCGCTGCCTTGGCCGGATCGTTCGGATCTATTAGTGCTGTAACATTCGTAACTGCAGGCGCATATCTTCATAACCTGAATATCGAATACGGTGGTTTTATCGTAGCTGGTATGGCTCTTATGGAATCTCCTGCGATCGTAATCGCAGTTATCTTGGACAGACTTTCTAAGAATAAAGCAAACGGCGGAGGATCCATCAACTGGAAGGCTCTTCTTCATGAAGCATTATTCGGATCTTCTATCTATCTATTAGTAGGCGCTTTGATCGTAGGTTACTTGACTGGAGACAGCGGCTGGAATGCTGAGAAACCGTTTACAGAGGACTTATTTAAAGGAATCCTAACATTCTTCCTATTAGATATGGGAATCTCCGCAGCAAAAAGATTTAAAGAACTTACTCACGTTGGTTTCTTCCTGATCGCTGCCGCAATCCTGTTAATGGTGATCAATGCGAGTATAGGACTGCTTCTCACTAAGGCAATACATATGCCGGAAGGAGATGCATTGATGTTCGTAGTTCTTTGCGCTTCCGCTTCTTATATCGCGGTTCCTGCAGCAATGAAGGATATGATCCCGGAAGCAAATCCGAGTATCTATCTTACAGTGGCATTATCTATCGTATTCCCGATCAATATCATCCTCGGGATCCCATTGTATCACTACTTAGTTAAAGCTATCATGTAGGGTATTTTTTCCCCTCCGGGAGTTTCTCTCGGAGGGTTTATTTTTATTTAATATAAAAAAACGTAAAATTCTTTGGACAATCCCAGAAACCTGGGATTTTTGTATCCGTTTTTAAATATTAGAAGTAAATTCTAATATTTGGGACAAATAAAACACGGAGAACCATATGAAAATGTTTCGATTCTTTAGAACAATCCACCAAATCCAATCGATTGGTAAATTCAGTTTAATTCTACTATTTTTAACCGTTGGTTCCCCGAGCATATTTGCTCAAGCAGCCAATAAAGGAACCGTAACAGCGGAACCTAGCCCAACACCGGTCACTGCGACTCCTCAAAAGTCCGCAGCAGAGGAAGAGGATAGTTATGTTTCTCCAATGAAATCCGGCGGCCTAACTCCAGATTTCACGAGAAGTACATTCTTCGAGCCTGAATTGGGAAAAAAAGTCGCAAACCATAAAAAGGCGTGGCTGAACGACTGGATCAGAATAGGAGCGTATGTTCGTCCTAGATATGAGGATAGATATAACCTAGCATTCGATAAATCGAATAAAGGTTATACTTCCAGAGCGATGCAAACCTCTCAGGTCTTCTTCATCATCGATCCTAGTCCTTATTTTTCTGCAAAAGTTACTTTCCAAGACGCAAGAGTCTGGGGAGGAGAAACTCCAGCGAGCGTGGGTGATGTTCGTGCGAATGTTTTTGACGGAGCAGGAGCAACAACGACGAGTAACCCTGCAGCTGGCGGCACGGGAACTACCATACCGAGCCAAACCACCATCCGAGAAGCTTTCATTCTTTTGAAAAAACTTCCTTTGGATGCTAAGGTCCAACTAGGTAGACAAATTTTAGCATACGGTGACCAGAGATTACTAGGCGGTGCCAACTGGACAATGAACGGTCTGTCTTATGACGGAGCTCGTATCATGTTCGATCAGGACAATTATAAGATCCACTTCTTCGGAACTAAAATTGCTGCCAACCAGAACGGTGTGAATGGAGTGGTTTCGGCTAATGCACCTATTAGCGTCACAGACCCAGTCACCAAAAAAACAACTGTAGTAAATCCAGGACAACCTGATCAGTACATCGTAGGTACCTATAACTCCGTAACTGCAAAAGATTGGTTCACTCTAGATGTTTATTCCATCGGGCTTTTGACAAAAAAGACTGCGATTGCAGGAGCTAAATCAGATTTAGATCTTTATAATAACTCTTGGACAAAACAACAAAGTGATCTGATCACAACTGGTTTCAGGATCACTAACAGAACCGCGAATAATAATCTTCCAAAAGATGGATTCTGGGGAGCTTTAGATTGGGCGATTGAAAGTGCATGGCAGACTGGAGCCACAGGAGAAAGATCTGTAAAAGATCCTCTTTTGAATTCTTATGTGCAACAAAACGTGGCTGGACTCGCTACTTCTAATTACGGTACCCAAGCACAAAAATATTCGGGCTCTATGCATGTTTTCCAAACTGGTTATACTTTCTTCGAAAAATTTAGAGCCGGTTTCCAATATACTTACGCTTCCGGGGACAGAAACCGCACGGATGGAAGTAATGGGACCTTCCAGACTCTTACAAACCCGCGATTCGGAGTATTTCCTTATTGGAATAACGTCTCAGGTCTGTCAGAAAATATTGATACTAAAAACTTAAGTTCTTATAATCTCAATTTTTCCTATAAGACTGACCATTACGGAACATTCTATGCTGCTTATATCATCAATAATAAGGTCCAGACACAGGATGCTTGGTACGCGATCAACGGTTCCGCAAATACCGGAGCTTCTACTGAAAGTAATGGTGTAGGGCAAAATGTGATCACTGTAGGTGGAACTGGTAAAAATCTCTACAACGAGTTCGACTTAACTTGGATGTACGTTTTAAACGATTACGTTTCGATCTGGATTGGTGGTGGTATCTTGACTGCGGGCAATGCTGTTAAGAATCAGAGAAACGCTCTCTATCATTATAATCTTCAGGCCACGTCAACAGAAACCGCAGGCCTTCATTTGAACACAGGAGTTGCGACAGGAGCGAACGGAACAGCCTCTATGGCTCATATGTTCTTCTTCCAAGTAAACGCAGGCTTCTAAAAAAGGAACACGTATGACAGTATTGGCTTATCTATCCGTCATAACTTCTCTTCTAGCACCTTTTCTAATAGGAAATGTGCTCGGAGTAGATTTTTTCGGGAAAGATAGTTCGATTGGTCTTGGGCTATCTCTCCAAGCGATACTAGGTAGTTTTATAGCCGTATATGTATACGGTTATGAAAAAGAAAGAAAGGCGTTGGTCATTTTTGGCTACGCCGTTTTTTTTCTAAGCACAGGAATTTGTTACCTGGTAGGAAAAAGTTTGTGGCTGGTTCTCTTTTGGGAATTGTCCACAATAAGCGCCTTTCTTCTTTATATAGGAGGCAAATGGAATGATGCCTCCATACGAAGTTTCGTAGCCTTGGTCGCTGCCGGTGGGATCGGCGCCTTCTGTTTTACGTTCTGGATCTTTTCGAATGATCCAAGATCCGGATTATTTTTCCTGATCTTGGGACTTTTGATCAAGTCAGCATTTTTTGGAGTTCATTTCTGGCTGCCGGAAGCACACGCAGGAGCACCTGCTCACGCTTCTGCAGCTTACTCCGGCTTACTCGTGAATCTACCTCTTGTATTATTCTCTAAATTTGCTCTTCCACTTTTACCTGGAACCCATTATGCAACAATCCTGATACCGTTAGCCGGAATCGGGGTATTATGGGCAGGGATCACTGCATTATTCAGTAGAGAAGTTAAAAAATCCATCGCTTATAGCACTGTGGAAAATATGAACTTCTTGTGGTTGAGCCTGCTTATCTCCGCTTATTGGCAATCCAGTGAGCAGGAAAGTTTAAGAATGCTTAGTAAAGCATTTGGAGTCCTTTTCCTGATTTCTTTGGTACATCATAGTATCAGTAAAACATTTCAGTTCCTATTTTTCGGATATCTTACTAAATTATCCGGAAAATCTGAATCGGATGAAAACACCGGCGTGGGAAGGATCAGCGGAATTCCTACATTCTTAGCCGCGATCGGGACAATGAGTTTTCTTGCAATTCCCGGAACCACAGGCTTCTTATCCGAATCCACATTTATCAAATTATTATCCGCAGTTTTAGAAGTTACTGATACAAGTGCAGCACTTGTTCTTCCACTTCTCATTTTAGTCTGCACAGGTTTAGCGGTAGGGGCAGCAGCTCACTTAAAACTTTTCCTAGGACTTGTTCTTTCCAGACCTCGTACAAATTTCGAAGACCATGGAAAGAATACAACGATCAATGTTTCTTTATTTTTGACCGGAGCCTTAGTGCTAATTTCACCTCTGATCATTCTTAGCCTCACAAATTATTATGCAGTGAGAGTGGAATGGTTGGATTTCTCTTGGTTTAGAGGGATCGGGATCTTGAACGTTATCGGTCTAGTCATATTGTTAAGCGTAGGGTTGTTAGGACTCAGACATAAGATCAAAGAGAGAAAACTGTGGGATTGTGGCGGCTTATTCGGCGGATCGGAGGTAGCGATCGCAAGTTCAGCTCTTTCCGATCCGCTAGCCGCTCCTTTAGGCAGATATTTTGCAGACGAAGCGGGCAATTCCAGATTAGACAAAGGGTTCATTAAGATTCTATTAAGAATACTTTCCTCTTTGAAAGCTAAGATCAGGGGAGCGGATGATGAGTCCATCTCCGTAGATTTAACTTATTCATCTTTTACCGTTTTAACAATTTTGATCGTAATCATTATCGTTCGTCTTGCGGAGGGAGACATATGGTCACAGCTACTTTCTTATTGGGCATTCTGATCCAAATTTTAGCCTTTATATCTCTTCCTTTCTTATGTGGAGGGATTCTCCAGAAGATCAGAGCTTATGCTCAGGGTAGAAGAGGAGCACCTGTTCTACAGATCCTTTATGACACCGTAAGGATGATCAAAAAAAGTCCGATAGACGGTCCGTTCTCCGGATTTTTCTCGGAGAGTTCCGCAATATTCGCTTTTGCTTTCGGATTAGTTTTATGGTCCTTAGTTTCTTTCGAATGGGCTTCCTTATTACTAATTCCATTTTTGATAGGAATGATCCGATTTGCGACTGTGGCATATGCAGTTGAGAATGGAACTTCTTTCGGAGGAATGGGAGCAGCAAGAGAAACTCTTCTTTTCATCTTCGGGGAACCAATACTGATCTTAGTACTTGTAGTATTAGAATCTAATGTAGTATTTCACGAAAACTTTGCGCATATTTCTTTTGCGATCCTGTTTTTTTTAGGGGCTACATTGATCGTCCTCTCGGAGCTCGCCAAACCACCGTTTGACGATCCAAGAACTCACTTAGAACTCACAATGGTTCACGAAGCGATGTTATTAGAGGCTTCCGGAAGAACTAGAGCATTTTTCGAACTGGCCCACCAATTCAAAACCGCTTCTTTATTCTTACTCCTTACCAAACTAGGATTGGAACATGTGGAAGTATTTTTAGGAGTTTCATCCGTTCCGATCTGGAAGGAGTTAGCTTCCTTTGGAGGAGCCATTCTTCTTTCCGCATTAATCGGTTACTGGGAAGCAAATAGCACCAGAAGAAAATGGATTTGGATCCCGGAATTACTCGGACTGAATTTTATCTTCATGCTGATCTTGGGAATTCTTCTGAAGCTAGGTAAATAAATATGAGCGCAGATGTTAGTTATCTTATTATTTTACTGACCGGTGTGGTCATTCTTTTAGAAAACAGGCTCAAAAGGGTAGTCATCCTTTTGGGTATCCAAGGTTTTCTTTTACTTCTTCCTTTATACCAAGAAGAAAGTGGAGACGGTTTCCATTCTATTTTCTTAGCTGCGATGGTAATCGTATTCAAAGGGATCTTAACTCCTATCATTCTTTTTTGGACAGCGAGAAGGATACATTCCCCAGAATCAACTTTTCCTAAAGTAGGTTACCTTCCCACACTCGCACTTTTATTCGCGGGTGCTGCGGCTTGTTACTTCTTTATGGATATAGTCTCCGCATTTTTTGGAAAGTCCCATCAATACGGATTATTATATGTTCTTCTCCTAATATACATCGGAGTGATCGGATTTATAGTTAGAAGGAACTGGATTGGTGTGATCGCATGTTTCAGTATCTTTGAGAATGGAACATTCTTACTTACTCTTCTCCTAAAATCGGGAGTTCCAATAGGAAGTGAGTTTGGATCCTTTTTGGATGCTGTCTTGATCATAGGAGCCGGTGCCGCCCTCAGGATCAACAGCGAACAATATAAGGGGGAAACATCCAGATGAACTTCGATATTCTTTTAGGGATCGGAGCTGCAGTCTTCGTCTTAATTTTCCTAACCTATGTTTTAGCTCCTACAAAGAACCAGACTAATCTACTATTTTGGTCCATATTGCTTGTTATCTGCGCTGCAATCAATTTTGCAGTCTGGATCATACGGGATTGGAATGAAGAAGGTACTACATTGCAATGGGTTTTGATAGAAGCGACAACCTTCGTGGGTGCGTTACTCATCTCTTCCAGTAGAACCGCAAAATCATTTCCGATCGCTTGGAAATTTTTGCTAATCAACTCTTTCGGATTAGGTATCGCATTTTTAGGGATCATACTTATTCGATCTTCTTTACATGTAATCAATCAGCCGATCGAATTTTTAGCGGCAAATTCCTCTTCTCATCCTGAAATCATCTGGGTGGAAATTGGTCTTTGGCTCGCAATCTTCGGATACACAGCTAAACTCGGGCTTTTTCCAAATCACGTCTGGATAGAAGACACCTATGGAGAAAGTCCTACTCAGGTCTCATCCTTACTCTCTTCATTCATTCCGGTTTCGGTTTGTTTTGCACTTCGACCTTTCGTGCATCTGGATCACCAACTTTTCCCTCATACATTCAGCGGGGCCGATGGTCTCTTGGTCTTAGGAATATTAACGATTTTCTTAAGTATCTTTGCGGTATATGATCGCGATGATATCAGAAGAATTTCTGCAAAAGTTGCTCTTTTTCACACTGGAGCCTTAGCGGTTTTCCTTTGGATGGATTTAAGTGATACAGCTTTCTTATTCATGATGGCGACTAACTTGGTGGTGAAATCACTTTTATTCATCAGCATGGGAATTGTGAGAATGGATGCAGGAAAAAGGGAACTTCATAAAATTATCCAAGCCGACTCGATCAACAAACCGGCATTGTCCCTATTCATTTTAGCTCTCTTCCTGGCATTCGTTATGCCAGGATCGCCGATATTCGTGACGGATATAATTCTGATTAAGGCAGGGCAGATAGGTAGTAAAACATTCGTGATCTTGGTCCCGATCCTGGGAATCGTATTCTTTGGAGTGATGTTGTATAAACTCGCACCTTTACTGAATATCAAAGGAAGACCATTTTCAAAAGATCTTTCTACAATCCTTAGGATCAGAATGACCAATGGATTTTTCCTACTCCTACTTCTTCTCAGCACAGGTTGCTGGGGATTTTACCTGTTACTACAAGGTGTATTATGAAAAACGTTACCGGAATTTTCCATACTTCGGAAACGAAACAAACTCATCGTTTCTGGCTGACTCGAGAAGGAATAGAGAAAGAAACTCTTTCTAAAAACGCAGAGAAAAGTTTATATGAGGATCATTCCAATCCAATTTGGGTCCTCAGGCATAGTCTTGGCACGAATCAAGGAGCAGAAGATTATTCTTCCATGGATTATGAGAAGTATCTATCACAAGATAGAAAACATCTTCTCGAAAAATTCCTTACCAAATCCGGTATCAAAGATTTGGTTTATAGAGGGATTAATGTTCCTGTCCCAACTTCTTTTTATTCACATGCAGTCGGACCGATCCACGCAGGTGTGATCGAACCCGGGCATTTTCGTTTTATAGTAGAAGGAGAAGAGATCCAAAATTTGGATATTCGTCTAGGTTTCCAAAAAAGAGGCCTTTTAGAAAAAATGAAAGGCCAGAATAAAGACTCTATCTCTCCTTATGCAGAAGCAATTTCGGGTGATTCTACCGTTGCTTATGCGATCGCATTTAGTAAAGCGTTCGAAGAAGCTCATGGTATACATATTCCTGAAGAAGTAAACTTCGCAAGAACTGTTCTTTTAGAAATAGAAAGGATCGCCATCCATATCGGAGATATGGGAGCAATTGCGGGTGACGTAGGTTACTATCCACTCCAAGGTGTTTGCGCTATGCAAAGAGGAGTTCCTCTAGGTGTGATGGAAGCACTAACCGGTTCTCGCTTCGGAAGAGGCGCATTAAGCCCAGGAAAAGTAAGACTTAAAAAAGAACTTACAGAATCTTCCTTAAACGATCTAGCAAAAAGGATCCAAGATGTCACTTCCGATGTAGCGGGCCATTTTGAAAGAGCTGCAAATAAATCTACAAACAGAGAAAGATTGCAGATCTGCGGAACTCTAACTCATAAACAACTCAAAGATCTAGGCTTTGTGGGAATGGTAGAAAAATGCACAGGTTTTTCCAGAGATCTTCGCCATCATGATCCGAGTTATTCTCTCGCAGGAGAATCCATCAATTTGGATCTGGATGCAGGCCAGATGAAGGGAGATGCCTGGGCAAGATTCTATCTTCGTTATGAAGAATTGAAAAATAGCGGGCGTTGGTTGACTAAGGCGATCCCATTATTGAAAAACTTTCATAAAGTTTACGAAAGTTTCCAAAAAATAAAAGTTTCAAAAGCGAAATCAGGAATATATTTCGGCGCCACAGAAGGATGGAGAGGCCCTGTTTTAGTTTCATTCTCCTTAAATTCTTCGGGAGATATTTCAGAAGCTTATGTAAGAGATCCTTCCGTTCTGAACTGGCATGCTTTGGAACTCGCGGTAAGAGGAGAAAATATCGGGGATTTCCCTCTAAATAATAAATCTTTCAACCTCAGTTATGTGGGAGTGGATCTATGAAACAAATCCAGGAAATTATCAATATATTCCGTCCGGCAAAAAATCTAAATTTCGAAAAGATGGGACCGACCAATCCGAATGCGAGAGGTATCCCAGTCCCTTCTTCTAAAAAAGGATTTCATTTGGATAAATCCATCGAGAAGGTTTGTCCAACCGGAGGATTAAAAGTATCTTCTTCAAAAGAAGTAACGTTCGACTACGGCGCATGTCTACAATGTGGTCATTGTGTAGAAGTTTCTGACGGACAATTGGAAAATTCAGGATTCGTTCATGTTTATTCCGTGGATAGAGAAGCATTAAAAGTACGTTATATAGATGGAGTTCCTTCAACTTACGAAGAAGAAGTTTCCGAAAACGTAAAACAATTCCGCAAAATTACCAAAAACACCGGTTTTCAATACAGAGAAGTGGCAGCAAGTGGGAACAACGCGACTGAAGCTGAGATCAACGCAAGTTTTAATGCGGTTTTCGACAGCGAAGCAAGTATGGTACGAGTAGTGGCTTCTCCCAAACATTCTGATGCAGTTGTATTCGCCGGTCCAGTTGGACCAAATATGGAAATTCCTCTGCAAGTTGCTTGGGACACTACTCCAGGACCGAAAGCATTGATCGCCTGCGGAACGGAAGCTGTTTCTGGAGGATTATTCCAAAGAGGAAAATTACCGAAAGAACCGGACCTATTTATCGGAGGAGATCCTCCTAGACCGGATGTAATCGTAAGCGCATTCCGTTATTTGATGGGCAAGAAGAAGTTCTCTTTTAGAGAAGAACTCTCCAAATTCATTTCGGAACGACGCTCTAAATCTTAAATCTCATTCGGAAGCTTTTACGTAGATATGATCATTTCTCCTGCGTAAAACGCTTCCTTCGTTTTCAAACCTATTCCGGAAAATTTATCTTCTCCGTTTATATCAGAGATCACATCAGTAGGATAAGAGATCCTTGGATCCAATTTTGTATGGATCGGATAAAATCTTTTTTGGTCCAAATATGAGTAAGTAGTCAAGATAACCACTTCCTGGTTTTGAAATACCGCTTCTAAATTTCGGACCATAGTATTTACACGAGAAGAAACATTCTCATTAAAATCTTCCCAAGTCCTAAGCTCTCCTGAAACTTCCACATTCAAATGAACGATAGCAGGGTAGGGTTTGGGATCATTTTGTCTGTTCTTATCCAAAACTTTTTTGGCAACGAGTAGAGCATCCGTATCATCCCCTCTTCCAGTTTTTACCAGAACTGCTTTATTTCTTTGCAATAATTCAAAACCTTCTCCGTAACAGATCAACTCTTCCGCATGGTCCAGATGTTTCCAACGTTCTTCCGCGGCTAATTTAGAAAGTTTACGTTTTTGGTTTAATGTATAAGCCACGTTCCAAATGATCTGGTATAACAAACTAGGAAGAAGTGTAGAAGGTAGATCTTTAATTCCGGAAAGTTTCTGGTAAACTGCATGAAATAGATCCGGCTGTACCAATTTTTGGATCTCTATCTCTCCGGCAGAAATGATCGCGGATATTTCACGGATCAAGAAAGACTTAAGAGAAAGAGAAGTCTGGAAATCAGCGTAAAAATCAGGAACCATTCCGGAGAATAGTTCTTCCGGAGTTTTAAATCCTACATTTTTAGAAATTGCAGGATCCTTAATTTGATATTTTAAAAACGCAGAATGGAATATTTCAGAAGGTTCGTTAAACCCGAAATTTGCGACTATTTCCTGGGAATCTATAATAGTCCCATCATCAAATATCAAAGTTTCAGACATTAAATCCGTATTCGTAATCCCTTCGATCACATAGAGCTGTTCTTTAGGAAAAACTTTTCTAACCGCGTCCGTCTGATTCTTAATAGCAGCGCGGGCGGCTTCTTCATTTCCACCGTGAGCAGCGCAACCTAAGCCGGGAATATCGGATCTGTGCATATATGCGATAAACAATGCGGGCATCCCCGGAGTATTGCATAACGCGTCATTTACAACTCTATCGATACGATTCCAAAACCAAAAATTATTCAAGTTAGTAGAAACAATATTCCCATCCGTTCTACCAAAACGAATCGTAGTGACAGGATATCCTTTTAACTTACTTCCGTGAACTCTTCCGTCTATACATTTAGTGACTAATACTTTAGGAGTTCTTAAACTAAATTCACGGATCACATGTTTCATTCTATGGATCGTTTCCGATTGTAGAATGTTTTCTTTTAAATATTGATCTATGTATTCTTTTGCCGGTCCCAATTGAATTCTCCTATCTTTTTAAGTCCGTAGAATACTTTCCCAATCCAGCAAACTTCTCTTTATAATTCTCAGAATAATAAAATCCTCATCTCTTGGAAATCTATTTATGCGACAGAAGAATGGTCATAAGTTGAATAAAAGATGAAGTATTCCTTTCGAGTTCTTCAGCTTATGTTCAGCCTATTTACATCTAAAATCAGAGTCTAAAAAGTTTGAAAAAAGATCCAAAATTCGAATCAATAAATACAAAAGAGGTTTGACGGGTTGGGCGACGTAATTAATATGGTCTTTACGCCTGAAGGAGTTCACCCGGGAGGGAAAGAAGCCTGAGGGGATCTTTAAAAGATCTTTGAAAACATATAGAGTAGCGTGACCCGCGAGAT
>NZ_RQES01000020.1 GCF_004769405.1 Leptospira selangorensis
GGATCAAGTGAAGTCTATCCTTGGCAAACTCCTGCGGGAGTTTCTTTCGAAGGTTTTGAAAACTATGCGGACGGAACGGTGATAGAAACTAGTTCTAATAAGTCTTTGCAATCTCATCTCGAAGTTACTTCAGGGACCTTGACATCCAAACATCTTTCCAATGGTGTTTATAAAAGAGCGAAAACGGAAGATTATAATTTCAGAATGCTGATCCAAGGTTTGAATAATGGCTTACGAGTGAAGTGGACTGATCAGGCATTGGAGGCTCGGTTCTATATAGATTCATGGCAGGTTTCCTCCGATAGTTGGCAGGGAATCCATCTATTTACAAGATATAGAACTGAAAATGATTTGTATGTGGCATCTCTTCGAAGTGATGGAACAGTTTATTTTAAGAAAAAACTTTGCAGTACTTATACTACCTTGGCGACTGGAACCTTAAAGGATCAGGCGGGAAATCCAAAGTCTTTTAATACTAAACAATGGTACAAACTGACCTTGGTCGCGATTGGGAATCATCTCGATTTTTATGTGGATAATGTCCTACAGTTATCTATCACAGATGGGACTTTTAGCTGGGGAACTTCCGGAATTCGGACTGATTATGCAAATGTGTATTTGGACGATTTGATCTTACATGATGATCTGAGCGATTTTTGAAGGATAAAAAGAAGGTTTCGTCGAGATTCCGGGTTTTTGTAGGCACTTCGACAGATTTGAGTTATTTGATAGAATTCGCTTTTTCTATGTATTATTTCCAACTTCCGATAATAGGTATTATGTCTCATTAGATTTTACAATCGGCATCTATTTAAGTAAAATTCCTAAGGTCCCACTTCCAGTAACTGAATTTAGACAATCCTACTTACTCTTCTTGACTGATCGAATTGAACTCTATCTATAATGGCTGATTATGAAAGCTTCTATCAGACCGATTATGGTCATTGGATTAATTACCTGTATAGGTTTTAATTGCTTATACTATCATACCGTAGATCCGGCTCTTTCCAGAAATAATTTAGAACCTTCTTCCTGTTTAAGTGTTGTTGCTTTCAAAACTCTTATAAATGGACTTCCTCCTGATATTAACACGGAACAATCTCCTGACGGTAAACGGACGAATATCAAGGTTACGGAAGATAAATATAACGGCCAATCTCATCCGATTTTAGATGTAATGGCGAAAGAAGTTTTTAACGAGTCAGGGATACTATCTTCCAACGATAAACAAGGAACGGAAGTTACAAAAGGAGTATTTATTCAGATTAATAATAAGATCAGTTATTCAGCGCTTGGTTATGCCGGAAGACTTCTTTCTACAATGACTTTAAGTATTTTACCTAGTAGATTGACGGCGGTTGAAAGTTTCGATATTTCTGCTTTTGAGGATCAGAAACTGCTATTTAAGAAAACCTATCTGCATGAAGTTAGATCTTGGCTTTGGTTACCTTTGGTTTTTTTCTTTTGGGCCGGAGAAGATCAGAAAGAAGGACAATTTTATTATAAGGATGTGATCAAAGACGTGATTTCAAATATCGTCGCAAAAAGAAAAGAACAGAAAAAATGTCCTAAATAATACCCTTCTCGAAAAGTTTGCGACATAATCTGGACTTTTCATGACTATGCGAGCTTGAAAAGTCCGGATCTAAGAAAGGATCAATAACCTTGCCAGAGTGAAATGGTAACGATCGTTTTTCCGTTATCGGATTTGTTTTCACATTGGCATTTTATTTGGGCGGATTGGCTGTAATAACCTTGGCCAAGTGAGAATCCTGGTGCCGGTTTGCAACTTTTGTAGAGTCCACCTTCGACCAAACGGTTACAAGCTGCTTGGATAGCCGCTTCGATATCTCCGCTCTGGGAGCTGATAGTGCCTGGAATTGCTAAAAAGACCGCAACGGCTAATGCGGAAGCTGAGATAAACAGAAACTTTTTCATGGTAAGTCCGGAAACAAATAGGAACTTTCCTTTTGGAAAGAAAATATTTCAAACGAAAAATTCCGCAGTTCTAAAAATTCTTTCTAAGTTGCGAAAGAAATTTCCAGCTTATGTTTTGGGATTTAGGCTTTGAACTCTTGTACCTGTTTTTGCAAAGAATCGCTTAATTCTTCACATTTTCTGGCCTGGTCTGCTGCTTCTACGGCTTGTGCGGCGATAACTGCGTTTGAGTTTTGGATCCGATCTAAAAAGTTTCGGATCTCGTTCAAACTCGCCTTTTCTGCTTCTGTTGCTTCATGAACATCTTCGGAAATTTTTCCTGCATTGAAGAGTGCCCCTGCTACGGTCACTCGGATTACAGTTTGTTTTTCCAGAAGAGAAAAGAAAGAATCTAGACTTTCTTTAATCGAATCCACATCACCTAAGATCAATGAAATAGTTTTTGTGCCGGATTGAACGATATCCGTGTTCTTAGTCATTTCTTCTTTTCCGTCTCGGATCAGTTTGGAAATTTCCTTGATGGTGATCGCAGTTTGGTCTGCTAATTTTGAGATCTCGTCAGCGACCACTGCGAATCCTCTTCCATGTTCACCTGCTCTTGCCGCTTCTATGGATGCATTTAATGCGAGAAGGTTCACTTTATCCGCAATATCAGTGATCGTTCCTAATTTTGCAGTAGTGCTGGAAGAGCTGGATTCAATTCTTTTTATAGATTTTTCGATCGCCATCAGGCTTTCTTCCGATTCTCTCGCATGTTTCCATGCTGTTTCGAATAAGGCTTTGGTGGAAACAAGCCCCGCTTCCATATCCTGAAAGCTGATTTCCAGGTTTTGAAAAGAATTTTCCAAGGTTCCGGTAGCATCTAACTGTTTTTTTGCAGAGTCGGATACTTCCGAGATCGCGTTAGCGATCTGGTTCATACTTACATTAATTTCTTCCAAACTATTCGCTTGGTCGGTCGTTCTGTCCGCTACGGTTGCCGAATTTTGGACCAGTCCTTCTAAAATTCCGTTTACGGATTCAGATTTTTCTCTAACTTCTCCCTGGATCGAAAGATTATACTTTCTTACTTCTTCCAGTTCCGCTAGATTGATCGCTTGGTTTAAAAATTCTTTTTTGAAAGTTGCGGAGAAGTAGATCAATATTCCGGTCTCGAAAATTACAAAAATTGCATGCAATAGGACGATATCCCACCCGTTCCCGTAGTTGAAAATGATGATAGGTGTTTCGGAAATTTTGTATCCGATACTTTGGCAGAAAGAGAACAACCCATGGTGGACCGCAATATATAATGCACCTGGAAGAAGTGTTTTCCAATCTCGGTAGTAAAGAAGAAACGCCAAAGCAACGAATACATGAAAATGCATTTCTATTCTTCCGAATTGGGACTGGATCAGTATTCCGGACCAGGCCATGATGAGCACTGCGTTCAAAATTCTCAGGATATATTGGCCTCTTAAGAAGAAAAAGCCAATGCTTGCAAGTGTCGCTATAGTGATGGAAGAATTTAAGACAAATTTCCAGGTCCCGTATTCTAAAGATAATAAGAGTGCAAAAGGAATATGGGCCATAAGAAGAAAGTAGAAAAACCGATCTACCTTCTTGGTTTCTTCCCTAAATTTTAATCTGGCTATTTCTTCTATACTTTGTTTGTGCTGAGGCGGATTCATATATTTTCCCCGGAAGGGTTTTTATTTTTAGGTCCGATTTTCGGACTCTATTGCTTTCGGATCCGATCTTTCGAATGATCCTGTTTTTATTTTCGTATATTATGAATCGCTTAAATATTTAGGGGTGTTTGTTCTTTTTTATCGCTTATGAATTTTATAAGTTCTTTTGGATTTTGATCCCAATGTTTATCAAATTCGAAAATTAATCCTTTGATCCTTCCTTCAGAATTAACCCAAAGAACCGAATCCGGATGATCTATATCTCCACTTTTATCGGAGGAAAACGCCATAATCCCGAAAAGCCTGGCAAGTTCGAAGGCCCTACCCCTCGACTCTAGTCGGATAAATTTAGTTTCTGTTTTTAGATCCGAAAAATATTTTTCGAAACGTTCTTCCGTATCTTTTTCCGGATCTAAGCTTACGAATACCAATCTTAAGTCTTTCCGCTTTGAGATAAGATTTTTTAATTTCTGCAAACTACCATGACATACTGTCTTGCAGTTTAAATATCCAAAATAGACCAGATTCTCTTTTCCACTTAAAGTCTCGCGGATATCTTTCGTTCTATTTCCTTCTTCATTGATCTGAAATTCAGGAAGACTTCTATCTGCTTCCATCATTCCGGAGGAAGAACTAGGTAAAAAATAGAATAATGGAAATAATACCATTAATCCACCTAGTGCAAGTTTCCAGATTTCCGTATGCATTTTGCTAAAGAGGTATTTAAAAATCCTCTAATATGACCAAAGACGAATAACTTTCTTTTTATTCAAAAAATTTCCTGAAATATGACCGGATGAATTAAAGGAAATTTATTTATGAATATGTTAAGTTTAAGTTATTTCTTGGGAAAAACTTATTTAGACTTCGGACTGGGTTTGTAGGAGTTCCAACATCAATGTCAAAATCAGGATATCAGAATTTTCACTAAGAGTTGTGTCTTAGATCATAAAGATTGATTTGAATGTTAGGAAATTGAAGAAGAAGAAAGTTTCTTCGAAAACATATAGAGTAGCGTGACTCACCGATTTGTTACACCCCCAGCCCTTGCAAGCAAGGACTGGGTTTTCGTCGTTCTAAGCAAGCTTAGATTTTGATCTCCTT
>NZ_RQES01000021.1 GCF_004769405.1 Leptospira selangorensis
GACTCCGTTTTCCATAATAGCAGATATTATTACTAGCCCTATACAGTTTATTATTTACTTAAATGAAATAATGAACGCATTAGGAGCATTGAGGGCGCTGGGTTAATTTCTCAAAAAGTTAGCGACGGCGCATAACTATCGGCTCTGACGCTGCGCTTCGAGATTGCTACGCAACTCTCGCTTGGCCTCCGGCACATTTCGCTTTGTCACTCGTTTTGCTGAGCAAAACTCGCGCCAAGTGCTTGCGCACTCGCGAAACGTCGTCAAGCCTTGGTCGTTAGGCGTAATCAGAAATAATTTATCCGTATTTAGGTAACAAATAATATGCAATTGCTGAAAATAATTACATTAATTCCTTTCTGTTATATTGCTGCTTGTAAACCGATAGTAAAGGAACAAATTGTGCCAGTAGCTTCTAAATGTGTATTTATGGATGGCTTGAAGGTAAGGCAGTTTCCAGAACTAAATGCAAATCATATCGGATATCTTAATTATGGCCAAGTTGTCGATATCGTAAGATTTTCTGATCGGAAAGATACTATTAACCAAGTGCAAGCAAGCTGGGCACTTATTAATTTCAAAGGAATTGATGCATGGATATTTGCTGGTTTCTTAAGAGATAATTGTCCAACTGAGGCAACAAAGTTGGATGGTTTAATTAAATTAAAATCTCCTGGGCCAATTTTTACGTTAATGGACAAAAATTTTAATTCCTATATAGGGAATATCTATAAGAACGAAAAATGTTCCTTAAAGTTACCTCGCGAGTGCTTCTCTGATTGCTCATATGAAGCAGGTGGTGGCTCATGCTCAATTATTTCATCGGAAGTGTCAAAAGACATTATTGTAATTAAGGTGAGAGCATATAAGGAAGGCTCATACTTAAAAGATTTTAATGGTGACTATATCTGCCGGATTGAAAATTCAGAATTTCTGATTTTTCAGACTATTATTTGCTCGAAATGAGACTGATATAGTTTCTGACTACGCCTAACTATCGGCTTATCGCTGCGCTTCGAGATTGCTTCGCAACTCTCGCTTGGCCTTCGGCACATTTTGCTTTGTCACTCGTTTTGCTGAGCAAAACTCGCGCCAAGTGCTACGCACTCGCAAAACGTCGATAACCCTTGGTCGTTATGCGAAAGACCGATCAGAATAGAATCTTACAAGAACAAATAGATCTAAAGATAACTTTTATCAAAGGAATTTAGAAAACTTTTAATCGACAGTCATTTGAATATAAGGTTGTTTATCGGTGAGGGAGCACACAGTATGAGTGAATCTAAACCTAAAATGACTTTTCACGTCGAATCAGTAAGAATAGATTCGCATAGTAGTATATCGAAATGTAAGAACGCCAAGATAATACTTGATACAGATATCTTAGGGAATGCGGATGCCTTTAATCCTGCAGAATTGCTGCTGTCCGCTCTCTCTGCTTGTATAATTAAAGGACTAGAAAAAACAGTCCCAATTTTACAATTTCAATTAAATTCAATTGAAGTGATAGTAGATGGAGTTAGGCAAGATGTACCTCCGAGAATGGAATCGATATTTTATAAAGTAATAGTCGATTCAGAAGAATCAGAGCAACGTTTGAATCTTTTGCATGAAAATGTAAAGAAATATGGAACAGTTTTTAATACAATCGCTTCTGGTACAAATTTGAGTGGTGTATTAGTAAGACGTCAAAGTTGAAGATTTGCTTTAAATCTGTTTAAGTTTTATTCTCAGGCAAAGGATCGGTCCATCGCATAACTGTCGGTGCTTCCGCTACGCTTCGAGATCGCTAACGCGACTCTCGCTCGGGCTACGCCACATTTGCTTCTGTCACTTCGTTTGCATGAGCAAACTCGCGCCATTGCAAACGTCGGAACACCTTGGTCGTTATGCGTCATTTTTATAAGTAATCCGCAATATGAATAATTTAAATTTTCTACCAATACTGTATACGATTGGTATTGTTTTGATAATAACGATTCCTATCATATATCTGTTCTTTAAATTAATGTATTCGCAATTTTCAGATTCGATAATTGCGGAAGTTCTTAAGGATCCGTCTCATCAACAATTGGGTGAAGAACTTAGAAATAATATTTTGGATAATGAAAAGTCAATTTCTGAATTGAATTATTCCTATGATCAAATCTTGAATATTGTGCAAAGTGAATACGAAAGATATATTCAGCAATATAAAATTAATAAGAATGCAAGCTTGCTTTTGGGTTATTATCAGATCATGTTCATGCATTTTTTTAGAATAGTTACTTTATTTAATAGAACGAAAAACAGATTTAAAAGAGCGGAGAATATTAAGTTCGAAGAGATAAGTGATGGTATATCATTTATCTTGAAAGAACTCAAACTTGATTTTCCTCATTTTATGAGGACAGCAAGATCAGTGCGTCGATACGATCGATCTATAAGAGAAACGAATACAACCTTCGAGAATATACTTGTTGAAAAACTCTATTTGGATACTTATACAAATCTTGAGGTATATTTGCAGAATATCGTAGCAATATTACTTAATTGCTTTCCGGTTTATTTAAATAAGACCGAGTTAAAACTAAAAGTAGAGAATATATTTCGCAATGATATTAAAAACATTCAAGATCTAAAAGGTCTTATTATTCAAGAAGAAATATCTTCGATTTTTCATTCTAAAAATATTGCAGACGTCATTCCGTTACTTTTAAGAAAGTTTAAGATTGATTATCATGATGAATACGGGGATAATTTAAATGAATTGTTCTTTCATTCAAAGGTTAGAAATCATATAATTCATTCTACCGGCATTGTTAATAAAAAATTATTAACTGACTTAAGTTCAAGAAAAATTGACCATAAATTAACAGAAGGAGAAAACTTGAAGTCTATTCTGAAATCAGAAATTGACTTTTTTACAGATGTTGCTCATCATATAATGCGAACTACTAATTCGTTAGTTTATAATGATGTTCATAGAATGTATAACCATAATCAATTAAGCAATAAATACGACGCATAACTATCGGCTCTGACGCAGCGCTGCGGGATGCTATGCACCCTCGCTCGGCCTTCGGCACATTTCGCTTTGTCACTCGCCTTGCAGAGCAAGTCTCGTGCCAAGTGCTTCCGCACTCGCGAAACGTCGTCAAGCCTTGGTCGTTAGGCGACAATATCGCGATTTTCTTTTATTTTTTATTGTATAAGTTTTGAATTCTACCTTAGAGCTTGGAGCCAAATTAAGATCCACTTTAAGTTTCGACCGCTTTTCTCCCTTTTCTTGTTTTGTATCGTAGACTGAAAGATTTTAGCAATGTTAGGCTTCTTCAGAACTCATGTTACCTTTGTACTAAAAGATACGAAAAGGGTTCGCTACTTTATAATTTGAAAGTGAATTAGTCACTAATTTGCTTTTATTCTATTAGAGGATTTTATAGAGTAGGGCTTGGGTGCACTGTGTTAGGAGCGATACTGCGCCTAACTATCGGCTTGGCGTTACGCTTCGGGTTCCCTTCGGACCCTCGCTCCAGGCTTCGCCACATTTCGCTTTGTCACTCGCCTTGCGGGGCAAGTCTCGCGCCAAGTGCTTGCGCACTCGCGAAACGTCGCCAACCCTTGGTCATTATACGCCATCCAAATGAATTCTATGTTTGAAACAGAAATCAGTTTTTTACACTTAACTTTAGGAAATGTTAAGATCGATTTTCTAAATACTTCGATTAATACAATATCTGATGTAAATATCCTAAGGCTTAAACTTCAGTTTCAGGTGAATAATCCTCTGCCTGTAGTTTGTCACGGTTTTGAGGTAACTTTAAAGATAAACGGAATTTCGGAAGTAGATAAATTTAGTAAATTGCATACGTTTGACTTTTCCTTAAAATATACGTCCAACTTTGACTGCAATTTTAAAATACCAAATTCGATCTTCGAAAAGATAGAATCGAATCGAAAAGATGATGTAAACTTTTCTATCGACTTTGTTTTTCATGCAAACAAAAAGAGAAAAATAGTCGGAATTGATAATCAAACCTTTGAAGTTATTGAGGCTACTCAGAATTTATTAACTGCAAATTTGCATTTCAATATACCTAAGTCATTTTGGATTGAGAAAATATTAAATAATAGTACCTTACAAAAGATCGCATTAGTTGAGATTCCAATAAGCTCGTTTTCAGATCTTGAATATTTTACCCAGGCAATTAATGAGTTGAATGAGGCCAATAAATATTACCTTCTTGGTGATTATGACAAAAGTGTAGGGCATTGTAGATCTCTTCTTGAATCTCTTCAAAAAGAAAAAGATAAATTACTTAAATATTCCGACAGTGACTCGAATAAGAAAGCTTTTATAGACGCAAACGCTTTGACATTTGACTGGTTAGATAAAACCTCTAAAACAATAAAATCTATAACTAATAAGCCACATCATTCGCCAAGTGTAGGCCATTTTGGGCGGGAAGAGGGTTATTCAATTTTGCTTATTGTGATGGCTTTAATCAAATTTTGGTCCTCTCAAATAAGAACGTATAATGATATACAAACTTAATCAAACTTCGCCAAATTTGGACGGCGTATAACTATCGGCTCTGACGCTTCGCTTCGAGATCGCTGCGCGACTCTCGCTTGGGCTTCGCCACATTCGCTGTCGTCACTGCACTTGCTAAAGCAAGTTCGTGCCGTTGCGAACGTCGTCAAGCCTTGGTCGTTAGGCGTAATCAGAAATAATTTATCCGTATTTAGGTAACAAATAATATGCAAT
>NZ_RQES01000022.1 GCF_004769405.1 Leptospira selangorensis
TGATCGAGCATCTTTATCTATATTATTCTTAAAAGGTTTGTCCGCCCATTTAGTAACAGTCTTAGATGTGGAATTGCTAAAACCCCAACTATTAGAGGAATTCGTTCCATAATTAAGTCCTGCACTACCTGCAGGAACCCCATAATTCACTCCGGAGCTACTTCCCAAATTCAAACTATTAGCAGAAGAATATGTATCTGCAAACTGAACTGTTCTTAGATTCACTTCGTTTTGGTGGATTTTTTCAGAACCGTCATTTTTGGTTTCTTCAGTATCTGCGTATTTGATCTCACTTGTGATTTGGTCGGTGGAGCCGGTGTCCGTTTTCAAAACTTCGATCTGCATTGTGACC
>NZ_RQES01000023.1 GCF_004769405.1 Leptospira selangorensis
TAAAGAAGAGAATGTTAAGAGCTTGACTTTGAGATCCAAAAGGGATTTGATCTGCGGTCGAAAATAATTGGATGGGTGACAGACAAGATGGCTTCCACCTTAAGAATGTTAGGCTTTGCTAGTTTTCTGTATTTAGGCGTTTTTGATCTTGGGACGAATCTTGTTTTGGAACAAGTTTTAGATCCTTCTGTCCAAACCAGAAACCAACTTGAGGCGAGTTCTTGTAATCCACCCGGAACCTATGAATTTTTTCCCGGAACAGGTTATTATCCTAGC